>JAITSE010000029.1 GCA_031288005.1 Treponema sp.
CATTCCGCTACGCTTCATTCCCACGGCTCACTCCGGCACATTTTGCCAGCCCTGGACACCGCTTCGCGGTGCCCTTATTCGGGCTGGCAAAACGTCATATACAGCCGGAACGTTATGCGAAATTGGGGCAAGATATACTATACGTATAAAAAATAATACACTAAAAAATACTTGAAACTATTTATAAAATATGGTATTCTATAAATAGTTTTGGAGGTTGCTTATGTATGCAGTTAAGGCAGTTTATGACGGCAATAATTTTAGGTTGGACGAACCTATACCCATAAAGGGAAAATATGAGGTTGTTATTACATTTACGAATCCTATAGAAAAGGATCAAGCAAAAATATTACAGTATTTTAACACTTGGGATGATGAAGATGTAAACTGCATGGAAGAAATTATAAAAGAAAGAGAAAATTTCTCTCTTAATAGGACTGAAATATGATATTTCTTGACAGCGACATTTTATCATACTATTTCTCCGGAAATATAAAGATACGGGATAAAATAATCGAAACTGTTAAAAGCAAAGAACCGATAGCATTGACTGCGGTAAATGTTTATGAAACATTAAAAGGTTTTAGATGGAGAAACAATGTAAAAAAAGAGAGAATGTTTAAAGAATTTTTAGAAACTGTTCCAGTATTCACGATAGATGATAATGCGGTTTTACTGGTGGCGGATATTTATGCTGATTTAAGAAGGACTGGAAAAACAGTAAGTGATGCTGATATATTGATAGCGGCTATTATAATAAACAATCACGGGAAATTTATATCAAACAATACGAAACATTATGAGAATATAAAAGGATTGAATTTAATAAATTGGTTGGAATAAAATGCCCCAACTGCACATAACAGGTCTGTTTACGCTTCGCCGCCTTTGGCGGATCGGGCTACGAAAAACCGCACAAAGGCCGTAGGCCGACTGCGGTTTTCGGAGACCGAGACCCGAAGGGGCGAAGCGTAAACAGCCGGAATGTTATGCGAAACATCCGAACAACTTTATGGTTTGTGCCGCATCCGTGCGGCGTAAATAAAACAGTCTTAAAATATGTTTATTCATAATGTGTCCACATTCTAATAATCTTTACAGTTTTTTCAGTTTGATAAATTAATCTATGCTGAATATTAATTCGCCTGAAATAGGAACTAAGCAGATCGCCCATAATCCTTTATAAGGCGGCGGATTTTGATATGGATTATTGTGCAATATTTTAATAAAGTTAAGGATATTATTTTTAAGATCACCCATGTTTATTTTTTTGCCTAAATTTTTTCTTGCATCCTGGAAATAATCGAATCGTTCATTCCGGGTATCGAGTTTAGATAAAGTGTTTCTTCAATTGAACGCTATACATTTTCTGAAACTAATACAGCCGGCGAATTCCTACAGGCAATAATTATATGGGTTCAAATGTATTTTAGACTTAATCCATGTTTCCCTTTACCCTTAAAACACCCAATACAGGCATTTATCCTCCGGAATATCTTTATAATACTATAAATAAAGAAAAAATTTTGTTAATAATTAACATAGTATTTTAACAAAAATTTATTAAAATCAGCAGATTTAAAATAAAACACTGGACTGTCTATATAGTATAATTTATGTTGACCATCTTTGTTGCTTATATTGTTTTTGAAAATTTTTTGAACCCTTAGAATTTTGCAGATTATGGTTCCGGTCAGATCGATTTTTGATTGTTTATCCGGTACATTTGCTTCAAATTGTACCCAAGGACAAGTATCCCTCATTCCGCGGAGACTTTCGCTGTTCACCGTGATAAAAATCGCCTGAATCCCCTGCTGCTCAAGACAGACATAGTTTTCTTCGCTCCCGTACCAGGCACCGCTTATTATCACCTTCAACTTCTCTCCAAACCGTTTCTTCTGCACCCCCCCCCCCCCCCCCCCCCCTTCAATAGTCTCCTCCGGAACTCGTTCAGCGTCTTGAAGCCAGACCGCTGACCCACGATAATCCGCATGAATATTATGTTCTCTCGCCGCTTTCACCGGCATCAGGCTGTAGTACACTTTTTGTCTTGTAGCCATACACGAACAGTTTAGTCATCATCTCAGGATGATACCAGCTTGTTCTCCCGCTTGTCTGATATTTTCTTAACAGCAGTTCTATCCACATCTCCTCTGTTATTTTGCTGACCAGCCGTGCCAGGCGGCTGCCGGGAAAAAATATGGAAGACCGCCATTACTTTTTGGCTCGCCTCCATGCGGATTCTACGAAATACCACAATGCTTGCATCAGGGATAGGGTATGCCGGAACAAAAAAATTATTGTCAAAGATGATTTAGAAAGGCTGAGTAACGCAGCAGCGTCAGGTTTTTTCTAGCGATTATTGGCGGGCCGATGCTTCCCGGATTCTCCGGCGTTGGAGTAGTCCGTGCCAGAGATATGCTGGGCTTCCCTCCCCCGTTCCCTGGACTGGGGCTGAAAAACACAAGGTAAGCGTGGAGTCCGCTTAAATCGCCTTGGCTGGGTACGGCAATAGGAACCAGGATTTCCCAGGCCCGGTGATCCGTCTGGCCGAAAAGGGCCTTGTTGGAGGTTTCGCCATAGACCATGGCTAAGGCATTGATATGCCGGCATTTTGGCCTGTACCGGTCCCGCTTCTACCGGTGGCTTGCCAGGGCCCTCAAAAAATTTTATAGTTGTAGCAGATGGGCATCTTAACAAGTCAAAAAATTGCGGCGTATTATGAACGGTATAAGGCTATCAGCGTAACTTTCACAAAAGAGATAATTCAAGTTACCGGCATGATAACTCAGCAGGTATATCTGAAATGTGGAGGAGATTTTTGGCCCTGCGTTGTCTATTCTTCTTCCTTTGAGGGCGCAAAAATTGTTGCGAATAGCCAATCCGGGCTGCTTGGCAAGCTACAGCAGGCCAATAACGCGCTAAGCCTCAGGCTTTGTTTCAAAAACCCCGAAGGCGGGCCGCCGCTGACCTTTTTTATCGCCGGGCGCTCTATAGGCTGCGCTCCTTATACGGGATCGAGAGATATGGCCATTTTCACTATCCAGTTTACCCAGCGCCCGCCGGACGATCTTATCGAGATTATGGGGCGGCTTTTGGACGCTAATGTTAATTCCTCAAAACGCCGGGCGGAACGCATAGTCCTGATCCCGGAAATCCTGCGAAAGCTGAAAGTTCTGCCTAAGGAATGCGTCGTCTTTATAGAGCGGGTTCCCCGGCGCTGCATCCTGCGGGATATTTCTTTTTCCGGCGCAAAGATGGTAATGATGGGGGTGGCAAAGTTTCTTGTAAACAAGGATTCGGCTTTACGCATAGACTTTGACGATCCCCGGGAAAGTTTTTTGATTCAAGGAAAGTTTGTCCGCGCCGAAAACGTGGAGGGCAGGAAAGACCTCCTTGCGCTGGCTGTCGAATTTAACGGGCCTGACGTTCCCATGGGGTATAAGTTGCGGCTTAACGATTTTTTCAGTCAGTCTCACAGAGCGGCGGACGCCCGGTCAGCCGCGCCGCTTTCATCTGGCATTACGGACTCCCGGGGACGGCCTGCATGAACGTTCCTGACAATATCGTTTTTTTATCTGTTCCCAAATCTCTGAGTGAGCGGCTTGAAAAAATTTTCCGCCCTTCCCTTGGCGGGGGGATCGCTTCTTTTTGCCATGAAGATGATGCGGGGGCCGGTTTTTTCATGGACCCGTCCGTTCCTATCCCGGTGGAACTGCCTCCTGGGGAGAAATCTTTTGACCCCGAAAACCTTTCCTGGGAGATGATACTCTCTGGAATGATACGGGTTGTGATGTCAAATGCTGGGTATGAGGAATTGAGTCATGATGATATAGATTATTACCGCCGCTTTGTCCTTGCGGTTAAACCCGGTATTTTGGGAGAATTTTCCGAAGCGGCTATTCTGAAGGCCCGCAACGGCGACTATAATATGGCGCTGGAAATACTGACGGCTTTGGAGGGGCTTTTTCCGGAGGCGGCGGAAGTTCTGTTGAACCGAGCTGTAATCTTTGAAAAAAAAGCTGAGGCCCTGGAACGGACCGGCCGGATAGAAGAAGCGGAAACCCAAAATGCCCTGGCCCGCGATGTATACGGGAAACTCCTGGCTCAGGACCCTCCTTTTCCCAATGCCCTCTTTAACGCCGGTTTTTTTTATATGAAACGGCGGAATTTCGGCATGGCCGGGAAATGTTTTACCGCATATATTCCCATATCGGATGAGCCGGATAAAAAGAACAAGGCCGCTTTTTTTGCCGGCGAAATCGAAAAACATGATTTGGACGATGAAAACCTCCTGGAAGCCTACAATTATATCCGCGAAGGGGATACGGAGCGGGGTCTCTTCAGAATAAAAAGTTTTCTGGAGCGCCGGGCCGATGTCTGGAACGGATGGTTTGTCCTTGGCTGGACGCTGCGGAAACTTGGGCGCTGGGAAGACGGGACGGCGGCTTTCAGAAAAGCGATAGAGCTTGGGGGTGATAACAGCGATACACGAAACGAATTGGCCATTTGCCTTATGGAACAGGGAGATTACGCCGCCGCGCGCAAGGAGCTTGAAGCCGCTCTGATAGAAGAACCGGAAAACGTAAAGATTATCTCCAATCTTGGAGTTTTGGCCATGAAAAAAGGGGACGACAATGAAGCCGCGGCTTTCTTCCGTACCGTTCTTGAGATTGAACCTGAAGACCCAATAGCCGCACGGGGACTAGCATCCTGTGGTTAGGCGTTTATCCGGCGTATGCTTCAACGGACGGCATCTTTTTGACCGTTTTCCAGACCAACTCCGCAATTTTATCTGGCGGCAGAGATGCATCCAGACATTCTACCCGCACACCCGCTTCCTCGTAGCGGGGGAGCAACGCCTTGTACAGGGTGCGGGCCTTAATTTGAAAATCCAGGTATTCGTAGATGTCCCTGTCCGGCCGGGCGGCTATACGTTTGAGGGCGATGTTGCTTTCCAAATCAAAGAAGATAAGAAGTTCCGGCATGGGGAAGGAAGCGTTCAGGGCGGATGTAAGCTCGTCTCCACAGACTATGCCCTGGTAAACAATAGAGGAAGGAGTGTAGCGGTCGGAAACTACTATTTCTCCCCTTTCGCAGCGTTCAGCGATGCCTCCGGGCCCATAGATGTGCTCGTTCCTGTCGGCGGCGAAAAGCCTGGCTGTGGTTTTGGGCAGCAAGACGGTTTCCCCCTTCAACACCTTGCGAATGAGGGTCCCTATAGGGCCGCCTGTGGGCTCCCGGGTGGCGTGAAAAGGAGGGAGGCCGGGACTGGCAAAACGTCGGGCCAGAAGTTCAAGCTGCGTGGTGGTCCCGCTGCCGTCTCCTCCCTCAAAGACCGCAAAATTGTGTATAATCGACATAACATGCTTGTTATATCATAAGAAGAATATCAATAATAGCCTTGCGGTTTCCCGCTATATTTTTTTTTGCAGGCTGCGGAGAACACATTTATTTGATTGTATGCTAAGGGTACATACCACGCCGAACCTGCGACCATCGGGCGCCTAAGAGCGAAGGCTCAGGCAGCCCAAGATTACAAGTCTACGCGGACGGGTCTCTCCGGTTCGATCTCTGCGGAGGCTTGTTTGATTACTTTGGCCCTGATACTCCGGGCGCCTATTGAGCTTGAATTTTTTTGGATTGTGTACAGAAAAATCCCGGCTACCAGGCCCCTTATAGTACAATTTAGCCGATATTGTAACAGGATGAGGGAAAACCGTCTGATACGCATAGTCTCCAATATTCTCGTTTTTTTGGTCCTGGCTGCCACCACATCGCTGCTTGTACGGCCTCTACAAAAGAACCTCTTTGCGAAAATGACGGCCCTGCGGAATGATCTCCTGGGTCGGGGGGAGGCTTTTCTAGGTATGAGGATCGAATACGCATCCATGAGTCCTTCTGTTTTCAGTACCCTTGATATACGGGATATACGTATTTATGGGTCTACACCGGAGCCCCTTGTTTCCCTTGGCAGACTGCGGATTTCCTTATCTCTTGCCGGCATCCTGCGGGGAGATGGAGTGGACGCCATCCGCCTCATCCGGCTGGATAAGCCCGTGCTTTCCCTGGACATTGACCACGCTGGGGACTGGGATGCCCTGTTTGCGAAAGCCGGAGAACATGGAGAAAATCCCGGCGCTGCGCCGGATGAAAGCCTTGGGGATTGGCTTGCCGGATTTTCCGGGAATTTCGCCCTTAAAATACGGGGCGGCGGATGCCATGTCCGTGCGGGAGGGAATAAGTTTTTTCTTGCCGGCCTTAATCTGGACACAGTGGTCCGGGGAAGCCGCGTTTTGCTGAAGGGCAGAGCTGAAGGCGAAGCGTTTTTTGAAACTTTCTTGGGCCGATCCAGGACCATGGGTTTGAACGGCAGATTCAGCGGGGAACTTGATACCCGGCTGCGGGAAGGAAAGCTGGCCATAGCGCTCCCCTCGTTTTACGGAGACGGATTCAGCTTCAGAACTCTTAAGTTTGACGTTGCGATAGATCCGGAAAAAATTGAAGTTCAAAAGACGGAAGATGGATTTACCGGGGAACCGCACTCTTTTGATCTGTCTCTGGGCTATGTTTTTGGCATGGGGCGTTTTTTTGGACGTTTTGAAGGCCGGGATTTTAGCCCCCGGTTTCTTCTTTCCCTGTCGGGCCCCTGGAAAGAGTACAACTCCTTCCTTGGCCTAAGCGTTAACGGGTCTGTATCTTTCGAGACCGCTCCCGGCGGCGTTTCCTATTCCCTGGACCTTTCCGGAGACATGGGGGACTTGTTTCCCATAGATGGCGTTGCCTACGCCATTGCCGCAACAGGAAATTTGGAATACGTCCGCTTTCGCCGTTTGGGGCTTACCTTTCCCCGGGGAGATATACAGTACGCCGGAGGCCTTAGTTTTAAGAACCTGTCTCCCAACGGGATGGTTTCCATACGCGATTTAAGCCTTGTTCCAGGTATCGATTCCCGATATCCGGACGGCGGGGGAGATGAGTACGTAATAAATGCGGACCTTACGGTGAGTTCTTACGGGCGGACCGTCGCCATTTTTGGAGACAGCGTATCTATGGGGCCGGTCCTCTTTACCGCTCTGGATGCCGGCATACAACGGGAAAACAGTGGTTTTACTTTCGATTTTTCGGCTCTGCGAATGTCTCCCGGCATAGAATCCTCCGGTGATGTCCGCATAAGCCGTTTTTCCGCAGAAGGCTCCTTTGATTACGAACCCCGGTATTTTCAGGCTGGCCTGATCTTTGACGCCTTTTCTGTGGACGACCTGCTCCGTATGCTGCGCCCGCTGGCAATAATTCCCAGCCTGCCGGAGACCGCATCCTTAGTTACAGCAAAGACGTCAATTACCACCGAAATTTTTGTAACCACTGACTTTGATCAGATTTTTTATAACGCTCCCCGTTTTGTACTTGTCTACCATAATGGGCAGAATGAGATTGTCGCGCTGTCCTCTATTTCTGGAACAAACAAACGCTTTGAACTGAACGAAAGCAATATTATCATGACCGGCGCTGCGGCGGCAGGATCAGGGTACGAATTATCTGGATATTTGGACTTTTATAATCCCAATGACGTCAACTTTTCTCTGGCAGCATCTTATAAGGATATGTCCTATTACATTGAAGGGGCATTATTGGATCAGCGGTCTTTAAGTATCCAGGGGTCCTATGGCCTCTTGGTCTATATGAGCCGGACCGCTGAAGGCGGTTATTCCGGGTATGCCGAAGCCGCTTCTATTCCAATTTCTTTTCGGAGCCAGTTTTTCCGTTTGGGGTTTTTTTCATCCCTTAGGTATGATTCCACCAAATCTTGGTCTATGGATATGATCCGACTGGAAATAAGCGAACTTGCTACTCCCGCGTCATCATCCGCTTCGCTGCGGTTTGCGGGAAGGGTGGATCAAAACGGCGCTTCCTTTCAGGATATCGTATTTGATGACGGCAGAGGTGAACTTTTTGGCCGGGCGTTCCTTTCTTGGAGCGGAAATACGGATATGGAATCTAAAATTCCGGAAACACTGGAAATATCTACTTCCGGAATTCCTGAAACTGATCCTGCCGACGCAGCGCCGGCTTTGTCCACAATCGATTTTTTCCTCCGCCTGGAAGACAGACAAGACAGCGAGATTTACAATTTTGAAGGTAAGTACGAAAACAGCCTTCTGGAGATGCGTCTTTTAGGGCGGGAAATGCAGTTGGGCCGGGTATTGGCGTCCGCTCCAAATGCTCTGGCTGCCGGTGAAGGGCTGCTGCGCTGGACGCCTGGAGGCCCCTATGAGATAACGGCAACCCTGTCGTCCCTTACGGCGCGATATAATGAAAACATCATAGTCCTTTCATCCCAGGGGTCCCTCAGAAAAGACGAAATAGAGCTTCGTAATCTCAGAGTAAGTTACGGAAACATTGAAGCTGAGATTCCTCTATTTCGCCTAAATCGCCGGGATTCAGGCGTTTGGGCTCAGGGACAGTTCCGGGGTATTGCGGCAGGCCGGAGAGTTGAAGGAGCCTTTACCTCTGAAGTAGACTTTGAACCTTTTGAGTCCTGGCTTGTTATGAGAAAAGCCCTGAACTCTTTTTCCGGCATCCTTAACGTAGAACAATTTCGTCTTGATAACCTAGACGCCGCTGATCCCTTCCGCCTTGTGTTTTCCCGGAATGAATCCCTTATTTCCCTTTCCGGCGGCCCCCGGGATATGCTGAGATTCCGCATTACCGGCGATGGGTCTTTTTATGCCGGTCTTTCCTATCCGTTCCCAATTCGGGGCGCTGTAACCGGGACCATTACCGCCAATACGATAGACGCCAAGGCCGCTAATCTGTATATTGATCTTACCGTCCTTGGCCGCCTTTTGCCTCACAAGGAAAAGGTTGCTCTTACTGGCGGGGTAGTTAACGCGTCGGTGGACATAAAAGGACCGCTGAGCGATCCGGAATTTTTTGGAACAGCCCAGGGGAACAGCGTCCGCCTTGAGATTCCTCAATATTTAGGCGCCGAGCTCGGGCCGGTCCCTTTGATGATTATCTTTGACGGCAATGAGATGAGTTTTGGCCCTGTAAATGTGCCTGCGGGGAATGGGGCCGGCATGGTTTCCGGCTGGTTTCGTTTTGACCGCTGGGTTCCCGATACCTTCAGCATAGATATAAATTCTTCCCAGGAATATCCCGTCCCCTTTGATTTTGAAATTTTGGGGATCAGAGCCAGAGGAGATGCTTCGGGTTTCATGAATGTCTCGCTTCAGGATTCCCGGTTGTTTCTTTCTGGAGAACTTCTTGGGGAGGATATGGAAATAATTTTGGACAATCAAGGTATTACCGCGGCTATGAACCAGCCTGTTTCAAACGATATGGGGATCATTGCGGATTTTACCCTGACTACAGGCCGAAAAGTAGAATTTTTTTGGCCTACGGCGGATTATCCTCTGCTACAAGCTTCCGCCATGGCCGGACTGGAGATAAAAATAGCCAGCGATTCAGACAGCGGACGTTTTTCTATAACCGGAGACATAGGTCTCAGAAGCGGTTCTGTTTATTACGGGCAGCGTAATTTTTACATCCGGGAAGGCTCTCTCATTTTTAATGAAAATGAAATTCAGTTTGATCCCCGGATTACGGTACGGGCGGAAACCAGGGACCGCTCCGATGATGGGCCTGTGACTATTTCCATGATTGTAGATGACGCCCCGTTGGTAAATTTTACGGCCCGTTTTGAATCCAATCCGGCTCTTTCCCAGATTGAAATACTTTCTCTCATAGGACAAAATCTGACCGGTCTTCCCTTGGCGGGAGAAGAAGAGACACGGATTCAAAATATTATGTTTTCAGGAGTCGATTTTCTATCCCAGTCTATTGTTTTCCGCCGTCTGGAAAGAATAATCCGCGGTTTTACCCGCCTGGATATGTTTACTTTTCACTCTCCTATAGTGCAAAACTTCATTAGCTCCCGCTGGAACCCGATTGACAATGAGGGAAGGGGTAACTATTTTGATAATACGGCTGTTTTTATTGGTAAATACTTTAGTTCGGATATGTTTTTCCAGGGAAGTGTTTTTCTGCAATACGATGAAAACAAGTTGGACATGGGCGGTTATACCTTTGAGACAAATCTGGGAATAGAGGTCCGCAGTCCATTATTTGATATTCACTGGGATATTGCTCCCCTTAAATATGAGACATTTTTTGATGCCTCTCTCACATTGATGTGGAGATGGCTGTTTTGAAGGAGTTTAGATGCATAGGGGATTCGGTTTTGTATTCTTTGTTTATATCTTGTCAGCGGCAGTTTCTGTGCCTGCTCAGGAATCAGCGGAGTGGTATCTGGAAAAACCGATACGGGATATAGTTTTTGAAGGACTCAATCATATAAAAAAGTCTGAGCTTGAGGGCGTCATTAAGCCTTTTATGGGCCGCCCTTTTTCCGAAGATCTTTTCTGGGAACTCCAGGGACGAATTTACGCGCTGGAATACTTTGATGTCATATCTCCCAGCGCTGTACCGGCGGATTCTTCGGGAACCGGGGTGGTTATACGTTTTGTAGTGAGCGAACGGCCTATCGTCTCCAAGATAACCTTTGCCGGCAACAGCCGCCTCCGCCGCAACGACCTCATGGATACGATTACTATTAAGATAAACGATGTGATGAATCAGCTAAAAATCCGGGCGGACGAAGCGGCCATTGTCAACAAGTACCTGGAAAAGGGGTATCCCGATATTCATGTCCGCTCCGAATCCCAAGCCGTCCGGGAGGGAGCTGTGGCGGTAACATTCTTCATCACAGAAGGGGATCAGGTAACCATAGACGCCTTCTACTTTGAGGGAAACGCTATTTTTTCGGATCGGACCCTTAAAGGACAGCTATCCTTAAAAGCGAAAGGCTTTTTGAATGACGGCGCTTTTCAGGAAGCCAAACTTATAGCCGATCAGTCCGCAATTACCCAATACTACCACGACAGGGGATATATAGACGCCGAAGTGACCGATGTGGTCAGAGATATACATAAAGATGAAAAGGGCAATAATAATCTGTCCATTATCTTTAGGATCAATGAAGGCCGTATATATAATTTTGGCGGAGTTACCTTTGAAGGCAATCTGATTTTCCCGGACGAACAACTTGGGCGTTTGATTTATTCCAAGCCTGGAACTGTAGTCAATGCCCGGAGGGTGGAAGCGGACATCCAAAGGGTGGCGGATATGTACTACGAAAACGGTTATATCTTCAATTCTATAAGTCATGAGCCAAGGCGGGACCGGGAAGCCGGCAGTATTTCTTATCACATAATTATTGTTGAGCGCGGCAGGGCCCATATTGAGAGAATAGTTATTCAAGGGAATAAAAAAACCAAAGACCATGTGATCTTGAGAGAAATTCCCCTGGAGCCGGGAGACATATTTTCCAAAGCCAAAGTGTTGGAAGGGATGAGGAACCTGTATAACTTACAGTATTTCTCCAATATAATGCCTGAGCCCACGGCGGGAAGCGCCGATAACCTCATGGACCTTATTTTCAGCGTGGAGGAACAACTTACCACGGACTTCCAGATAGGCGCAACCTTTTCGGGCAGTACGGATCCTGAGGCATTCCCGCTGTCGGGACTTGTCAAGCTTAACGACCGGAATTTCCTTGGTCTTGGAAATATGTTCGGCGGGGAGATCAACGCGAATCAGGATACTCAGACCTTGTCCATCACATACACCCAGCGCTGGATATTTGGACTGCCGCTGTCAGGCGGCTTTGATTTTACGTTTCAGCACATAAAACGCAAAACTTATCAGGATAGTGTCTATCCATTTTTTAACGGCGACGAAACCGGCGCCTTTCCTGACGGATTTGAGTCGTATGAAAACTATGTGTCCGTCAACAAAACTCCGGCCAGGGAATTTTTGATGTCTTATGACTGGCTTAGCTTGTCCTTTGGGTTTTCTACCGGCTACCGCTGGCTTACCGGCCTGGGGAATCTGGGGATCAGCGGGGGAATCAGGACCGGCATGGAAAGAAATGACTATGACGAATCCCTTTACCGGGCCTTTGACCCAAAGCTTAGAGACAGAAACGGTACGTTTGTACCCGCTCTTTCCTTTTGGACTTCGATTTCTCTGGATCAGAGGGATATCTACTATGATCCGTCTAAGGGCTATTACGGAATTCAGCGCTTGGCCTATTACGGCATACTTCCCAAAGAGCGGGAACACTATATCAAGACCGATACCAAGGCAGAGGCTTTTTTTACTCTTCTTAACCTGCCTATAACAGACACCTATAATTTTAAATCCGTTTTCGGCATCCACAGCGGCCTTTCCTTTATTCTGCCCCAGCCGGGCCTAAAACTTGCGGAGATCAATGAGGCAAATAAACTTTCTGTAGACGGAATGTTTACAGGACGGGGCTGGGCGGGTGAGCGGACGAATCGCGGCCTTGTCCTTTGGGAAAACTGGGCGGAACTGCGCTTCCCGCTTCTGCCTGGGATGATCTCTTTCGATATGTTCTTTGACGCTGCGGCCAAAAAAGACACGCCTTATGAATTTTTTCACAGCTTTGCGCTGGAAGATCTGCGCTTCAGCCTTGGTTTCGGTCCTCGCATCTCCATACCCCAGTTCCCACTCAAGCTGCAATTTGCCAGACGTTTCACCATACAGGACGGCGATATAGTATGGGAACATGGAGCCATAGGATTGTTCGATTTTGTAGTATCCTTTACACTAGCTACGTATTAGCATATACTGACTTTATGATTAGAGTGAAATGTATTTTTTTATTCTGTTTTTTGTTCATGTTTCTGGGGCTGTCCGCTGGAGCTCAGCAGCTTACTCGTTTCGCTGTAGTTGACCTTCCCAGAGTGTATTCATCTTTTTTCCGGGATTCCAGGGCGGTGCGTGAATGGGAAGAACGGAGCGCCCGGATTCAGACGGAAGTTGACAAGATGAAGGCGGAAATCCAGTCCCTGCAAAGCGCCCAACTGGACGCTGTAGCCGGCGGAGACGAAGCCCGTTCACTCAAGCTGGAGAACGACATTTACCGTAAATCTGAATATCTTAAAGAGTATTTCAGGGTTAAAACCGCGGAACTTAACGATCAAAAAAACAAGCTGGCCCAATCGGGGACTTTTCTGGATCAGATATACGCCGAAATCCGCTTTATCGCGGAAAGCGAAGGGTACAGTATGGTTCTGAATAAAGAAAACACCGGTATACTTTGGTATAGCCCTACTGTTGATATTACAGAAAAATTGATTAACAACTTGTTGGCCAAGGCAGGACGGTAAGGAGGAATTATAAGCTCTGTGGATTCGAGTCCCCTGCTCGATCAGTACAGGCGGATAAAACGGGAAAATCAGGGAAACGTTTTATTCTTTCGTCTTGGCGATTTTTATGAAATGTTTGCCGAGGATGCCCTGGAAGTTTCAGCCCTGCTAAATCTCACATTAACAAGCCGCAACGGACTTCCTATGTGCGGAATCCCTTATCATGCGGCACGGTCCTATATCGCCAGACTCCTAAAATTAGGCAAAAAAATCGCTATTTGTGAGCAGATTTCAGAACCTGCCAGGGGACGCGGCGTTATTGAGCGCAAAGTCGTAGAGGTAATCACCCCGGGAACTACTGTCGATGAAGATTACCTGGACAAGGAAAGCTCCAACTACCTAGCAGCTCTCGCGGCCAGCTCTAAATTTATCTCTTTTGCCTATATAGACATTTCCGCCGGGGACTTTCATGCGACATCCTTCCCATTTGAAAGAGCGGCGGAGCGGCTCCGTCTGGAACTGGAGCGGCTTCAAATTAAAGAGGTAGTGGCCCAAGAATCTCTGCTGGAAGAGAACACTGCTCTTGCGGTCGCTGTAATGGAACGGCCCGCTCTGGTGATAAACCGCTGGGCCGACTGGCTTTTTGACCACAGGCGAAGCTGCGAGCGGCTGGAAAAGCAGTTTGGCGCTTCGGCGTTAAAGGGCTTCGGACTTACGGATGACGCCCCGGAAATCCTTGCCGCCGGCGCCCTGCTTGATTACCTTGACGACACGGCGCGGAGCCTCATCCCCCATGTCAGATTCTTATATCTTTACGGGGATACTGAGTATGTAGGCATAGATGAATCCTCCCTGCGGAATCTGGAACTAATTCGAAATCTTAGAGACGGGGATATAAAGTTTTCGCTGCTCGAAGTGATAGACGAAACCCGTACCGCCATGGGCCGGCGGCTGCTTAAACGGCGCCTTCTTCACCCGCTGCGGACTCCGGACAGGATAAACAGGCGGCTCGACACGGTAGAAGCCTTCTACCGTGAGCAGGAGCGGCTTACAGCTATACGGGAACTCCTGGGCAAGACCCCAGACCTGGAACGCCTCTGTTCCCGTCTTGCAATGGACAGAGCCCACGGCAAAGATATGGCTGCAATTAAAAATGCGCTCACTGTTTTTGAGTCCCTGGAGAACTTTATCCTTGATCTTCCCCTTTTTTTTGAAACTTCATCTGTTTCTGAAAGCCAGCCTGATCTAGGCAGCTCCTTCTCTAAACTCATGGCCCTCAGGGACATCCTGGAAAAAAGCCTTGCGGAAGATGCGCCAGTCCTTTTAACCGAGGGTGGATTAATAAGGGACGGGTTTAATAAAAAGCTGGACCGGTACAAACGCCTCAAAGATAACGGGCGGCAGCTCCTTGGTGATTACCTTGAGGAAGAACGGCGGACTACGGGGATTCATAGCCTCAAGATACGCTACAACCGGCTTATAGGCTATTTTTTTGAAGTAACAAAAAACCATCTTTCCAAGGTTCCCCCTCATTTTATCCGGCGTCAGGGCATAGTTGCTGGTGAAAGGTTTACCACGGACCGCCTTGCCGCTCTGGAATCGGATATAAACGGCGCTTCGGACAGAATTATAGAACTGGAAAAAAATTTGTTTCTGCAAATACGGGAGCAGGCCAAGGACGCCCTCCCCGAAATTTCCACAGCCGCCAGGCGTATAGCCGAGATTGATGTATCCCAATCCCTGGCCCGTTCCGCCACCGTGCGAGGCTGGGTGCGCCCATGCGTAGACAACCGCAGCCGTACCTGCATCGTCGAGGGCCGCCACCCGGTGGTAGAAGCCCACCTTCCAGGCGGCGAATTCATCCCTAACGATACGCTTCTGGACGGGGAGGGAGTTTGCTTCGCCCTAATCACCGGCCCCAATATGGCCGGCAAATCCACCTACCTGCGGCAGACCGCGCTCATAACCATTCTGGCCCAGATGGGCAGCTTTGTCCCCGCCAGAGAAGCCGGCATCGGCCTGGTTGACCGCATCTACTGCCGTGTGGGAGCTTCAGACAATCTTGCCAGAGGCGAATCGACTTTCCTCATGGAAATGAACGAAACCGCCTACATCCTCAATACCGCCACGGATAGAAGCCTCGTCATCATGGATGAAGTAGGACGGGGCACGGGGACCAATGACGGCCTCGCCATAGCCTGGGCCGTGAGCGAAGAACTCCTTGACCACATCAAATGCCGTACCCTCTTTGCTACCCACTACCATGAACTTTCGGAACTTTCCCATCCTAATATGGCAAACCGCTCCATGGAAGTCCTGAACAAAGATGGGGAACTCGTCTTTCTGCGTAAGCTCAAGGAAGGGCCTTCCGCAGAATCCTACGGCCTCCATGTCGCAAGGCTCGCCGGCCTTCCTAAACGGGTCCTTTTCCGTGCCGGCGGCATCCTGGAGCGTTTAAGGGAGCGGAATCGCGTTCTGGGCGAAGTTCCAGAAAAAGACCGGCCCGCTGCCGGGGAAGCGGCGCCATCTGGCCCGGCGCAGTCCTTGCCGGAGAAAGCTGCGGATGAGCGTTATTCCCGCTTTATTGAAGATATGTCCGCCCTTAACCCGGACCGCATGACTCCCGTTGAAGCCCTGAACCGGCTTTACACATGGAAACAGTTTTTCAACGGCAAAAGCTCATCCCGTTCATCGCATGGAAACAAATCCGCTCACGGGCCTTCGCTGTTTGATTCGTAGCCGCCCTTGCCGCCGCACAGCGCGTCTATTGCCACTCGCCGCGGTTTGCGGCAATATAGCGATATGCCAATAAAAATCCCAAAAGACCTGCCGGCTTACAATTCGCTGCGGGAAGAAAACGTTTTTGTCATGACAGAAGACAGAGCGAGACATCAGGACATACGGCCCTTGAAAGTCGGCATCGTAAATTTGATGCCGACAACCGTAGAGACTGAGACCCAGCTTTTGCGACTCCTTGGAAACACACCGCTCCAGGTGGATATTACCTTCCTGCGTATGGGCAGCCATGAATCCCGCAACGCGCCGCCGGGGCATTTGGAGAAGTTTTATATCAGCTCCGAATGGATACTGAGGGAAGGCATACGCTTTGACGGCCTTATCATCACGGGCGCGCCTGTCGAGGCCCTTCCTTTTGAGGAAGTAGACTACTGGAAAGAACTCACCGCGGTTTTGGACTATTCTACGAATCATGTCTGGTCCACCATGCACATCTGCTGGGGCGCACAGGCCGGGCTTTACCGCAGATACGGCGTCCCCAAAGAAGCGCTCCCGGCTAAACTCTTCGGGATATTTCCCCACGGCGTGAACGAGCGGCACAGCGTCCTGTTCAGGGGCTTTGACGACGAATTTCTTGCGCCCCAATCCCGGCATACGGCCTCCTGCCGGGACGCTATTGCCGCAGAACCCGCGCTCGTGATTGAATCCGAAACAGAGGAGTCCGGGGTGTTCATCGCCACAGCCCGGGACGGCCGGGAGATATACGTTACAGGCCATCTGGAATACGACCCCTTGACGCTGGACCGGGAATACCGCCGGGACCTTGCCAAAGGACTTTCCATCGCCGTCCCAAAAAACTATTACCCCGACGATGATCCTTCCGGCTCCCCGGTGGTCCGCTGGCGGGCCCATGCCCACCTGTTCTTCTTCAACTGGCTAAACTATGTGTACCAGGAAACGCCTTATGACCTTGGGGAACTTTAAATCCTGAAGATCAGGCCGCCCTTCAAATTCGCCGGAAACTATGCTAACTTGTAAACAAGCGGACGCTCAAGCATGAGGCCGCAGTCAATAAACTCAACACGGAGGAACAAATGAAAGAACTCAAAGGCTCCAAGACGGAAGCGAACCTTCAGGCCGCTTTTGCCGGAGAATCAATGGCCAGGAATAAATATACCTATTATGCTTCCAAGGCCGAAAAAGAAGGCTATAACCAAATTGCCGCCCTGTTTAGGGAAACTGCTGAGAACGAAAAAGAGCACGCAAAACTCTGGTTCAAAGCCCTTCACGGGGACGCTGTCCCTGACACGGAAACTAACCTGAAAGACGCTGCCGCGGGGGAGCATTACGAGTGGACCGATATGTACGCCGCTTTTGCGAAGACCGCTGACGAAGAAGGCTTCACACAGACAGCGGCGCTGTTCAGGATGGTTTCCGAGATAGAAAAGCGCCACGAGGAGCGCTACCTCAAGCTCCTTGCCAATGTTGAAAACGGACTCGTCTTTTCAAGGGACGGAGACGCCCTCTGGCAATGCGCCAACTGCGGTCACGTCCTTGTCGGCAAAAAGGCCCCGGATCTCTGCCCGGTCTGTAAACATCCCAAAGCGTACTTCCAGATCAAAGCCGAAAATTACTAATTGGACTTGTTCGATAACCTATTTTACTGAACCCTGCCAACCTTCGGTTGGCTGACGGGTTGCGGAAACTGCGTTTCCGACGAACAAGTCTCGCAAAATACTACGTATTTTGTCAATTTTTATAAGGAATTTGGCGAACCAGGAGACCGCTGAGACAGTATACTGTCTCCGGTCTCAGGTTCGACGATAACTGAAGTTATCGAACAATTCTATTGGATTTTTGATACTCTGGTTCGGCCATAAGCCGCAGTAAAGCTGTTCGTAGCCGTGCGCCCGTGAACAGTTTTACTGCATAGACAGGGGGAAAATATGCTGGACGCCGGTACAAAACGAAACATTGACGCAGCCCGGGATATTCTTGTGGGGAAGGTGCCGGACCCGAAAAGCCAGGTTGAATAGATAACCATCGCCCTGATATACAAGTTCATGGACGACATGGACAGGGAATCTATCGCCATGGGCGGCAAGGCCGGCTTTTTTACGGGTGAATACAAACGCTACGCCTGGTCAAAGATT
>JAITSE010000034.1 GCA_031288005.1 Treponema sp.
AGGTCCCGCCTGCCGTCCACGTTGTTGAAAGCCCGCCAAGCCACTTCGGAACTGTTGTGGGGGTTCACCTCTTCGTCCACAACGATGATGCACTTGGTATACATCATCTGGCCCATGCCCCAGAGGAAATTCATCACCTTCCGGGCATGACCTGGGAAGCGCTTCCTCACCGACACGATGACGCAGTTATGAAAGACCCCCTCAAAAGGCATGGCCAGGTCCGCGATCTCCGGGCAGAGCTGCTGAAGCAGGGGCAGGAAGAGCCGCTCCGTGGCCCGGGCCATCCAGCAATCCTCCTTGGGAGGGACGCCCACAATGGTGGCGGGGTAGACGGGGCTCCTGCGCCTGGTAATGCGCTGCAGGTGAAACACCGGATACTCGTCGGGCAGGGAATAAAACCCCGTATGATCCCCGAAGGGCCCTTCAAGACGGCTTTCCGCCGGGTCGACATAGCCCTCAAGCACGAACTCCGCGTCAGCCGGAACCAGCAGGTCGCTCAGGGTAGCCTTGCAGACTTCCGCGCCCCTGCCCCGGAGGAAGCCCGCGAAGAACATCTCCCACACCCCTTCCGGCAGAGGGGCGGTGGCCGCGTATATCACCGCCGGATCGCAGCCCAGGGCGACCGCCACCGGCATACGCTCGCCCCGCTCCCGGTATTTATGGAAGAAATGCGCCCCGTCCTTGTGGAGATGCCAGTGCATTCCCGCCGAGCGCTTGTCGTACACCTGCATCCGGTACATCCCCAGGTTCCGCCTGCCGGTTTCCGGCTCTTCTGTGCAAACCAGGGGAAGGGTCAGGAAAGGCCCGCCGTCTTGGGGCCAGCAGGTAAGAACCGGAAGACTGTCGAAACCCGCCTCGTCATCGATCACCTCCTGGCAAAGGGGGCGGGACTTTTTCCGCGGGATAAGACTCAACGCCGCGGGCAGCCTTGGAAGCGCCCCCGGGACAGCCGTGAAGGGATTGAAGTCCCTGGCCGCGGACCAGGCCCAGTCGATAAGCCCGCGGATTTCCCGGGCCTTAGCGTCCAGGCTTTCGGCGTTCAAGGCCATCGCCATGCGCCGCTCGCTGCCCATAAGATTTATCGCCAGAGGATAGGCGGAACCCCTGACCCGCTCAAAAAGGAGCGCCGGCCCCCCCTCCCCCATCACCCGCCCCGCAACAGCGGAAATCTCAAGCCTCGGGTCCACCGGGACGGCGATCCGCTTGAGTTCCCCCGCCTTTTCCAGGGCGGCGATAAAATCCTGCAAATTCTGATAAGCCATAGAAACACCATAAAAACATGAGATCAACGATTACTCAGGGGGGGAAAGTCGCGGACCGGAGACCTCCGGTCTCAGCGGTCCGACCCCCTGCCTCCAGCCCTACGGCCAGCAGTTTGCTTGCAAACTGCCAAGCGGCCTGCGACCGAAGGTCGCACGGACCCCCAGGCTTGGGAGGGACAGACCCCCCAGCCTTAGGGGGGACAGACCCCGGAGAACCAATGCGGGGAGTTTTGGAACTTACAACACGATCCACAAACTTAGACACTGCTCCCAAAACTCCAAGCGACCCGTAGGGTCGCAGAACAGGCCTGGTTCCTGACAAAGAAACATTCACTCAGGCGCAACCCGGTAACTCTCGTCGGTCAGGATAAACCCCGCCTCTCCGCAGACCCTTATGCTTTTGTCCTCAAAGATGAAAACCGCCCCCGCCCCTTCAAGAGACTCAACCAGAACCTTTCCCCGCTCGTAACCCAGAACAAACACGGCGGTAGAAAGAGCGTCCGCGTCAACGGAGCGCCCCGTAACGATGCTGACCGACAAAAGGCCGTTCCTCACCGGGTACCCATCGGCGGGAGAAAGAATGTGGTGGTAGCGCGCCCCGCCTGACTCAAAAAACCGCTCGTACACCCCGGAAGTAACCACCGTCTGATCCCGCACTTCCATGATCCCAATATAAGCGCCCCGGCTGTCCAGAGGATTCTGAATCCCCACCCTCCAGGCGCCGCGGTCCCGCTTCTCGCCATAAACCAGGATATTCCCCCCCAGGTCGATAATCGCCCGCTTAATCCGGTGTTTCAGGAGTATCTTCGCCGCCTCATCCGCCGCATAACCCTTGGCAATAGCCCCCAGGTCCAGGGCCATGCCGGGCCGCTTGAGAAAAACCGTAAGCCCTTCCCGGTCAAGCTCCACATCCCGCCAGTTTACCAGGGGAAGCAGACCCTCAATCTCCTCCTGAGACGGAAGCCGGGCATTGTCCCCTCCTATCCCCCAAAGAGAAACCAGAGGCCCGACGGTGGGGTCAAAAGCCCCCCCGGAAAGTTCCGCATACCGGAGCGCCGCCTCTATCACCTCAAAAACATCGGGATGAACCGCCACAGGCGCTCCCCCGGCATTGGCGTTGATCCGCTCCAACTCCGTCCCCGGCAGAGTAACGCTCATCCGGCTTTCTATCTCCCGGAAACGCCCGAATATCTCCCGGTACGCCTCCGCCCTCCCCTGTTCATAGAGGCTGACGCTACACACAGTCCCCAGGACAAACTCCGACTGGGAAGGCGGCCCCTTCCGGCACCCCGCCAAGACGATAAGGACGCAAACTAAAAGGTATCGAACTTTCAACATAATGTACGAATCCGCCATCTGCCCTGGAACCGGAGGTTCCTGGAACCTCTGGTTCGTAGAACCGCGGTTCCTTAGTGGCGCAATTCTACCGTAATTATCCCTCTCCGTCCACAGCGCCCCAAGCGCTCCATTGCCGGCTCCGCGGTTTTGGAACAAAGCTCCAAAACCGCACGGGGTAATTTGCGCAAACCTGCGGTTTGCACAAATTACCTAAGCGGATTTGAGAGACCGAAGGTCTTCGGTCTCTCAAATCCGCACGGGGCCGTTGTTGAATTAGACGCGGGCTTATGCTATGCTTTACGAAGAATGGGGGACGATAATGATCGTAACTGAAGCGATAAATATTTTGGAAGGGCAGTTTTTTTGCGGCAATGATAAAGCGGATCTGGTAGTTACCTCCGCCTGCGGAGCGGATCTTATGAGCGATGTCATGGCTTTTGTAAAAGATCGCGTGCTTCTGCTCACGGGCCTGGTAAATCCCCAGGTAATCCGGACAGCGGAACTTTTAGATATTCACTGCATTATTTTTGTACGGGGGAAAAGCCCCAGCCGGGACATGATCGATATGGCAGAGGAATCGAATATCATCCTTGGGGGGACCAGGCTGCCCATGTTTCTCGCCTGCGGGAAGCTCTACGAGGCCGGACTCAAAGCCGGTGGAACCAGACCTATCTGACGCGCCCTGGCCCGGCGGATGGAGAGAGGGAGTCTATGCAAGGCGAAAGCAAAGCGGAACTGCGGGACCTGATGAAGCGCCGCCTGAAAGAGGCGCCATCTTCCCTCTGGCATGACGAAGGGGCCGCGGCAGCCCGGCTGCTTGAGAAAATCTTCCGCCGCAGCCGCGGGCAAAGCGTCCTTGTTTTTCTCTCCACGCCCCTTGAAATAGACGCCGCGCCCCTGCTTGAAACCGTCCTGTCCCTGGGAGAGAAAGCCTTTGCTCCAACAATCTCAGGTGAAAACCTCGTGTTCCGCCGCGTCCACAGCGCTGCGGGGCCCTGGAAAACAGGACCCTTGGGCATACGGGAACCGGCGCTCCAGAGCGAAGTTTTGGGGCCTCATGATTTTCCCGTTCTGGCCCTTGTTCCGGGCATGGCCTTTGATCTTTCAGGTGGACGCCTTGGATACGGCAAAGCCTGCTACGACAGGTTTTTCACAAGACTCGGCGGCCCTTGCTTCAAAATCGGTCTTTGCATGAACGCTCAAATTCTGCCCCGGATTCCCGCGGATCCCTGGGATGTACCCATGGACGCGCTTTGCACGGGATCGCGGTTTATCCCGGTTGCCGAAGTTCCGCCTGAATGGTTAAAATAGCGGCGCAAACAGCCTTAACATAGAAAATACGGGCAGGGCCTCCGCCCGGCGTTAAAACATAAGGAGAATAACAATATGGGACGGATAAAAAGCGCGCTTGAGATAGCGCTTGAAAGAACCGAATCAGTCAAGAGCGACAAAACCGGCATAGAACACTTTGAAGCGCGGCAGCAGGGAAAGCGGCTTGCCAACGAATTCCTGGCGGGAAGCGCTTCCCTGGAGGAGGCTCTCAAAAAATACCCCAAAGATCAGCAGGCCGCGGTTAAAGAGGGTATTTTCGATGTCCTTAAGGCGCAGACAACGCTGCCCCAGAGCGGGGAAGACATAAAGCGGCTGGAATTAGTTGGGAAAGGGCTGCAAATGATCCTTAGAGATCAGCCCTTTGCCGCCCTCTACAGGCAGTTTATCCAGGCCATGACCCAGTACCTGGATGAAACCGCGCAATACGAAGAAGCCATCAAGCGCCAATTCGCTCCCAAACTGCGGCAGAAAGAAGAGGAGCTTGCCCGGCGTCTTGGCAGGAAACTGCGGCTTGACCCTTTCCAGGACCCCGAATTTATCGCGTTTTACAACCAGAATATGGCGAGCCTCCGATCGGGATATCAGAGCCTGACTGAGCAGATCCGGGAGCAGGCAGACTCGGCCTTTGAAAAGGCTTAATCCAGGATGAATCAGCGGCCCAAGACTATGCGCCCCCACTTTGAAAAAATCCCCAATGACTATATAAAGGCAAATGATATTTATTTAGGCCGTTCCGAGGAACTGATGAAACGGATAGCCCCTGATTCTATCGCGCTCTCTTTTTGGTCGCCTCCTTACTTTGTGGGGAAAGAATACGAACAAAACGAAACCTACGATTCCTGGCAGGAAATGTTAAAAACAGTTATTCAGTTACACTCTCAGGTGTTAAAACCTGGCGGCTTTATGGTGATTAATATTGCTGATATTTTAGCCTTCAAAGATGAGAATATGCCGAGAATTCAAGGCATGAACACTTCAAATCATAAAAGTCTGGTTACAAGGGATATGGTCATAAAGGCCAAAGAAAAATATCCTCATTACAATCGAGATCAATTAGCGGAATACCTCGGTTGCAGTGAGCAGACTATTGACCGCAGACTAAACGGTAATAATATTCGCGGAGGGAAACATCAAACACAGACAAGAGTTAAACTGGTAGGCGGTTCTCTTGAATCGTATGCCTACGAATGCGGTTTGTATCTTTATGACAAAAGAATATGGAAAAAAGACCCGGCATGGGCAAATTCACGATGGACTACCAACACCTTAAAGGCGGTTAGCGAAACAGAAGATTTGTATATTTTTTGGAAGGCTGGGGAATATGTTGTTAATCGTTCCCGCCTTTCAGAACAGGAATGGAAGGAATGGGGATACCGTCAAATATGGGATATTCAATCTGTTCGGAAAAATGACGATCATGAAGCAAAATTCCCAGAAGAACTTGCAAGAAGGGTGATAAAATTATTGAGTGATCCTCACGATACTGTATTAGACCCATTTATGGGCAGTGGAACAACGGCAATCGCCGCCTATAAAGAAAACCGCCAATACATCGGCATAGAAAAAGAGAAAAAATATGTTTTACTCGCCAAAGAAAATCTAAAATATGCGCTAATTCAAACATCTCTTTTCGACACGCTCAAAATTGAAAATCCGCATACCGCCATGCCGCTATCCGCCGCAGTATTTCAAAGCTGACGCGAGCGCGGACTTTGCGAGGGTCTTTTTCTTTGTCGTCTTTTCCGGGAAATAACAAACCGGGATACGTTTGTAAATAGCGGGGGTTCTCCGTAAGCAATATGCCGTTAGGAATGGAAACTAATGACACGCGGCCAAGGGGTTGCCCCTTTTTTTCGCCTGTGAGTCCCAGCATTTTATAAACTGGTTTCAAAACTATATGAATAACCGGAGCTATTGTTCCATCGTTTAACACAAATAGAGGCGGTATAGCGCAGTGAAAAGGATGAGACACCCTTTGACCTTTGGCAAGCATCGTATCGTTAATAATTCCAAAATCTTTTTCAGTCCATTTCCCATTACCGGATATTTGATTATGGGACATAACCGCATGATCTTGGTCGTCCCGCGGCCCCACAGATTTTATGTCTATAAACAACCAAAGGGAATCGGTAATTTTCAAAATAGAGCGAATTTTTTCACTGGAAATAATATATCTGTCATCAGGACCAGTCGGTATGCCCGTGTCTCTAACCCTGAAAGATGAGGCAAGAAAGCGGGAGAGTTTTGGACAAAACACATGCTCTCCCACTTCTATCCAGGGGAATTGGTCGCCTTTTGGCTGCCTCCCGCGATCTTCCGGCGGATAATTTTGCCAAAAGGGATATAAAAAAGACGCCTCATTATAGTCTCTTTGAATTTCGTCATGTTGTCTTGTCATAAAATCCGACAATAGTTCCATGCAAAACCATTCAATTTGTATCAAAGATTCAGCATTGTTTAGAAAAAATGTCCGGGCTTCATTATAGAGTCTAAATTGTTTTTCACGGTATTGATTAAACATTATTTTCTTCCACAATTAACTCAACCGGAGCGACATTTAATGCCGCCGCGATTACCTGCAAGGAATCCAGCGTAATATTGCGTTCGCCACGCTCAATACCGCCAATATAAGTCCTGTGTAGACCTGCTCTTTCCGCTAATTCCTCTTGGGAAATATTGAGACTTTTCCGGTATTTCTTAATGTTATTCCCCACAATAGCGCTCAATTTATCATCCATAGCGTTATTTTCCGTTATGGATGACTATAAGTGGCGCCGCTTTATTCAGGACAACCCTTCCCTTAAAGTCAGCAAAAACGGAGGACTGACAAGAAGCCTGCGGCAAAGTTGAATAAGCAAGGACCTGAATGAACCCATTCTCAAGTTCTTTGACTGCGGACCGTGAGTTCTATGAACTCTTAGTTCTACGAACCGTGGATTCTACGAATTCTAAGTCCGATGCGGTTAAAAAATTCTATCCTAAAACGCCCCTTGCCGGCTGTGTTTTGCCTGGAGCCTCTGTTTATCCTATATTTTAGTATGCTATGAAATTATTAAATAAAAAAAACACGCTTGTTTTAGCCGCTCTCGGCTTTCTTATATGCTTTACGGAATGTAAAAACAACGCCGCTCATGCCGCACTTCCGGACCCGCAGAGTGTCCTGGATGGCCGGGATTCTTTAAGGAAATGGAATCCTGCGGAGGCGGCCCGCCGGGATGAAATTTTGTTTTTCGCCGGACATGAAAAAAATCTTGACCCTGACTTTTACCTGGAAAATTCCATCAGGCCCCATCTGCCGTGGATCATAGGGGTAATAAGCCTCCTTTTCTGCGTGCTTGTTCTGGTGTTCATTCTACTTCAGCGGAACCGGCAGGCTGGCGCCAGACTTGAACAGATTGTTCACGACCGGACCATCGAAATTGTACGCCAGGATAGGCTTTTGCATGTGGTAAACGATCTGGCGGCAATCCTGCTCTCTTCGGACACGGAAGATCTCAAAAGCGCCCTTGACAGGGGCGTCGAGATGACAGCCCGGTGTGTCAAAGTAGACAATGTCTGCGTCTGGAAAAACGTCAAAAAAGACGATGGGCGGCTTTGCTGCTCCCGGATCTATGAATGGCCTAAATCACCCCCGTCCTGCCGTGGTCCTCTGGAGGAATACAGTTACAAGGAGTCTTTTCCCGACTGGGAAATGCGGCTTGCTAAAGGCGAGATAATCAGCGGTCCGGTACGGAGCCTCCCGGATCGGGAGAGACGGCGCCTGGAACCATTGGGAATCAAGTCCATTTTGGTGGTCCCGCTATTTTTGAAGAATTCCTTCTGGGGTTTTGCCGGCTTTGAAGATTGCCGGGAGGAGCGGGATTTCCATGAGGAAGAGGTAACTATATTGCGATCAGGATCAATCATGATCTGCAACTCCATCGTCCGCAACGAAATGGCCCAGCGCCTCAAAAGCGCCTTTCAGGCCGCAAACGAGGCAAACCGCGCAAAAAGTGATTTTCTTGCTAATATGAGCCATGAAATCCGCACGCCCATGAATGCGATTATCGGCATGACAGCCATCGCCAAAGCCTCAAAGGAAGTCGAGCGAAAGGATTACTGCCTCCTGAAAATCGAGGACGCTTCCAATCATCTTTTAGGGGTTATCAACGACATCCTGGATATGTCCAAAATCGAGGCGAACAAGTTCGAGCTTTCCCCGGAGGAATTCATATTTGAGAAAATGCTCCAGCGGGCGGTCAATGTCGTGAACTTCAGGGTGGATGAAAAACGCCAAAACTTTTCGGTCTATATTGACAGAAAAATACCCGGTGCCCTGATAGGGGACGATCTGCGTCTTGCCCAGGTGATAACCAACCTCCTCTCCAATGCGGTAAAATTTACACCCGAATACGGCTCCATCAAGCTGAACGCTTTTCTTGTCAAAGAAGAAAATAATCTCTGCACCATTCAAATCGAAGTAGCCGATACGGGCATTGGCATAAGCCCTGAGCAGCAGGAACGGCTCTTCAAATCTTTTCAGCAGGCCGAAAGCAGCACTTCCCGCAAGTTCGGCGGCACGGGGCTGGGCCTCGCAATATCCAAAAGCATCATAGAAATGATGGGCGGACGGATATGGATAAATTCAAGTCCCGGGAAAGGTTCTACTTTTGGCTTTACCGTGCAGTCGGTCCGGGGCGCGGAAGAAAACAGCGCGGCCTCAAGGCCGGAAATCAACTGGGGAAGCCTCAAGATTCTCATGGTGGACGATGATCCTGCGGTGCGGGAATATTTTCTGGAAATCATCCGGAATCTGGGCGCTTTATGCGACGCCGCGGCTGACGCGGAGGAAGCCACAAGCCTCATAGACAAGAAAGGTCCCTACAATATTTACTTCATAGACTGGAAAATGCCGGGCGTGAACGGTATAGAACTCACCCGCAAAATCAGGGAGAAGAAAAGCGCCAATTCCATTGTCATCATGATTTCCGCCGCGGAATGGAATGTTATTGAAAATGAAGCAAGAAGCGCCGGGGTAAACAAATTTCTTTCCAAGCCCCTGTTCCCATCGTCTGTCGCGGATATCATCAGCGGATGCCTGGGTCTGGGCCAGGCGGCTGCCACAGATAAAGAAAGGCGAGGCGAAATTCCGGATTTCAGGAACCGCCGCATCATCCTAGCCGAGGACGTGGAACTCAACAGGGAAATCGTCTTAACCCTGCTGGCGCCGACAAAGCTGGCCATAGACTGCGCTGGAAACGGTGCAGCGGCCCTGAAACTTTTTCAGGCTGGGCCTGAAAAGTACGATCTTATATTCATGGATGTGCAGATGCCCGAGATGGACGGCTGCGAGGCGGCACGGCGGATTAGGGAATTCGAACGGGAAAACAAAAAGACGCATCCGCTTTCAAAACCGGACTCACGAGAAGGCGAGATTCCCATAATAGCGATGACCGCCAACGTATTCCGGGAGGACGTTGAAAAGTGTCTTGCCTCAGGCATGAACGATCACATCGGCAAACCTTTAGACTTTGACGATGTTCTGGCTAAGCTGTGTAAGTATTTGTAATGCCGGGCAGAGACGCAGGGTTCAGACCGAAGGTTTAAACATAGCGGAATGGCCTGGCCAACACGGAGGAGCGGCCCGCCTGACCGTGGAGTTTGCAAGGAATTTACGAACCGTGCGGTCAAAAACGCTCAGAGCATTTTTTTCGTTTTAGCTAAAAATTTGCTAAGAAAACCTGTGCGGCAGGTTTCAAAATTCCCAAGCAATTTCACTTTGCGGAATTATAATAGAGTCGCTCGATAAATTTCAGTTATCGTCGAAATTAGGGTTCGCTGAACCCAAGGTTCGCCAAATTTTTCTTAAAAATGACTTGTTCAACAACTAGAACCCGGTATAGTTCACTGGAATGGTTTGTTGAACAAGTTAAATGTAATATTTTTTACTTTTTGAAGAAATCATTGACAAAATTTATGTACCTGATATAATACTTACTATGTACGGGTTAAAAGCGGGCGTAAACGCGGAGCCGCGCCACCGGCAAAACTTGAGGAAGATAACTTTTACCTCATTGGCAATAGCGCCTCTTTGGTTGATGCCAGAGCATAGCCTGTGGCAGGGGCAGGTTTGCGGCAGTTTTGTTTTGTCGGCAGGCATAAACGCGCAATCCGGCTTTGCCGAATTGCAAAGAACGGAAGGTATGAGCCGCCCCAGACCGTTGTCTGGTCTATCGATGAAGAGGAAAACGAAAAGAACTAGGACACCTATATCAATGTGACGGGAGTGACCTATGTTGCCAAAGCCGGGAGCCGCGAAAAAATTACCGTGAGAGCGGTCTCCGCTTTTGACTAGGAGCGAGGCGGCAGGGGTCGGCGTGGGTGAGACCCTGACATTACGGCCTAACGTCCCGTCTGGCATATCTGGATTATACAGTAGAATTTGTTCGATAACTTTAGCTATCGAACAAATTCCGCTTTCAAAGACAGTAAAATGTGAAACATTTTACGAGACTTGCAAGATAACCTTCGGAAACGTAGTTTCCGAAGGTTATCAGAGAACTTTGCGGTGAGCGCAGACGGTTTCTGAGACAACGTTATCGGTAAAATAGTATATTCCAACCAGCAAGAGTAAACGGCGTAGCCCGGGCCCCGCCGTTTTTTTGGAAACCATCAGGTCTTCCTTGGTCGGCGCAAACAAGTTTGCGCCTCTACGTCCGGGCTTGATTGATTCGTATCAAAAGGTTTAATACTTTGCTATATGGCGGTTATTTGGGAGCAAGCTCCCTTCGGAAACGCGGAAACAAGCTTCCGATGTTTCCGCGTTTCCGAGGTATTAAATCCGCAGAAACAAAGTTCCTGCGAGTCTAACCACTACTGAAGACCAATATACCCAAGAACCAGCTCGCCGATTCGTGAAACTTTCAATTCCTGGAGTTTTAGTGCTGGGTTATTGATTGACAAATATGCAAAGTCTGCTCACAATAATTTAACAAGGAGTTTCCTAATGAGTTACACTACGGACCTTATCAAAAATGCGGCCATAGCCGGTCATGGCGGAACCGGCAAAACCAGCTTGTTTGAACATCTTCTCTTTGCGGGCGGCGTGATTCCACGGGCGGAAGCCGTTGAATCGGGCAAGACTGTAAGCGATTCCAGCCCTGAGGAAATTGAGCGTAAGATATCCGTTCATACGGCCCTGGCTCATGTGGAAAAAAATGGGCGGAAGATCAACCTTTTTGACACGCCCGGCTCCTCTGACTTTATCGGGGATGTGATCTTGAGCTTCCGGGCCGCGGAGTTCGCCCTGCTGACCGTTGACGGCAAGGCAGGCGTACAGATAGAGACGGTAAAACTTTGGCGCAGCCTGGAAAGCCGGAAGAAACCCAGAGGCTTCTTCATCACAAAACTGGATGATGAGCGCTCAGATTTCAATAAGACTCTTCTCGACATCAAAGAAAAATTCAAAATAGACCCCGTGCCGTTTATCCTGCCTATAGGGATGGGCGCGGATTATAAAGGGATCATCGACATCCTTAACTCCAAGGCCTATACCGCCGGGACAGCGGGGGAGCTTGAAAAAGAGGGGCCTATTCCCGCCGAATACCAAACCGCCGCCTCCGCCGCCAGGGAGCGGCTCATTGAGGCCGCCGCCGAAGGGGATGACACCCTTATGGAGAAATACATAGACAAGGGTTCCCTGGATGCCGAAGAAATGCATCTCGGCCTTGTGGAGGCTTTGGCAGCCCACGCATTTGTACCTGTTTTTGCTGGAGCGGCTCTGAAAAATTCCGGGCTTGCCGCATTCCTGGACTTTATGGCGGATATAAGCCCCGGCGCGGCTTCAGCCAGGGATACCGTAATAAGAAACGGCGGCTCCGGCGAGAAATTCCCCATCGATCCCGGCAAGCCATTGGCCGCGCTGGTAATAAAAACCGCCTATGACCAGTTCTCCGGGAAACTATCCTGGATCAAAATATACGGCGGCAAACTTTCCGCGGAATCGGAAATCTTCAACGTTACGGAAGATAAGAAAGAACGGGTGGGCAAACTCTATGTCTGCCAGGGCAAAAAACTTGAAGAAATCCGGGAACTCCACACCGGCGATATAGGAATCATCACAAAATCAGCTACGCTGAGAACTAACGACACCATTACTTTCGATGGTTCGGACTTCACCTTCCTGCCTCTCAGCCTCCCTGAACCGGTACACGCAATAGCGGTACACGCGGCTGCAAAAAAAGACGATGACAAACTCGGCGAATTCCTGGTGCGCGCAGCGGAAGAGGACAAGACCTTCCGCTATAACTTCAACGCTGAAACCAAGGAAACGGTTATTTCAGGCATGGGAGAGCTTCAGATCAATATTATTTTGGACAAGATACGAATTAACCAAAAAATCGAAGTAGAGACCCATGTACCCAGGGTAGCCTACAGGGAGACCGTCACAAAAAAAGCCGGGGCGGAATATACCCACAAAAAGCAGACCGGCGGCCACGGACAGTACGGTAAAGTCGTCATAGAAATAACTCCCCTGCCACGGGGGGAAACCTACAGGTTCGTCAACGCGATTTTCGGCGGAGCCATTCCCAAGAACTACATCCCCGGCATTGAAAAAGGCATTGCCGAGGGAATGGCCCGGGGCGTCATGGCTCAATACCCCGTTGTTGACGTGGAAGTAAAGCTGACGGACGGCAAGTACCACCCGGTAGATTCTTCGGAACTCTCTTTTAAACTTGCCGCCCGCAACGCCTTCCGTGAAGCCATGCGGCAGGCCGCCCCCGCCCTTTTGGAACCCGTCATGAACCTAACGGTTTTTGTGGAAGATAAATATCTGGGCGACGTGATGTCAGACCTTTCAGGCAAGCGGGGCAAAATTCTCGGACAGGAGGCGCTGGGCGGCGGCATAGAAGAAATCCGCGCGCAGGTTCCCCAGGCGGAACTTCTGCGCTATTCGATAGACCTGCGTTCCATTACCAGCGGCACAGGTTCTTTCAGCGTGGAATTCGACCACTACGCCCCAATCTCAGGGAGGATTGCCGAAGACGTCATTAAAGCAGCCCAGGCCTTCCGCATCCATGAAGCCGAAGAGTAGTTACACGAATTCCTCAAAGAATTAGAGCAGACGAGAAGATACTAACACTGGCTTTAAACCACCCGGCAGTGTTGAAAACAGGCATAATTATTTTCTGTTTTCTGGTAAGCGTCCTGGTAAAGCGGTAAGGGCCCGCTGGACGAAAGAATGGTTATGTTTGACAAACGGCTTAGAATTTTTTCAATAGAGTTGTTCATCGGAAACGCAGTTTCCGCAACCCGAACCAGATCTGGTTCATTGGAACAAGGTT
>JAITSE010000019.1 GCA_031288005.1 Treponema sp.
GTTTTGTATGAGGAAGCATTTTATATATTCTGACAAAGAAATTAGCAAATAACTCATTTATGCCCCGGCCAAGATCATTTTTGTATTCTCGACTTGTGCGGTGATCCATCGCTACATGCTGTTTGTTTTTCCCCGTACCTGTTTTTGTTGTCGCGCTTGCCGCCTCCGCATACGGCGGATTGATATACACAATCAGCTTCTTCCGTTTTTCCGGGTCATTAATAATATCCCGCAGGCCCTCCGGCAGCTTGTCAAAACTGTCGTTTAGGAAATCAAACCTGAATATGTGGGCGGGAAGCAGATCAAGGTTTTCGTCAATGTCAATCAGGCTCATGATGGTTTCGATATTCCCCTCATCAATATCTCTGGCACATACATTGTATTTATTTGTCAGTCCCGCAAGCAGGTTTCATGTTCCCGCAGCGCAGTACCACACAAAATAATCATCCTGCCAGGCCTCGCCAAAAACCTTGGCCAGATATTCTTTCGATTTATCAGCCCATATCTTAGGCGTAAAGAAACTCCCCTTTACTTCGCGTATATTCCGCGGCACAAGCAGATCGCGCCTGTCGATTATATACTGATGAAAAACCCGCGCGGGCGGCCTCTCGTACTTGTTCCAGAAACGGCTGTACGCCGCGCCGCCGTCGCTAAAGCCGATGTCCGCGCTAAAGAGCCGCCCCGCGATATGCTCATGGAAACTGTAATTGTCGTTCTTTAACACGATCTTTAGTTTTTCAGTTATCGTGTTCCCGCCCAGACTCATCACATCGGCCCTGAAAAAATCGCAGTCAAGAATCCCCTTCTGCCTGAACTCCGCCCATTCCTCCCTTGGGATATTGATATACGGCTTTACCTCTCTCACCCATTTGATAAAAATCTGTACAAAGTTATCTTTTGTGATCGGGCTTTTAACGGAAGCGGAAGCGCCCCTTATAAAATGCGTTTTGATAAATTCTTTTATCTCCCCGTCATCCGTGCCGAAATTATACGCCGCCATTTTCGCGCCGATAAGTTTTTTTACTTTTTCCCGCGCTTTTTGAAAATCCGCAGTTTCACGGCTGCTCGGCGTTGTGTTCCAGTTAAAATCCGTCTCGTTAAAAATTGGAAGAATGTCGTGAAACGATACAAAAGCTATCCGGGCCTCGTCAAAAACGCCTAGCCAGGGCGGGGCCAGGTGTTCCGCCTTTTCGTAAGTTTTTTTGCAGGTAAGTATTAGCTGGGTAAACATATCGAACAGGTCATGGGTCCCCTTTTTCGCCTCGGCCCAAAGGTAATGTGATAAAAAGCCCTGCGGCTTTTTATCTTGGGAGTTTTCGCCTTCAGGCGAAAACTCCAACGTTAAATTGCGTGAGCGATTTGCCGCCGCGTCCGTTATGATGAAATCTATGTTGTCGATGTTTGGCTCATAGCCGAATTTGGAGAAATAGTCTTTGTAGATTAATCCTTTTAACGTTTCTTCTTTTTGTATTCCGCTGTAAAAAGGCATTTTTCCTCCAGAAATGATTTTCATTATACTCAAGGCGGGGAAGGATAAAAAAGCCCGCGGCCTAAAGCCCGGCGGCTTCTTCCTTAATCAGCTTATGGCTTCTTGTCAGAGGGGGGACAGCCTTCGGGCAGATATTTGAACATCAAAATGTAAAAGAGGCTGGAAAGCCGGTTAAGGGCTTCCATAATATCAAGCCGGCGGAATTTTCCCGGCGCGGCCTCGTCCTTGAAGGCCGGGACTGCGGCCAGTTCTACTTCTCTGACGGCGGTACGCAGGAGGTTCAGCCTGAGACTTAAGGGGCCCATGGCGTACTCAATGAGCGGATGCCCGCGGCCCAGGTATTTTTCGGGATGATGGGACTGTTCCCGCACTTCCCTAGAAGAAAATCCAAGAAGGTGGAATTCCCCCAGGGGCGTCCCACGGTATTCCGCGGAAAGAAGGCCCCGCGTGAATTCCAAAATCCCGCCCAGGTCCTGAATAAAGGCGCTGTTCCCCTTCTCCTCTCCCAAAATCTGGGCTTCCAAAATCATAGCGGCAAAATTGTCCAGTTTGCCCCGGAACACGATAACAGGATCGTCCTTCCATGTCAGTTTATTGCCATAAAGATGGGTCAGGGTCTCAGGTTTTGCGTCCAACTTTTCCCCCTTGGGGCCGTAATAGGTCATAAAATACTCCGCAGTGGAAGATTGCCCTGCCCCAGAATGCCGGATTCGTGACAGTCGCCTGAGGAAGCATACGCGGATTGGCCTTCGCTTTCCATCCCCGTGGAGCGGACCGCTTGACCGGCATTCCGCCCCTTATCTTGCGGAGGAATATAAAAAAATGTAACATATCACATCGGACTTCAGTCCGCAATTAATTATGAAAGCAGACATAAAGGCGAAAAACCCGGTCCGGCTGCTGTATGCATCCGGACGGCAGTTGTCCGGATGCTTACAGCAGCCGGGCAGCGTTCAAGATTTGGTATATACCGCCCTCAGAAAGAGCATTATCAACCTGAATCTTGCGCCGGGAACCGCGGTCAGTGAAAAAGAGATAGCCCGGCTTTATCAGGTAAGCCGGACCCCTGTGCGGGAAGCTTTTATCCACCTGTCCCGGGAAGGGCTTGTGCAGGTCATCCCGCAAAAAGGCACGCTGGTTTCTTTAATCGATCTTTGCCGGGTTAATCAGGAATTCTTCCTGCGGGAAAATCTGGAGTTGGCGGTCCAGGCCCCTTTTTTAAGGAACAGCCGGGCCGGACACTTCGCCCGGCTTGAGAAACTTGTAGAAACCCAGGCCGAAGACCTTGCCCAGGGAAAGTATATCGAATTTATAAACCATGACGACGCGTTTCATCATATTTTTTTTAATGCCGCGGGGCAGGAATTAAGCTGGAAAGTTCTGGAAACTCTCTGCGGCCATTACCACCGGGTCAGGCTCCTTACAGCCTGGTTTCAGGATATTGCCCAGGATATAATCCATCAGCACGGCAGCCTCCTCAAGGCCCTGCGGGAAAAAGACCTGGAGGCGGCAAGGGAACTGCTTAAAAAGCATCTGAATCAGCTTCGCTTTGAAGAACCCCGGCTTAAAGAAAAATTCCCCCGGTATTTCAGCGTCCCGGGGGAACAAAATTCTTTTGAGATTGATTTCGGCGGAATTCCCCTCCTGGAAGCCTTGGGCCTGCGGAATCTCACTTCCTGAAACTCCGTCCGTGGATCCGGCCTATTCCGTGGGGGAAGCAAGTTCCCGGTACGGACCCTTCCATGCGCCGGAACTGTAAATATAGACCCCTCCCTTTGAGTCTTTCCCTTCCCCGGCGTAATATTCGCGGAATTTAGCGCCCCAGGTTCCAAGGGAAGCGCCGCTTTTAATATCCACCCCATCGCCGATTTCTATTGATACAAGGCCGCTGCCGTAAAACGCGCCCTCCCCCAGAGTTTTGAAACCCCCGGGCAGGAAAAGAGCCGTCACCTGGTTGCCGTCAAAGGCGTAATCGCCTATGGATTTAAGACCGCTTCCCAAGTTGACGGTTTCCAGTTCGCAGTTCTGAAAGGCTAATTTGCCTATCTCCGTCACCGCGTCAGGGATGCTTATGGACTGAAGCCAGTTCCCGGCAAAAGCCTTGTTTCCAATGCGCTCTAAGGTCCCAGGCAGAGTAAGGCCGCTTAAAGCCGCGCCGAAAAAGGCGCCCTCCCCTATTGCCGTCACCGGTCTGCCCCCCAGCTCGCCCGGAACGGAGATCGACAGGCCGTACGAGTTATATGAAAAGAATTTAGTGATGATCGCCCCCCCTTCTCTCTGAGGATCCTCGGCGTATTCATAGGGAGGCTTGTTAGGATCGTCAGACCACCACGCATAGAGCCAGACGTCATCATGGTCTATGCTTATCAGGTCCCCCGGCTTGATGAGGGTATCGCTGTTGTAGCGGCGCCATCCGAGAAATTCCAAAACTCCCTTTTTCAGGTCCTCGGGTTTCTCGAGGGCCGCCGCCGTATCCCCGGCGAAATAGGTTTTTGAATCCCAGGGGGGAAAACCTGCCGTATGGCCTGAGCCGTCATAATAAACATGGTAAGGTATATCAAAGGGGCAGGCGGAAAGAAAGAGCGCCAAGAGCGGCATAAGCCGCGGCGCCAGCTTCGGCAGCTTCGGCAGCTTCGGCTGCCGCGGCTGCCGTAAGCATCCGGACGGCTGCCGGACCGCCGGATTCCAACGTATTCTATTCATCTTTGTTCATCCTCCTCGCAAATTCCATTGTACGGACTAATTTTACGGCCCGCAAGGGCCTAAGGAACCGTAAAAAAATAATATTCTTTTAAGGTTCCTTAGACAATGGAGTCAAGAGAACCGGCCCTTTGAAATGTCCCGGGGATTCCTTATACTTGCAGGCTATGACCGAGACACTGAAAACGAAGGCGGTTACGCCAGAACTGCTGGCCCCGGCGGGATCGCCTGAAGCCCTGGACGCGGCCGCGGGGGAAGGGGCCGACGCGGTATACTTGGGGCTAAAGTCTTTCAACGCCCGGATGCGGAGCGCCAATTTCACCTACGCCCAGTTTGAAGGAGCCCTGCGGGGACTCCACCGCATGGGCCGGAAGCTTTACGTGGCGGTGAACACGGTTTTTGAGCAGCGCGAAGCGGACCGGATCTACCAGCTCCTCAAATACCTTTCATGCCTGGGGCCTGACGGCCTGATTGTCCAGGATTTCGGAGTAATCCGTATGGTCCGGGACAATTTCCCCGCTCTTAAACTCCACGCTTCCACCCAGATGAACATCGCCTCCGCCCGGGCCGCGAACCTTCTGTCAAGCCAGGGGCTTTCAAGGGCCGTGCTGGCCCGGGAGCTTTCCTTTGAAGAGATCCGCGGCATCCGCTCCCAAACGAACCTGGAGCTTGAAGTTTTCGTACACGGCGCGCTCTGCGTGAGCGCCTCGGGGCTGTGCCTCTTTTCAAGCTACCTGGGGGGAAAATCCGCGAACCGTGGAATGTGTACTCAGGCCTGCCGGCGTTACTACAACCAGGGCGGCCAAAACCGCCTTGGCGGATATTACTTCAGCCCTTCGGATTTACAGCTTCTGGAGCGGATTCCCGCTCTGTCAGACTTGGGGATCAACTCCTTCAAAATCGAGGGAAGGATGAAAAGCGCCGGCTATACGGGCGCGGTGGTCTCAGCCTACAGGCGCGTCCTGGACGGACTTTCGGGGAACCTGGAAAAAGCCTTACTGGAAGCCCGCGCCATCCTTCAGGGGGATTTTGCCCGGAAGAAAACGGTTTTCTATTTTGACGGCCCTTCAACGGACTGGCTTGACGCGGAAAATGACGGCGGCACGGGCATTCCCCTGGGAAAGCTCCTTAAAACGAAGGGAAGCGGAGACAGCCGGCTGGGACTCATTCCCGGGCCGCCCGGAGGAGCGCTCAGGCCCTGCCGGGGAGATTCGGCGCGCTTCCACAGGGTCCGCGATACGGAGCGGAAGACCCATAAAATAAGCGCCGTGGAAGATGCCGAAGACGGGAATATCTGGATTTCCATTCCCCAAGGCTCAGGCCCCGGGGATTCGGTCTATCTGATCCAAACCCGCTCCTCGTTCAAGCGCTATCCTCCGGTAATCCTGAGGGAAACCGGATGCTTACGGCAGCCGTCCGGATGCTTACGGCAGCCGGGCCGGGAAAAAGCGCCGCGGCAGCCGGAGCTGCCTCCTCCAAAAAAAGCCGGCAAAGCGGCCTTTCCCGCGGGCGTTTACGCGGCGGTTTCCCAGGTCGAAGACCTGTTCATCCTACAGTCGATCCGGCCCGTCCGGGTGATTCTGAGGCTCAACAAAAAAAACGCCGGTTGGATGCTGCAATCATCCCCTCCCCCGCCCTTTTCTCCGGAAGAAATCATACCGGCCCTGGACCCCTGGTTTCCCCAGGCGGATGAAAGGGAGTTGAAAGAGACAATCGACGCGCTTCTTGAAAAAGGCTTCCGCCAATTCATGGTGAACAACCTGGGGCATTTCTCCCTATTCCGCCAAACCGCAGGTTTGAAAACCGCAGGTTTGAAAACCGCAGGTTTGATAGCCGGGCCATACCTCTATCAATACAACCGCTGGGCCCAGGCTTTTGTCTCATCTCTTGGAGCCGCCGCCGCGGTCTCTCCGCCTGAAAACAACCGGCAGAACCTGGAAAAAACCATAGTTCCCGGACGGCGGGCCGCCATATTCATAACCCTCTTTTCCTACCCCGCCCTATTCAGGATCCGCGCCGGCCTTGACAGCTTTTACGGCTTCGGGGAATTCCAGGACAGCCTGAACGAGGGCTTCCGCCTGATTTCAAACGATGCAGCCGACGCAGCCTGCGGCGGAGCTTCGGGCGGGTCTCTCGTAATACCGGAGAAACCCTTCTCCATTGTCGACAAGGCCCCGTTTTTGAAAGAAGCGGGATTCCGCCGGTTCATCCTGGATTTTTCAGGCCCCCCCCTCAGGAAAAAAGATTACCGGGCCATTATGAGCGCCTTTGAAGAAGGCCGGCCCCTGCCCGGAACGAGCCGCTTCAACTGGAAAGACGGCTTCTACCAGGACGCCCCCCTGAAATCTTGAGGCCGCTGAAACTAAAGTTTCTTAGCGGTCTCAAGCGGAGTCTGATTTGCGTCCCTGCAAGCCGTGAGAAGCGCCGGACTTTAATATAAATTTGGCACGCCTTGTTGAAAGTGTCAAGTCCCTATCTTCATTATCGCCCGAATCCTCTGAAAAGTCAAACATCCTTTTTTCAAATCGGGGACCGGGACATGCTGAAGGAAGCCGCGTCTTTTGACAGCTACAAAAAATGGAGGGCATACACCGAGGCGGAATTCAGCGTCCCAACGGGAGAATTTGAATTTGACACCTGGCTTTTTTCAGAGGAGGAACTTGACGCCTGGTATAAAACATTCTGGGAGAACGCCGTCAAAGCGGTTGATTCAAGCGAGCAAAACCAGGAGGGAGCTATAAACGGAGACGAGAAGGCCTCTCCCGCGGAGCTTGATAGGGAATTTCTTGAATTGACGGCGGACCCAGGCGGCTTGGAAAACTTCGC
>JAITSE010000043.1 GCA_031288005.1 Treponema sp.
TTTGAGACCTGGAACTAAAGTTCCTAGGGGTCTCAAAACTCCCCGGATTTATTCCGGAGGGTCAGACCCCAAGGAACCCGCAGGGTTCTACTAATTCCCAGGAATCTAAATCATATTCCCAGGAATCCGCGCCATATTCCTAGGAATCCGCGCCATATTCCCAGGAATCCAAGTCATATTCCTAAGAAACCGCTTTGCGGTTTCAGGAATCCATGCAAGCGGTTTCACCGCTTGCTTAGGAGTTTTGGGACAAAACTTTAAGTTTATGAACCAAAATCTATAAGTCCCAAAACTCCCCGCACTGGTTGTTCGGGCTTCAATCCGGCCCGTAGAACCAATGCGGGGAGTTTTGCGGAATTAAAACAGCCCTCCACACCAAAAACAGCCCGCAAAACTCCTAAGCAATCCGGCGGAGCCGGATTGCAGGGTTCCACTAATTCTCCTGAGAAAACCGGCTCTTTAAGAGCGCGAAAAAGTTCTCCACCTCAATAGTTTCCATTTCAGTATCGGCCTCGTGGTACTCCACAAGATGCGCGGGGATTTCCGCCAGGAAAGGGGAAGGCGCGCACTCCGCGGCGCTTTGCATACGCCGCCGCTTCAGGCAGCTCGTGATAAACAGCTTGTCCCGCGCCCTGGTGATGGCCACGTAGAAAAGCCGCCGCTCCTCCTCAATGCCGTCGTCCCCCTCCTCCTGCGTCCTGGTGTGAGGGATGATCCCGTCCTCCGCGCCGGCGATAAAAACCACCGGGAACTCCAGCCCCTTGGAAGCGTGGATGGTCATAAGGTTCACCTTGCCCTTGTCCGCCTCGTCCTCCCCGTCGTCCCGGGTGATAAGGCTCACGCGGTTCAGGTAGGGGTAGAGCGTGGGGTCCAGGTTGTCCGGGTTCCGCTCCCAGGTTTCAATGGACCTGATAAGGCTCTCGATGTTGAGGAACTTCCACCGGGCTATCTTCTCGTTCTTGCTGTACTCCGTAACCAGGAAAGACCAGTAATCAATGGCGTCCACCAAGGCCCGCACCTTTTGGGACAGAGAGAATTTCCCGTCCTGGCCGGGCTTCTTCCCCAGGATTTCACTCTTAAAGGAATTGATGAGGGAGATAAAATCTTCCATGTCGGCCTTGCCCTTGTCCGCCTCCTCCGCCTTGGCGGCGGGCAGCTCGTCGAAGAGCATGGCGCCGAGCGCGGCCTCGCCTGATCCCCGGGATTGGACCTTGGCGCGGCTCGTCTTCTCCAGGGCGTCCCACAGGGAAGAATGGTTCTTCCGGGCAAGCTCCGACAGGGCGGCCACCGCGGTTTTCCCTATTCCCCGCCGGGGAGTGTTGATGATCCGCAGGAGGTTCACATCGTCATCGGGATTGGCGATCACCCGGAGGTAGGAGAGGATGTCCTTGATCTCCTTGCGCTGGAAGAAGCTGGTCCCGCCCGACATCCGGTAGGGGATGTTTTGCGCCAGAAAAGCTTCCTCAAGAGACCGGGACATGGAGTTGGTCCGGATCAGCACGCCGAAATCATCGTACTTGAGACCCTCCCTGACTCGTATCTCCTGAATCCGCTCGGCGATAAAGTCCGCCTCGTCGCTTTCGTTCTGGGGATGAAAGAGTTCTATCGGCTTGCCCCCGGAATTGCCGGACCAGAGGGTTTTCTCCTTCCGGTTGGAGTTGTTGGCGATGACTCCGTTGGCCGCCTCCAGAATCGTGGAGGTGGAGCGGTAGTTCTGTTCCAGCTTGATTTCTATCATCTCCGGAAAGTCCCGCTCGAACAGGAGGATGTTCTCGTAGTTGGCCCCCCGCCAGGAGTAGATGGACTGGTCGTCGTCACCCACAACGCAGACATTGGCGGCTTCGATCTTTTCAGTCTCCCCGGCGGGAAGGCCCAGGGCCAGGAGCCGCATGAGGCGGTACTGAGTGAGGCTTGTGTCCTGAAATTCGTCCACCATGATGTAGCGGTAGCGCTTCCGGTACTTTTGAAGGATATCCGGGCGCTGTTCAAAAAGCTGGATGGGCAGGGTCAGGAGGTCGTCAAAATCCAGGGCGTTGAAGACCTTGAGTCCCTGCTGGTACTCCTCGTAAACCGGCTCGTAGCTTGAGTCCGCGCCTACCCCCCAGCGCACCCGGCCTATCTTTATGTTGGAGAAGAGCTGCCCCAGGGCGTACACGTCCACCCCTTCGACGGAAATGCGGCATTCCCGCAGGCTGTCCTTGATAAGCTGCGTCCGGTCGGTTTCGTCATATATCGAAAAGTTCTTCCGGTACCCCAGGGCTTCGATCTCCTCCCGGAGCACCTTGACCCCAAAGGCGTGAAAGGTGCTCACCGTGAGGTTCTGGAGCTTCCGCCCCGTAAGCTCCTTTACCCGGGTCTCCATCTCCCGGGCCGCCTTGTTGGTAAACGTGAGGGCCAGAATCGCCGCCTGGGGTATCCCCTTTTCCAGCATATAGGCCATGCGATAGGTGATCACCCGGGTCTTCCCGGACCCGGCGCCGGCAATGATGAGCACGGCCCCATCCAGGCTCTGTACCGCCTGAAGCTGCGGCCCGTTAAGCTCCGCTTCCAGGTTTAAGCCGAAGGCCACATGCCCTCCAGGAATTCCGCGATGATCCGCGCCGCTTTTCCCCGGTGGCTGATGCGGTTCTTTTCCTCTTCGGAAAGCTCCGCCACAGTGACGCCCAGGTCAGGCAGGTAGAAGATTGGGTCGTAACCAAAGCCCCCGGCCCCCCGGACCTCGCCGGGCCGGACCAGCTCCCCTTCCAGGGTTTCCTGCGCCGCCAGGAAGCGGTTCTCGTCCCACAGGAGGACCATAGCGCAGACGAAGCGGGCCGCGCGGTTGGGCTTGTCCCCCAGTTCCGCAAGGAGCAGGGCGTTCCGCTCCGGGGCGTCCAGCTTTTTCCCCTGCAAAAGACCCGCGCCGTCCCCGCCCGCATAGCGCGCCGAATATATCCCAGGCCGTCCCCCCAGGGCGTCCACGCAGAGGCCGGAATCATCCGCCAGCGTCAGCTTGTCCGGGGCCGCAAGCTGCCGGTGGAGGGTCCGTGCCTTGATCAGCGCGTTTTCCAGGAAGCTGGAGCCGGTCTCTTCGGGATCAAAGGCGAGACCCGCTTCCGCGGGGAGCTTTATATTCCGCCGGGGAAAGAGTGCGGCGGCTTCTTGTTTCTTGTGAAGATTGCCGGAGGCGAACCAAATTGTCATAGTTAAGGATACTACGTGGTCAGGGCCGGTAAGGGCAATGGGGGCTTGCGGGGCTGGACAAAAAAGTATGTTTATAGCATATTAAATTCCGGGGGCCAGGTATAAACTACAGGTTCCCTGTCGTGGTGGATGTAGCTCAGCGGTAGAGTCCCAGATTGTGGATCTGGTTGTCGCGGGTTCGAGACCCGTCATCCACCCTAATGCGTCCGTAGCTCACCTGGATAGAGCGACAGACTTCGAATCTGTAGGCAGCACGTTCGAGCCGTGTCGGACGCAAAAGCTAATTCCTTACGTGTAAGGATTAACTTCTTTCAATTTAAAAAATCGAATTGCGTGGCATCTGTGCTTTTATTTTTTTGGAGGACTGCCATGCCCCGTCCGCAAAAAACCATTTTTTACACTCAGAAGGAATGGTACATGGCTAAATCAAACGGAACCCGCAAGGCTTTAAAAGAACTCTCCCTTGAACAAGTTCTTTGGAACTGCCGGGTGGTTCTGCGGAACAAATGCAACAAACCGAATAACCGGGACGCCGTTCTTGCCCTTATCTTCCTCAAATTTGCCGGCGACAAGTTTGAAAAACGCAGGCAGGAGATTGTCGCCGAAGAAGGCGATGTTCCGGTCTTCCTTGAAAAACCGGCCTTTTACCTAGCCGCCAATGTCTTTTACCTGGACGAAACTTCCCGCTGGCCGTATATCGTCAGGAACGCCGGCGATGACAAAATCGCCGTCATGCTGGATCAGGCAATGGCCGGCATAGAAGACAAAAACGAATCTCTTAAAGGCGCGCTGCCCCAGCGCTTTTTTTCCTCTCTGGGCGTATCCGGCAACGACATAAAAGCCCTTATCGACGAAGTTAATAAAATTTCCCAAGAACGGTTCCACGAAAAAGACCTTATCGGCAGGGTCTACGAATATTTCCTCCAGCAGTTCGCGATGGACGAGGCTAAGGAAAAGGGCGAATTCTACACTCCCAAGGCCATCGTCAACCTTATCGCCGAACTTATAGAGCCCTACAAAGGCCGTATCTACGACCCCTGCTGCGGCTCCGGCGGTATGTTTGTCCAGTCCCTTAAGTTTGTGGAAAGCCATCACGGAAACAAAAGCGAAGTTTCCGTGTACGGGCAGGAATCCGACCCTGATACCTACCGCTTGGCAAAGATGAACCTTGCCATCAGGGGAATATCCAACAACCTGGGCGAAAGGAACGCCTCGTCTTTTCTTGACGACCGGCACAAAGACCTCAAAGTCGATTTTATCATGGCAAATCCGCCCTTCAACCTCAAAAACTGGCGGAACGCAAACCAGCTTTCAGGCGATCCCCGCTGGGCCGGATACGGCGTTCCCCCGGTGAGCAACGCCAATTATGCCTGGATACTCCACATGCTTTCCAAACTGGACGTAAGCCACGGCATAGCGGGTTTCCTCCTTGCCAACGGCGCACTGGGGGCGGGCGGCGAAGAATACGTCATCCGCAGGCAGCTTATCGAAAACGACAAGATCGAAGCCGTCATTGTGCTGCCCCGGGAAATGTTTTACAGTACCGACATTTCCGTTACCCTGTGGATCATAAACAACAACAAAAAAGCCCGCGTCCTGAACAAGCGTAAGCTCCGGGACCGGCGGAACGAAGTGTTATTTATCGATCTGCGTACCTGGAATACCAATGTGTACGAGAAAAGCTATGTAACGTTTAATGATGAACAAATTGCCGCCGTAAAAAAAATATATGCCGGCTGGCAGGGTGAAGAAAGAAAATATAAAAACATCCCGGAACTCTGTAAATCCGCCAAAATAACGGAAATACGCAAAAACAAGTATTCCCTTGTTCCCAGTAAATATATCAAGTTCATAGACCATGACCTTGACATTGATTATAAAAAAGAAATGAAGCGCATCCAGAAAGAGATGAAGGAAATGCTCAGGGCGGAAAAGGAATCGCAGGAAATGCTGGAAGCCGCGTTTGAAGGGATAGGCTATGGCATTAAGTAAGTACAAGCTGGGGGAATTGATAAGGCCTGTTGATGAACGTAACACCGCTGGAGCTATAACCGATTTCTACGGTATTAACATAAATAAAGAATTTATGCCCACTGTGGCGAATACGGATGGTATAGATCCAACTAAATATAAAATTGTTCGCCAGGGCCGTTTTGTATTTAGCGGTATGCAGACAGGAAGAGATACTTGTATCCGTATCGGTTTATACACGGAAGAAAATCCAATAATTGTTTCACCGGCATATATAACTTTTGAGACCACCAACAAAGATTTAATACTGGATGAATATTTAATGATGCGATTTATGTCTTCTGAAATGGATAGGTATGGATGGTTTTTAAGCGATAGCAGCGTGCGGTCAAACCTTGATTGGGACAGGTTTTGTGATATTGAATTGGACTTGCCAAAAATATCAATCCAGAAAAAATATGTAAACATCTATAACGCATTGCTTCAAAATCAAAAAGTCTATGAACGCGGTCTTGATGATTTAAACTTGACCTTTGACGCATATATTGAAAAGTTGCGCCGCGAATTGCCTCGTATTGCTATTGGCGAATACATAGAGGAATCAGATGAGCGCAATTCCGATCTAAAATTGGGAAAAAATGAAGTAAAGGGAATGACAATAACAAAAGAAATAATTCCCACAAAAGCTAATATGAATGACGCCTCTTTTGAAAAATATATTGTGGTACAACCCGGACAGTTTATTTATAATCCTAGAACCCACGGTAAAAAAATAGGTCTAGGCTATAACAATACAGGCGCATGTTTTCTGATTACATGGAATAACATAGCGTTTTTTATCAAAAAAGAATGTGAAGACAAGCTCATTCCTGATTACTTATTTATGTTTCTCAAGAGAGCCGAATGGGACAGATGGGCATGTTTTAATTCCTGGGGCAGCTCAACAGAAGTATTTGCATGGGAAGATTTATGCAGAACAGAGATTCCGATTCCTGACACTTCAATTCAGCGCGGTGTTGTCAATATTTTCAATGCCTACAGTATCCGCAAGGACATTATCGAAAAACTCAAAGCCCAAATAAAGGACATTTGCCCCATATTGATAAGGGGAGCAATGGAGGAAGGAAAATGAAACTCAATTATCTGCTTTCCAACTATCTTGATATGAAAATACTGCTTGCTAAAATATTATTTTCAGGAGGCCAATGATGCCCTATAAACCCATCACTATAGACCGCGACAATCTTTCCATCATGGGCGTTCAATTCCCCGATCTTGAAACATTAAACAGCGCCGCGGACGCTATCGGCACAAATATGTTTGAAGGCTATGAGCCGGCTCCGCAGGGGATTGCCATTATCCGCGACTATCTTCTGGATAAGATTACGCTTGATGATGTCATTAAGCTGGCAAAGGCGAAAAAATATGCCTGAACCTTACGGGTATTGGAGCTGCTGAATGAGCAATAACAAATTCACCGAGCAGGAACTGGAAAACGCCGTCATCGAACTTTTTGTCAATGAAGGCTATACCCATGTCCCCGGCGATACCATACACCGGAAACCCGAGGATATACTCCTTGAAGATGATATATCGTCATTTTTAAATTCATTTTATCATGACGAGAACCTGACGGAAAACGAAACCGAAAGAATTATTAATCAGATAAAATTTATTCCAGCATATCCCTTGTACGAAGGCAACAAACAGGCGTACCGGGCCGTAAACGAAGGCTTCGATTTTAAGCGGGACGACGCCGGGAAGCCCAATATCCACATCAACCTGATAGATTTTGATAATCCCCAAAACAACATATTCAAAGCGGTAAATCAATACGCCGTACAGGACGTAAAAACGCGCCGTCCCGATACGCTGTTGTTTATAAACGGCATTCCCGTTCTAATCTGCGAATTCAAGACCGCCATAGAAGAAGACAAAACAAGCTGCGACGCCTGGAAACAAATTCACAATCGCTATAAACGGGACATCCCAAAACTCATGAAATTTGTTTTTCTCTCCATGATTACGGACGGCGCGAACACCAAAGCGGGTACGATATGGACGCCTTATGAATACTACTACGGCTGGAACAAGGTAAATTACGGAGATCCGGCCAGTGACGGCATCGGTTCTCTTTTAACCATGATAAAAGGCGCTTTCACAAAAGAACGTATTATTGCCATACTCCGGGACTTTATCTGCTACCCCGACGCAAACGAAGAAGAGAGGGCTGTTTTTTGCCGTTACCCCCAGTTTTTCGGCGCGAATATGATGTTTCAAAGTATCAGGAAGCGCCTGAAACCGGCTGGGGACGGAAAAGGCGGAACCTATTTTGGGGCCACGGGCTGCGGGAAAACCTATACGATGCTGTTTCTTTCCCGGCTGCTTGCCCTGCGGGAGCGGGAAACCTTCAAAAACCCAACCATCATCATTATTGAAGACCGGGACGATCTTGATGACCAAACCTCCGAATTGTTTGTATCATCGAAACGTTTTTTGCATGACGATCACGTCAAAAGCATAGAAAGCCGCCGGGACTTAAAGAACGAATTGGGCAGCAGAGAATCGGGCGGCGTGTATATCACCACCATTCAAAAATTTTGTGAAAGTATTGGCCTGCTTTCCCCCAGAAATAATATCATCTGTATTGCCGATGAGGCCCACAGAACCCAAACGAATGACGGCTCCAAACTTAAAATAACCGAAAAGGGCGTAATAACAACTTACGGCTTTGCGAAATACCTCCGGGATTCTTTCCCCAACGCGGCATACACTGGTTTTACGGGAACGCCCATTGACGAAACCCTGCACATTTTTGGCGATGTAGTCGCCCAATACACAATGAAAGAGTCCTGCGACGACGGCATTACCGTCCGCATAGCGTACGAACCCCGTCTTGCGCGGGTTGTCGTCTCCGAGCGGCAGGCAAAAGAAATACAGCAATACTACGACAAGTGCGTTGCCGAAGGCGCAAACGAGAACCAGGTGGAAGAAAGCAAGCGGGCCATGAGCGAAATGAAAAAAGTTATCGGGCATCCAGAACGGATAAAACGCCTTGCCGCGGATATTGTTTCTCACTACGAGGCCCTTTGCGCCGAAAAACCAAAGATCGTCCAAAAAGCCATGATTGTCTGCGCCGGCCGTGAACTGGCGTATAAGGTTTACAAAGCGATTATCGCCATAAGACCTGAGTGGAACATCAAGAAAAAATCAGAGAATGAGACTGATTTAAGCCGGGAAGAATCCGAAAGACTTATGCCTCTTGAAAAAATCAAAATTGTCGCCACGCGGGATAAGGACGATGAAAAAGAGCTGTATGATATACTTGGCGACCGTGAATACCGTAAAAAACTTGACAGGCAGTTCAAAAACAACAAATCTAATTTCAAGATTGCCATCGTGGTCGATATGTGGATTACCGGTTTTGATGTTCCGTCCCTGTCGGTTATGTATATCGATAAACCAATCCAGAAACATACGCTCATCCAGACGATTTCAAGGGTAAACCGTGTCTTTGAAGGGAAGGAAAAAGGTCTTGTGGTTGACTATATCGGCATAAAAGAAGATATGATGACCGCCGTTAAAAAGTATTCCGGACCCCAGGGCAGCCCGCTTGAGGAACTCATCATATCCCTTGAAATATTCCGCAATCACCTGGATTTATTGTCAAAGCTGCTGCACGGCTTTAACGCGGAGAAATTTTATACCGGCAGTCCGCTTGAACGGCTGCTTTGCCTTGATCGCGCCGCCGAATACGTGCAAACCAAAAAAGAAACCGAAACCCGCTTTATGCTGCTCTCCCTTAAGCTGAAAGCCGCCTGGGAAGTCTGCCGGCCCTCCGGGCAGCTTAGCGATGCCGAAATCGAACAAGCCCAATTCTATCTCGCGATCCGCTCGATTATTTACAAACAGACAAGGGGCAATACTCCCGATGCCGAAACCATGAACCGCCATGTGGAAAAAATGGTAATAGAGGCGATCCGCTGTTCCGGCATGGAAAATATTGTAAACCCGGGGGAATCCGAAGATATTTTCAGCGATGAATTTGCGAAAAAACTTGATGAAATTGATATGCCCGTCACAAAATTCAATGCGTTAATAAAACTGTTAAAGAAGGCGATACAAGGCTACAGAAGAACGAATAAAATCAAAGCCGTCCAATTTGATGAAATGCTGAAAAAAGTCGTTGAACAATACAACAACCGGGACAATCTTGTCTTCACAAGTTCTGTAGTCGCCGATTTTGTAGACAGCCTTTCTGACGAACTGCTCAACATAATGAAAGATCTGCGGGATGATAAATCGTCCTTTGAAAAAATGGGCATCAGCTATGAGGAAAAGGCGTTCTACGATATTCTGGTATCCGTCAGGGACAGACATCAGTTTCAATACGCTGAGGAAAAATGTATAAACCTCGCCAAGGAAATCAAAAAATTGGTTGACGATAAATCGCAATACACGGACTGGTACATTCGCAGCGATATAAAAAACACGCTGAATAAAGACCTGACCATCCTTTTATACAAAAACGGCTATCCCCCGGAATGGGACGAGGAAGTCTTTGAACAAGTATTGGAACAGGCCGAGAACTTTAAGAAATACCACGCCGATTCTGACAATGAAGATGCCTACGATCCGCCGGATGAGGATTATGGCGTATCGTTCGCGGCAGAAACGCCTTAGACGTATCGTTTTAATTGTGGCAAGCCTCATGAGAGGTTCCGTTTACCTCAAGTTTCCAAACAACCCGATTGACGCAAAAAAAGAAAGGGCGCAATATAATTCCATAATTTTATGATTTTACGGGCGAGTCGTTCTTTTATTTCCCTGTGCCGGAGTACGGCTTCCGCAATTCCGGTAGCAAGATTGCGGTAATAGTCATGATCTCCGCCATGCCGGACAAATACCGCGCCATTGAAAGATTTGCCAAAAAATAAAAGAGTTTTTGATTGCGCATAAGGCAAGAGACTGGAGGCTGTTTACAATTACGCCAATCCATTATTTAATCTCCGGGGGGTTTAATTCCCCGCCCCTCTGGGGCGTAAAACTGGGGGTGTGGGGGATTTGTTCCCCCACATACGCAAAGTTTTCAAGGTGAAATCTTCAATACCCCGCGGCT
>JAITSE010000076.1 GCA_031288005.1 Treponema sp.
TTCAGACGTGTGCCTCTTCCGATCTACTTTGTTTTTTGCCAAAGCGTCGATAAAGAAGAACCGTTATTATTGGCATTTACATCAAAAATAATGCTTGCGTCAACAACTACGTAATGTAATGATTCCATTAAATTATTCAACCCTTCAAAAGTAAAATAATTAACATGTTCATCAGTAAACATGCCGAAAGGCTCATCGTTAAATTTATAATCCAAGGTGGGAACTTCGATAAACATATAACGATTATTTATTTCAGATAACTCCAGTATAAATTGATACGGATTTACTATATGTTCTAATATATGTGAGAGGAAAACAATATCATATTTTTTATTATGATGTTTTTCTCTATATTCTTGAAACATTCCTTGGAATAGTTCAATAGTATATTTTTGTTTACAAGATTCTACATTTTTCTCTGATGGTTCTATTCCATAGACGGCAATGTCGTCTTTTTTATAAAGACTGAGATTATATCCAGAAGCAGCGCCAACTTCAAGCATTGATTCGTATTGCACATTACTATTTCTGATAAAACTATATTGCCGCTTACAACGTCGTATATATTCTCTTTTTTCTTCTGTTATTATCCCATTATTATCCTGTTTCTTGTCAAATTCGTATTTTGACATTTTTTTATATCGATGAGACAACAATTCACTCGTAAAAGGATTTGCCGTATAAATAAATCCGCAATGTGGACAGATATTTATTTTTTGTGTATATTCCTGAGCCATTCCGTATACTTCGAGAAACGGTATAGTATAAACCGTATTGGCGTTACTTCCACATATACAGCAATTTCTGATTTCTTCCGCCATCACCTATATTCTCCTTTGCTTAGCAGTAAGCATACAATACCGTATCAAACAATAGATATGTGTGCTGCCTGATTTTTATTTTATAATCGTTATTTAATTCTTTTATAAAGAAAGGTATTGTATACATATCTGATGCATTATGATAAATGCAAACGGCCAGTAAAGGCTTGTCCCGCTTTAGTATTGATTTAGCCCCCCACAGCATATCCAACTCATAGCTTTCAATATCCGCCTTAATAAAACTGACCTTTTGTTCCGCAAAATAATCATCAAGAGCAAACAGGGAAGTCTCTTCTGCCATGTCTGTTTTATCAATAGACTTGTTCAGCAACCCGGTTGATTACTGAACAAATTTTACAGTTTCTCGTCCTACAGGCTGCGAAACGTGTATTTTTTAGCGGAAATTGTTCAATAACTTCAGTTATTGAACAATTTTAACAATAAAAAAGCTCTTCAATATTTGGAACCGCATCCAATCCGAATTTGTTCAAAATAAACGACTGACTGCCTACATAATGACTATATACATCCGGTATTGCCAAATGTCTGACTTTATTTGCGGCATTTTGTTTGGCCAGATACGAACAAACGCCCTCGCCAAATCCGCCAATCCTATTGTGTTCTTCCACAATTAATATCTTCTTCCCGAAATCAATCAATACATTAAGACAATCTGTATCCAGTGGCTTGATTGTGTGGAACACGGTTACACCGGCTGAAAGGCCCTGTTTTTTCAATTCAGGAAGCCAGTCCATCACCCGGCGAGTTATGGTTCCGGTTGCCAAAATCTCAATGTCTTTGCCTTCTGTCAAAACAAAGGCTTTTCCGATTGTAATTTTATCGCCCGGATCATGGATTAAAGGCTCATTGTTTTTAGCCAGCCGAATATACATCGACGGCTTAACAGAAAGGCTTTGTTCAAAGATTTGACGCGCCTCAATTGGATCAGCAGGCGCGCAAACAATCATACCCGGCAACGCTCTGGCGATTGCCAAATCTTCAACCGCATGATGGGTCGCACCCGCAGGGCCATAGGCAACGCCGCCTCCGGCGCCAACAATTTTAATATTGGTTTGCATATACGCCGCGTCAACTCGGACCTGTTCATAGCAGCGCATTAAAACAAAAGGGGCAATTGAATAAACATAGGGCTTAAACCCTGAAAGCGAAAGCCCCGCAGCAACGCCTATTGTATTCTGCTCCGCAATGCCGGTGTTCAAAAAACGACAGGGATATTTTTCTATAAACGGCTCAAAGACCGAAAATCCCATATCGGGAGTTAGCAAAAATATTTTATCATCCAATCTGGCTTGTTCTATAAGAACATTAACAAAAGAAGTCCGCACTTTTATTTCAATTCTCTTAAAGCAAGCTCAAGCTGAGCGCTGTCGGGAGATTTATAATGCCATTCCAGTTTATCTTCAGTAAATGATACTCCGTATCCTTTAACTGTGTGGGCAATAACCGCTATAGGACCGTCCCGGTCTTGCAAGGCGGGAATGATTTGGCTTATATCGTTTCCGTTTATTTCATGAACCTTTAACCCAAAAGCGGCGAATCGTTCTCCTAAATTATGCTGGTCTATAACATCCCGCCCCATACCCTGTAGATGGTTAAAATCAACTATCAACGTATAGTTTTTTATCTTCAGCGTTGAAGCAAGCATCACGGCTTCCCAAACCGAGCCCTCATTACATTCACCATCACCCAACAGAACATAAATATGTCCGCTATAGTTGCTTTTTTCTTTTGCAATTGCAAACCCAAGACCTATACTGGCGCCATGCCCTAATGAACCGGAAGAGCATTCAATACCGTTAACTTTTGTCATATCCAAATGACCCGGCAAAAGGCCATCGTCAATATAATATCTATTTAGATAGTCCAATGGAAAAAATCCGGCATGGGCTAATACGGCGTATAATGTGGCGCTGTTATGACCTTTGCTCAAAATAAAAACATCCCTGTCAGGGGACTTCGCCTTAATTTTTTCGCAATCCATTATCTTGAAATAAAGGCTGTATATAATATCAACACAGGACAAACATCCGCCAATGTGTGAGGACTTGGAATAATACATCATGCGAAAAATATCTTTTCGCAATTCTTTGACAAGCGACAAATCCTTGTCATTGACAGGACTGCATAATTCTTTCATTGGAATCTACGCAGCCTGTCTACTGACAATATCAGTAGTTGTAAAACAACTACTGGGGGGGGGGCATTAGCATGCTTATCCCATCGGTAAAGGAAACTTTTGGTTTCCAACCGATGTTTTTAAGTAAACTAATATCTACAGTTACTCCCATCATTTCATTTTCCCGGTATGGTATACTGCCAAATTCAAGCACCGTATTATTTGCAGGATTTCGATTTTTATATTGTTCTGCCAATTCCGTAACGAATTGGCGTACCGTAACCGGTTCCCCTGTTCCCACATCAAATTCGGTAAAATGTGCCAATTCATCCCGCTGTTTCAAAATAGTCAGATATGCGGATACCACATCGGTAACAAAGACAAAATCGCGCTCCTGTTTTCCTTCGGTCAATTCTATTTTGTCCTTATTTTGTATAAACTGCTCCATAATCCAAGGCACAAATTTTTTAGTATCATCTTGCGGGCCATATATGTGCTCTAGTTTCATATTAATTACTCGTACCTTACCGGATAACTGTTTTAACCAGTCAACCAGGTGCTTTTTCGACAAACTGTACGTATTAAGATATTTTTGGAGCAATGTATCGGTATTAAAAAATGTATCGGTATTAAATTTATCAGTTAATTCAAAAAGTTTCAATCCATACATAACATTCGTATCCATTACTGTGCTTGCTTTTTCATTATCTCGGCCATAGCAACAGGCGGTGTGAATAACAACATCGATATGCTGATCGGTAAAAGCCATCTCCAATCCGGTTTTGTCTATATCATAGCAGAGAATCCTTTCAAGAATATCGTCGATCCGCCAGGTATCTGAGGTACTGCGCTTTAATACTATAACGCGATAATTATCTTGTAATAGCTCATGTACAAGATAAGACCCCAAAAATCCGGTCGCGCCGGTTATTAAAACGGTCTCACCCACTTAAATTATTCCTATATTGGTTAAATGTTTGTAATTTTTTGTCTTTTTCCGAGAGAATTATGTTATCAACCTGTTCCAACGGCCATTGTATGTTTATGATTTCGTCATTCCACATAATACCATCATCATATTCACCATAAAACATTTCCGCGCATTTATATGAGACCATTGCGTCTTCCAATACAAGGTAGCCATGTCCGAAATGGACCGGTATCAGTAACTCATTTTTATTATTTTCATCAAGAAAAAATCCTTCCCATTGTCCCAGCGTAGAAGAATTTTTTCGTAAATCAACAACCACATCAAAGATTTTTCCCTTTACGCATCTCACCAGCTTTGGCTGTTCTTTAATACGTTGGAAATGAATTGCCCGTATCACCCCTTTGTGGGAGGATGTGTAAAACACTTCCTTTAAATCATATTCAACGCCATTTTTTTCAAATTCTTCTCTTGAATAATCCTTAATAAAATAACCGCGTTCATCATATGCGATAAATAGTTTTATCAGAAAAACAGAATCAAAATTGGTTCTTTCAAAAGAAAATTTTTGTGTCATATCAACCTCCTACGCCGCTTCATTGACATGGAGGTTAATAATATTAAATACCGTCTTGTTACATGACCGGTTATCCGATGCCTACCAAATTCTTATGGAGGGGGGTATCCGTATGTTTTGCTGAAGCAGCCCCTTCCTTCACCGCTTCAATCATCCGGTCAATCATTTCATCGCTCATCCCCGGATAGACGCCGATCCAGAAGGTGTAGTTCATAATCCGGTCGGTCGTCTCAAGGTTTCCCGCAATACGGTAACCCGTGCCGGACTTCCGCAGTTCATCAAAACAGGGGTGTTTTACGAGGTTCCCCGCAAACAACATCCGGGTCTGGATATTACAGCTTTCAATATATTGCACCAGTTTGTTCCGGTTTATCCCTTCCCGGCAGGTGATCAAAAATCCGAACCAACTGGGGTTTGAATTTGGCGCGGCCTCGGGCAGGATCAGCTTGTCCTGTAAATCCTCAAGGCCCTCATACAGTCGCTGCCAGTTATGGCGGCGGCGTTCCACAAACGAAGGAAATTTCTCCAACTGGGCGCAGCCAACGGCGGCCTGCATATCGGTGGCTTTCAGGTTATACCCGAAGTGGCTGTACACGTATTTATGGTCATAACCAGGAGGCAGTTCCCCGTATTGCCTGTCAAAACGATGGCCGCACAGGTTGTCCCTGCCGGAAAGGCACACGCAGTCCCGGCCCCAATCCCGCAAAGACCGGACGATTTTATGGAGCAGGGGGTTTGTGGTGTATACCGCCCCGCCTTCACCCATGGTCATGTGATGGGGCGGATAAAAACTTGATGTCCCGATATCCCCGATGGTTCCGGTAAATTGTTCCACACCGTCAATGGTATAGGTTGATCCCAGGGCGTCGCAGTTGTCTTCCACCAGCCAGAGCTTATGGGCGGCGCAGAAAGCCTTCACCGCCTGTAAATCAAAGGGGTTCCCCAGGGTGTGGGCCAGCATCACGGCTTTTGTTTTGGGGGACAGGGCCTTCTCAAGCAGGGACACGCCAATGTTGTATTGGGGAATTGTCACATCCACAAACACGGGAACCGCGCCGAACTGCAAAATGGGCGTTACCGTGGTGGGAAATCCCGCGGCCACGGTGATCACCTCGTCTCCCCGGCGGATCGCCCGGTCTCCCAGAAGGGGAGACGTCAGGGCCATAAAGGACAAAAGATTGGCGGACGAACCGGAATTGACCAGAGAGCAATGGGGAACTTTCAAGTATTGGGCAAGCTTTTTTTCAAACTGATCGGTGTATCTTCCCGAAGTAAGCCAAAATTCAAGGGCGCTGTCTACCAGGTTTATCATCTCATGTTCATCAAACACTCGGGACGCATAGGGAATACGGTCGCCGTCTTTATAAGGCGGCTTTTGCATAAAGGTTTTGTAATATTCTTTTACGCTATCAAGAATGATATTGACCGCTTCTTCCCGGGTTTTAGATTCAAACATAATTTATCTTATCTCGATTTATTTAGACAATTCAACAAGGCGCTGTTTCCAACTCAAAATATTCTTCTATCTGCCTCTCAAGACAGGCCAGCCGTTTCTCATTGGAGGCGGCTTTGGCGAATTCTACGGCCTTTTCCACCGCCGCCTTTATATCCCAGCGGGGTTTCCAACCCAACAGGGCCTTTGCCTTGGAACAATCCAACTTGAGAAAATGCGCTTCGTGAGGGCCCGAATCGCCCCGGCTTTCCCATGAAGCCCCAGGTCCCCAGCAATCACAAAACAAATCCGCCAGTTCCCCGGTAGACACACAACTGCTTTCATCAGGACCGAAATTGTACGCCCCTTCCAGGGACTTATCGGCGTATTGCTTTTCCGCCAGCAGAAGATACCCCGAAAGGCACTCCAGCACATACTGATATGGCCTGATTGAAGATGGGTTCCGCACGACTATAGACTTCCCCGCCTGTACCGCCCGGACGCAGTCGGGAATAATCCGGTCCTCCGCGTAATCGCCGCCGCCGATGACATTTCCCGAGCGGGCGGTGGAAACCGATGGGACACCGGGACCGGAAAAGAAGGAATTCCGGTAACTTGCCGTTATAAGATCGCTGCAAGACTTGCTGTTTGAATAGGGATCAAAACCATTAAGATTTTCATTTTCCCGGTAACCCCAATGCCATTCCCGGTTTTCATATACCTTGTCGGTGGTTATGTTGACAAAAGACCGGACCGCCGGGGAAAGCCGCAGGGCCTCAAGGACATTCACCGTTCCCATTACATTGGTTTCATAGGTCTCAGCCGGTTCCCGGTAAGAAAGCCGTACCAAGGGCAGGGCCGCAAGGTGGAACAGTATATCTGGTTTAGCGTCCCGCACCGCTTTAATCAGGGCTTCCCGATTCCGCACGTCACCGGTTATCGAATGGATATCTTTTGCGGTTTTCGTCTGCTCAAAAAGGGAGGGAGCCGTGGGCGGCTCCAGCGCAAAGCCGGTTATTTCCGCCCCTGCCCGCAGCAATATGCGGCAGAGCCAGGTTCCCTTAAATCCAGTATGGCCGGTGATAAACACCTTCTTGTCTTTATAAAAACCAAAGTCCACTATGCTAACCACAAGGCCCAGGGCGCTTTTCCCCGTACCCACATATCGGTTAAATCGTTTTTATCTTTCAGGGTATCCATGGCCTTCCAAAAGCCGTAATGTTTATACGCGTTAAGCTGGCCTTCTTTCGCCAAATTTTCCAGAGGCGCCCGTTCCAGGATAGTTTTGTCGCCGTCGTTCAAATAGTTAAACACCGCCGGTTCCATCACAAAAAATCCGCCATTAATCCATGTTCCACCCTGTTCCGGCTTTTCGGAAAACGAACGAACCAGCCCGGTAGTATCAATCGCCAGAGAGCCGAATTTTCCTACTGGCTGTACGGAGGTCAGGGTAACATACTTGCCGGCCTTTTCATGGCTTTTGAGGAGTTCCGGTATATTCACATCGCTTACCCCGTCGCCATAGGTGAGCATAAACCGTTCGCCCGCAAGAAAATCTTTCGCCGCGAGCAACCTGCCTCCGGTCATGGTATTCTGCCCGGTATACAGCATGGTTACCTTCCACGGTTCATTCCGGTGCTGATGAATTTCCACCGCGTTATTTGCCATATCCACGGTAATATCAGAATACCGGGTATAATAATTGATAAAATAATCTTTAATGGCATGGGATTTATATCCGGTGAGCACCACAAAATCGTTATATCCCCAATAGGAATAGGTTTTCATAATATGCCAGAGGATTGGCCGTCCGCCGATTTCTACCATAGGCTTGGGCCGCAGATCCGTTTCTTCGGAAAGCCGGGTACCGTAACCACCTGCTAGAATAACAACCTTCACCTTCTCAATCATCCCCTATTCCCGGTAATTTCCTTTCGCCCGGCACTGGTACTTTTCCACTCTATCGGACAGCCCTATTGCAGAACTCCTACGCCCGCTAATCATCCCAATGTGGTAAAATCCAGATTGCCCGTTTAATGCCTTCTGGTAAGGTGTATTTGGCTTTCCAACCCAATCCATATAATTTAGCGCTGTCCAAAAGCGCTTTTGTCGCCTTTGAATAACCCATTGCCAATTTGAACGCAAAGCGCAGCTATTTCAGACAATGACAAATCTGATGCATCATTGGAAATATTATAAGCCTCTCCTGGTCTGCCACTCAACAAAATAACAATTATTGCAGAAAAATGTCCGCAACATAGCAATAAGAATATTTCCTGATTTTTTGCTTTTTAAAACAATCGGTTTGTTCTTACTGGCATTATACAAAGATTACGCAATAGCTTTACTGTCATCAATTCTCATAACAGGGCCATAAATACGGCAACACTTTGCTATAAGGACATCTATCTTCTTTAATCACTTATATATGCCTGGCACAATGCTTCTGCGACCCGTTATACTAACTAAAATTTGTTGACGTCAAAATTCTCTATAATTTATCCAGCTAAAAGATACGAAGGAAAATCAGATGCAATACAGACTATCACCGTTTTTCATAATTTTTCTCAATCCATTGCCGGTATTCCCCGCTGCGGATCCCCTCTATCCAGGCGGTATTGGCCAGATACCATTCTGCGGTTTTCTCCAGCCCCTCTTCAAAGGACCCCTCCTGTTTCCAGCCAAGGTCCCGCTTGATTTTGGAACAGTCTATGGCGTAACGCCGGTCATGGCCGGGCCGGTCCTTTACAAAACGGATGGTCCCCCGGACCTTTCCGGCGTCCAGCCCCGCCTTTTTTGATACGATGTCAATCAGGGCGTCCAGGAGTTTGATATTCTCCCACTCATTCTCCCCGCCGATATTGTACCGTTCCCCGGCAGCGCCCCTTTGCAGGATGGCCCAAACCGCCCGGTTATGATCCTCCACATAAAGCCAGTCCCGGATATTCCTGCCGTCGCCGTAAACCGGCAGGGGTTTCCCCTCCCGCATATTCAGGATCATCAGGGGGATGAGCTTTTCCGGAAACTGGCGGGGGCCGTAATTGTTAGAACAGTTGGAAAGGGTAACCGGGAAGCCGTAGGTATGATAATAGGCCATAACCAGATGATCCCCCGCGGCCTTGCTTGCCGAATAGGGAGACCGGGGATCGTAGGCAGTCTCCTCGGTAAAATAGCCGGTCTCCCCCAGGGAACCGTATACCTCGTCGGTACTGATGTGGTGGAAGAGGACATCCTGCCGCAGGCCGCCCCCCGCCGGCAGGGCCCAAAAACTCCGGGCCGTTTCCAGTAGAGTAAAGGTCCCCATCACATTGGTTTTGATAAAAACCTCAGGCCCCAGGATGGAACGGTCCACATGGCTTTCCGCGGCAAAAGGCACCACCGTGTCGATAGCGTATTTTTCAAAAACCGACCTTACCAGGGGACGGTCGTTGATATCTCCCCGCGCAAAAAAATAGCGCGTCCCGCCAAACCTTTCCTCTATGTCCCGCAAGTTTTCGGCGTTTCCAGCGTAGGTCAGCGCGTCTAAGTTGATAACGCGGCCGGAAAATTCAGGAACCTTCTCCAGCAAAAAACGGATAAAATTACTGCCGATAAAGCCGGAACCACCGGTAACCAGAATATTTTTCAGAGAACGCTTCGGCATTCTTTATTCCTCCTTTTTGAAGGTTTTTCAAAAGATCGGAGCTAACAGCGTCCGGCTGCGGATAATTCCTCTTTTGCGATTATCTCAAGATAACGTGACAGGCTTTCATTCCACGCCGGTATCCTGATTCTCAAGGCCGCCTTGACCTTTCCCTTATCCAGAACCGAATAGGCAGGACGCACCGCTTTTGCGGGAAAGTCTCCGCTGCCGCAGGGTTTTACCGCGCACTCTTTCCGAATAACTCCTAACTCCCGCCCCAGCCGGTATATCTCCAGGGCGAAATCATACCAACTGCTCTCCCCTTCGTCGGTATAATGGTATACCCCGTAGGGGATACAACGCCCCCCTTCCCCCGCGGCAACGACGGCGGCCAGGGTTTCCGCGAGGTCTCGCGCCCAGGTGGGGCTGCCGCGCCGGTCGTCCACCACCTTCACCTCGTCCCGTTCGTTCATCAGACGGAGCATGGTACGGACGAAGTTGCCACCGTACATGCCGTAAAGCCAGGCGGTCCTCACGATATAGGACCGGGGGTTGTTTTCCAGAACCGCCGTCTCCCCGTCCCGCTTCGTGCACCCGTATACCCCGACAGGGTCCGTGGGGTCGCTCTCCCGGTACGGGCGGAGATTTCCGCCTTCCGGAATGCCCCGGCCGTCAAACACATAGTCCGTGGAAAGATGGATGAGCCGGGCGCCGATAGTCCGGGCGAGCCGGGCGATGTTCCCCGCCCCTTCGGTATTCAGCCGACGGCAGGCTTCTCGGTCCTCCTCCGCCCGGTCCACCGCCGTATAGGCCGCGCAGTTGACGATCCAGTTTACGGCTTCCCCCCGGCCCGGGGTTTCGGCGAAAGCCTCGAGGGATCCGGGGTCGGCGATGTCCACCTCCCGGTCCGTACCCGTATACGGAACGCCCCGTTCCTCCAGAACCAGGGAAAGCTCGGCCCCGAGCATCCCCTTATTCCCTATCACCCAAAGCACGGCAGGTTTTTATCCTTTTCGGAGAGAAGGTATTCAACCCCCGGGTCCGGCCACGCCACGCCGACGGCGGGGTCGTTCCAGAGTATCCCCCCTTCGTCTTCCGGATAGTAAAAATCGGTGCACTTATAGGCGAAAACCGCGGTTTCGCTTAACACCAAAAAACCGTGGGCGAACCCTTCGGGGATGTAAAACTGGTTGTGCGTTTCCCCGCTTAACACCACCCCGTGCCATTTGCCCAGCGTGGGCGACCGGGGGCGCAGATCCACGGCGACATCGAAAACTTCCCCTTCTATAACACGAACCAGCTTGCCCTGGGGTCGGGTCTTCTGGAAATGGAGGCCCCGGAGCACGCCCCTGGACGAACGGGACTGGTTGTCCTGGACGAAAACCATGTCCAGCCCCGCGGCGCCGAAATCCCGCCGGGAATAAGACTCGAAAAAGTATCCCCGGCCGTCGCCGAAAATCCGGGGCCGTATCTCGTAAAGCCCCTCAAGGGGGCACGGTTTAACCGTAATGGGCATCAGAGGCCCGCTTCGCCGGCGATGTAGGAAAGGTACCCGCCGTATTCGTTTTTGTAGGAGGCGGCCAGCTTCAAAAGTTCACCCCGTGAAATCCAGCCGTTGGAATAGGCGATTTCCTCGATGCAGGAAACATACATGCCCTGGCGTTTCTGAATGGTTTCGATAAAATTTGCGGCTTCAAGGAGGCCGTCGAAGGTGCCCGTGTCGAGCCAGGCCATGCCCCGGCCCAGCACTTCCACGGAAAGACGCCCCCGTTCCAGGTAGGCGTTGTTCACCGCGGTAATCTCGATTTCCCCCCGGGCGGAAGGCGTTATATCCCCGGCGATTGCCACGACGTCGTTGTCGTAAAAGTAAAGGCCCGGCACCGCGTAATGGGATTTGGGGCGGGCGGGCTTTTCCTCGATGGAAAGGGCCGTGCCCCGGGCGTCGAATTCCACCACCCCGTAGGCGGAGGGGTCTTTGACATAGTAGCCGAAGATGGCGCCGCCCCCTTCGTTCTCCACCCGGCCGGCGGCGTTCTTCAAGGTCCGGCTGAAACCGCGGCCGTAAAACACGTTGTCTCCAAGAACAAGAGCGCAGGGGCCGTCTCCGATGAAAGCGGCGCCCAGGACGAAGGCGTCGGCGAGCCCCCGGGGGCTTTCCTGTACCCGGTACTCGAAGCGCATCCCCAGCCGGTCGCCGGAGCCGAAGAGGTCCCGAAACAGGGGGAGGTCCCTGGGGGTAGAGATAAGGAGGACCTCCCTGATGCCGGCGAGCATCAGGACGGAGAGGGGGTAGTAGACCATGGGCTTATCGTACAGTGGGAGTATCTGTTTAGATATCGCCAGCGTCACGGGGTACAGACGCGTCCCCGCACCGCCCGCAAGAATTATGCCTTTCATAAAACAGTTCCTTCACAAGACCAGCGGATACTTTAGACGCCGGCAAAACAATCCGGGTATCCTCCCGCAGCTCATATCGAAAACAATCTTTACCGATGCCGTTTTGCCCCTATAATCAGTCATAAACATATCCTTCGGACTTATTACTGTTTTTCTTTTAAAGCATACTCTTACGGGCATCATTTTCAGTTTTATCGGAACAGCAGCCGTCAACCCGCATCATCAGCGCCGCTCCAAAAACAGCGCCGATTGTATCGGCAATCCAATCCGCTAAATTACAATCCCGTCCGGGGGTGAAAAACTGATGAACTTCATCAATAATTCCATAAACCGACACCGTAAGAGTTACCAGAAAAAAAGCCAAAAAACGCTGTCTCCGCCAAAATGCAGAAGAAATCCAAAGGCCCCCGCCGATCGCCAGTAAAAAATATGCTATAAAGTGTTGAATCTTATCATATCCAAATATCCCTTTAGGCTTATAAATCGTACTTTTAGATGAAAAAAACCATATTCCGCCTACAATAAGCAAAGCAGGGAGACGGATAATTATTTTCGCAAATATAGTAGGTTTTTCTTTCATATTGGGAAGACAGGACAGAATACATTGAAACCAGTAACACTTACGCGCATCAATTCGGAAACAGGCATAAAAACAAGCCGCCTCTTATTCATTTCACCACCGTGAAATATGACCGCAAATGCAATACGAAAATTCAGCCGCCGCCGAAACAAGCTTGCCAAATCCGCAGCCTAAAGACCGCTTTTACTATACTAAAGCATATAGCACCACTAAAAAAAAAGCAAGAGATTTTCCGGCAAATTGTTCAAAATTTGAACAGTCCTTTTACCCCTCGTCTTGAATATTGAAAATTTATCTGGCTTTGCCCGCATTATTCATATTTTTATAAGGGTCCCCTCAATCTGCGCTGGCCTTAAATTTTCAATCTACTGACTTCCCTCTTAAATCGAACTCATACTCATTAATATGGCCTTGTCTTACCCTGGCAATCCGGCTATGGTCAATGTATGAAAATTTTTGAAGCCCTTGTCCTGGGAGCGGTCCAGGGCGTCACCGAATTTCTGCCTGTGAGCAGTTCCGGCCATCTGGTCCTATTGCAGAAAATCTTTGGAATTTCCGAAGCGGCGTTGTTTTTTGACATCATGGTCCATGTGGGTACTCTTGCCGCGGTGTTTGTTGTTTTATGGAAGGATATTTGGAGTATTTTGTGCAGGCCCATACAGCCAATTACGGGTTTCATCGTTCTTGCCACGGTTCCCACAGTTGCGGCAGCTTTATTTTTGAAAGACAGCATAGAGCTGGCCTTCGCATCCGGGAATTTACTGGGTTTCTCTTTCCTGTTTACAGCGGCGGCTATTCTGATTTCATGGCGGCTTTCAGGATATCCAGACGGCAAGGCTGTCGGGTCTAACGGAGGTGAGGCTGATACCCTGCCGCCACGGATTATAAATTGGCTCGACGCCCTTGTTATCGGGGTCTGCCAAGCAGTTGCCATCATTCCCGGAGTTTCCCGCTCAGGACTAACCCTGTCGGGGGCGCTTGCCCGGAAACTAAACCGGGATGCGGCGGCGCGGTTCTCCTTCCTCCTATCTATCCCGGCTATACTGGGAGCCTTGGTATTACAACTCAAAGATATGGCAGCCGGAGAAGCAAAAATAGGCAATATAAACTTATGGGCTATTGCGGCAGGGACCTTAACCGCAGCCATAGTAGGGTTCTTTGCGGTAAAATTTATGTTGAAAATCGTACGTGAAAGGTCTTTATGGGGATTCGCTGTGTATACGGCTGTCCTGGGATCCCTGGTACTCACAGATCAGACGGCAAGCCGCCTCTTTTTTTAAAAGTGAGGCCAAAACCGGCCTTTATCCGCCCAGGTACGCCTTCTTTACGTCCGCGTTGGAGGCAAGTTCCTCAGAAGTTCCCCCGGCTATGATTTCCCCGGTTTTAAGGACATAGCCCCGGCTTGCAAAGTCCAGGGCTACCTTAGCATTCTGTTCTACCACCAGGATAGTGATATGCTTGACGAAGTTGAGCTGCCGCAAAGCCCGGAACATCTCGTACATCAGTTTTGGCGCCAGCCCCATGGAAGGCTCGTCCAGCATGATGAATTCGCTGCCCGTCATAAGCGCCCGGCCCACCGCCAGCATCTGCTGCTCCCCGCCGCTCAGGAGTTCCCCCCGCTGTTTCCGCCGCTCGTAAAGCCTGGGAAAGAGGCTGTATACCAGCTCCTCTATTTCCCCGGTAATAACCGCCCTGTTCACATCCTTCCTGTGGGGAAAGGCGGCAATCATAAGGTTTTCCTGTACCGTCAGGTTCCCGAAGATATGCCGGCCTTCCGGGACCAGGGCCATCATCTTCTTTTGGATGAGTATGTGGGGTTCTATCCTGAGTATGCTCTTCCCCTCGTAGAGAATGTCTCCGCCTGAGACCGCCGGCGCTTCCGGCCTGGGGAGCCGGGCCAGGCTGAGGAGGGTCGAAGTCTTCCCCGCCCCATTCGCGCCGATGAGGGTAACGATCTCCCCCTTATCAATGGCAAAGGAAACGCCGTGGAGGGCTTCAATGTTTCCGTAAGACGCCTTTAAATTTTGAACCTCAAGCAGCATGATCGCCCTCCCGGACATTTACGCGGTTCATATCGTCCCCTCCCCCAGGTAGGCTTTGATGACTTCGGGGTTGTTCCTGATTTCTTCCGGCGTCCCCAGGGCTATCTCCCTGCCGAAATCGATCACCTGAATCCTGCGGCACAATGTCATAATTACTTCCATCTGGTGTTCTATCATCCAGATCGTAAGTTTGAAGGTCTCGTGAATCCAGTTGATGTAGTCGATAAGCTCAACAATGTCCGCGGTACTGAGACCCGCTGCGGGCTCGTCCAGCATAAGGAGTTCAGGCTGCAACGACAGGGCCCGGGCTATCTCCACCCTGCGCTGTATCCCGTAGGGCAAGTTTTTGGGGTATTCATCCGCCAGATCCGCCAGGTGAAACACCTCAAGCAGTTCCCTGGCCGACCGGGTGATCTCCCCTTCCCTCTCCCGCCAGCGTTTGGTCTTGAAAAGCACATCCGCCGCGTTGTAGCCCAGGCGGTAATGCTGGGCTATGCGTATATTGTCCAGCACGGTCATCTCGCTCCAGAGCCGTATATTCTGAAAGGTCCTCCCGATCTTCATGGCGGCTATTTCGTGGGGCTTCCTTGCGTTGAGCCTCACCCCCTCAAGAATTATGTCCCCTGCCGTAGGCACGTAGAAACCGCTCACCAGGTTAAAGACCGTGGTTTTCCCCGCCCCGTTAGGGCCTATAAGCCCGGCTATGTCCCCGCGCTTTAACCCCAGGTTGATGCCAGACAGGGCCTGGAGGCCGCCGAAGCGGTGGCTCAGGTTTTTGAGTTCAAGATGATATTCGCTCATGATCCTCCTCCGTCCCGGCCTCCCCTGCCCGGCTCTTTCCCGAAAAACCGCTTAAAAACCGGAAGCTCCGAAAGTTCCCGGTTCCCCATAAGCCCCTCGGGACGGAACTGCATGAGCAGAATGAGGACCAGGGGGATGAACACCCACTTGAGGATCTGCAAAGGACGAAGGAGTTCCAGCAGGAAAGTGAACAGCACCGCCGACAGCACAGAACCGCTTAAGGAACCCATGCCCCCCAGATAGACCATCACCATGCCTTCGGTGGACTTCATAATATTAAAGGACTGGGGATTGATGAACCCCATCATGTGGGCGAAAAGCCCCCCCGCTATGCCCGCAAGTCCGGAAGAGAACATAAAAGCAAGGAGCTTCATTTTATTGGTATCCACGCTCATGATCTCCGCGGAAATCTCGTCGTATTTAATGGCGGAAATCCCCTTGCCCAAAACCGAACCCATAAGACGCTTGATGGCGCTTACGCAGATCACCACAAAGGCCATGATCCAGACGAGGATCCAGGGCAGGGGGACAAGATCCGACATGGCGAAGATCGCCCCCTTCATTCCCATAAGCCCCCGGCTGGCGCCGATGATTTCCAGGTTGTTGATGGCGGTCATTATGATATAGTTGGCCGCGATGGTGATGATCGCCAGATAGTCGTCGCGGGTCTTGAAAGAAGGGAGGGCCACCAGAAGCCCCGCCGCGGCCGCCGCGAAGCCCCCAAGGATAATAACCGCCGGAAAGAGCAATATCGCCGTCTGAGGCGGAAGCAGGGGGCCGCCTGTAAATTTGTTTTCGGTAAAGAGGATGAGAGAGATCACCGACGAAACATAGGCCCCCACCGCCATGAAACCCGCATGACCGCAGGAAAATTCCCCCATATAGCCGTTCACGATGTTGAGGCTTGACGCAAAGATGATATTGATCCCTATGGACATCATCACGCTCTGAATATACTGGTTGATAAGCCCCAGGGCGGCGAGGGCCGTAACAAGCGCCATGGCTCCCGCAAGAAGGACTATGAGCAGGACAAAGTTCCTGTTTTTCCCGTTTGTTAAAGCCATATCCGCTCCTAAATTTTGGCGCTTCGGGGCACGCCGAAAAATCCGGTAGGTTTGATAACCAGGATGATTAAAAGAATCACAAAGGAAATGAGGTCCTTAAAACTGGAAGGAAAAACGGCGGTTACAAAGATTTCGATAAACCCCAGGATAAAGCCGCCAAGGAAAGCCCCCTTTATATCCCCTATGCCCCCCACCACGGCGGCGATGAAGGCTTTCCACCCGATGATCATCCCCATATAGGGGTCCAGCACGGGATAGGACATCCCGAACAGAATCCCCGCCACCGCCGCAAGGGACGAGCCCAGGGCAAACGTAAAGGTGATGACCCGGTTTACCGGGATTCCCATAAGGGGGATGGCGAACTTGTCGTAGGAAATAGCCCGCATGGACATACCGAATACAGTCTTCTGCACAATAAATTGCAGGACGCCGAAAACCGAAAAAGCCGCGACAATTACCAAAACCTTGAGGTTTGTAAGCACCAGGGAGCCTATCTGCCAAAGCTCCTTGTCTATAATGTCCGGGAAGCGCCTGGAACTGGCCCCGAAGACAGCAAGGTTCCCGTTCTCCAGGATGAAGCCCACCATCAGGGCGGTGATAACCACGTAGAGCCGGTTTACCCCCTTGCTCCTGAGGGGGCGGTAGGCCACCCGCTCTATAGTGACCCCCAGGAGAGCCGTCCCCCCCATGGTCAGCGCCAGGGTAAGGACGAACACCCCCCATCCCGTCCCGCCCAAAGCCCCAAGGAGGCCGGACCCGGCGAAGAAGGCAATGTAACAGGCGCTCATAAAAATATCCCCATGGGCGAAGTTTATGAGCCGCAGCACCCCGTACACCAGGCAGTATCCCAGGGCGATCATCGAATAGAAACTTCCCCACTGGAGGGCGTTAAATACGTTCTGCAAAAAAGTAGTCAGCATTGGGATACCTCCTCCTCAACAAAAACGTGAACTTGACGCAACTATCAGGAGGGGGGAAGTCTCCCCCCTGCCTACAGCCCTGCGGGCTTCCGGCACCCCCCTCAACGGGGGTTCCACCCCCGTAACGCCCCCGTGCAGTTTTGGACCTTTGGTCCAAAACTGCTTAGGTAATTTGGGACATACTGTCCCAAATTACCCCGGACCCCCCATAA
>JAITSE010000003.1 GCA_031288005.1 Treponema sp.
GCTCCTTTTCCAGAGCCTCATCCTCTTCGGGCGTCTTGCCGCGCCTTCGGGTACCCGCCAGGGGAAAGGTGTAGAGAATCCCGTCCTTGAGCTTCACCAGCGTTTCAGGGGAAGCCCCGGCGATCTCGAACGGCCCTTGGCCCGGCCCCCCGCCCCCGTCATCGCTGGAAAAGTAGAACATATAGGGCGACGGATTGATCTCCCTAAGGGCCAGGTACGTATCAAAGAGGCTGCCCTCCATATCCGCTTCAAGCCGGTTGGACAGCACCGCCTGGAAGATGTCTCCCTCCCGGATGTAATCCTGGGCCTTCCTCACCATGGCGCAGTACTGCTCCTGGGTAAAAAGCCGGCGAAATGGCGAAAGCAGGCTGAGGGGCTTCATCTCCGCGGCCCGGCCAGATTCCAGCAGGCGGGCCAGGGAGTCCAGTTCCACCAGCGCCCGGTTGTAGTTCTCCTCCAGGGCGTCGGTTCTGATATTTAAAAGCAGGATAATGGTTTGCTCCAGCCGGTCCCAGGCAATCACCTTGTCGAAGAGCATAAGGTCTACATCCTTAAACCCCTCCTGGTCCTCGGCGTCCAGATTCAACGCGGGCTCGCCGTACTTCACATAGTCGTAGGAGAAGTAGCCCACAAGCCCCCCGGTAAAAGGCGGCATATCCGGCAGACGGGGACTCCGGTTCTCTTCGAGAATCCTTCGGATATGCTCCCCCGGTTCCGCCCCGGAGAGCCTGATGCAGGTCCCGTTCCTTATCCTGAGTTCCCCATTGACGCAGCTTATCTCCAGCTTGGGATCGTAGCCCAGGAATGTGTAGCGCCCCCAAAGCCCAGAATCCTCAAGGCTCTCCAGGATGAAACATTGGCGGCTCACATTCTTGAGTATCTTGAAAACCTCCACCGGCGTCCGGTTAAGGGCCGGAATGGTTTTTGACACCGGAATCCGCTGGTACTCTCCCGCAAGGGCCTTTAACTCCTGAGGGATCCTCTGATCTGCCATAAAACCTCCTTCTACTTTGACGTTTAGCTTCTTTGATATGCTACTACAAATAGCAATGCAGGTTTCTTTATAAAGCAATTAGAATGGATTGTCAAGGAGCTATCTGTAGAAACGGGATAAAGACTTGGTAGGCAGTCGGTAAAGAAAATGTGAGGCGTACTCAGGAGGGGGGAAGTCGCGGACTTTAGTCCGACCCCCTGGTTCCGGCCCTACGGGCCTCCACCACCCCCCTCTCAACGGGGGGCACTGCCCCGTCGAGAGGGGTGGCGTAGGTCTGTAGCCAGGGTGTAGGCCCGTAGGTCCCGCCCCCTACACCCCCAGCCTGCTCCGCCGCCGCAAGTCCAGCGTAGTCTGCACCGTCGCCGGGACGTAACCCGGCAGAGGCAGGATGCGTTCATGTATAGCGTCGATGAGCCAGTCAACCTGGGGGAAGTAAAGCTGCTCCATCTCCGCCGCCGGAGTGATCCAGTTCCGGCTGCCTGCCACCGCAACAGGCGCGTCCAGGTAATCAAAGGCGTAGGCCTGGATGCTGCCGGCAACCGTATGGAGGAAAGACCCCCGTTCCGCCGCGTCGCTTGCCAGGAGGACCTTCCCGGTCTTCTTCACCGACTCGATGATCACGTCGTAATTCAGAGGGTTGATGAACCTGAGGTCTATGACCTCCGCCTGAAGCCCGTAAGCAGCCTCCAGCTTCTTCGCCGCTTCCATGGCTTTGTAAAGGGTAGCCCCCACCGTCGCTATGGTAAGGTCCTTCCCCTGCCTGCGCAGCGCCGGCTCACCCTCAGGAACCTCGTAGTAACCCTGGGGAACGCCGCCCTTTTCAAACTGCTCGCTCATGTCGTAGAGAAGCTGGCTTTCAAAGAAGATCACCGGGTCTGTCCCCCGCAGGGCCAGGTTGAGCATCCCTTTAGCGTCGTAGGGAGTAGCCGGGAACATGACCTTGAGCCCCGGAATATGGGCGGCCAGAGCCGTCCAGTCCTGACTATGCTGGGCCCCGTACTTGTTCCCCACCGAGACCCTGACCACCAGAGGCATCTTGAGAAGACCCGCCGACATAGACTGCCACTTGGACGCCTGGTTGAATATCTCATCCCCCGCCCGGCCCATAAAATCGCAGTACATAAGCTCCACCACCGCCCGACCGCCAGACAAGGCGTACCCCACGCCGGCCCCCACAATGGCCCCCTCGGAGATAGGGCTGTTAAAAAGCCGGCTGTAGGGCAGCAACTCCGTAAGCCCCCGGTAAACCGCAAACGCGCCGCCCCAGTCCCGGTTCTCCTCGCCCCAAGCCGCCATAGTGGGGTCTAAGGCAAAACGGTGGGCCAGCGCCTCAAAAAGGCCGTCCCGGTACTGAAACGCCTTGTTCTTGGGAACCGCCTTCCCCTCGGCGTCGAAACCATACCGGACCTTCCCCGCCAGAGCCTTGATCCGGGGATTCTCCTCAACCTTCTGTAACAGTTCAGGCTCCCGGTCATCCAGCTTCTCCGCCCCGCCCTTGGGAGTATTGGAGAACATCACGGACTCGATGAAAGCCCCCCCAAGCCGGGGGGAAACCGCGTCGTTAACAGCCAGCTTTACCACCTCAAGAAGTTTAGCGTTGATCTTCTCCCCCATAGCTTCAAGCTCGCCCTTACCGGCAATACCGTTTTCAGCAAGATAAGCCCCATACGCCTCGATAGAATCCGCCTCCTGCCAGAGCTTGACCTCCTCCGGCGTGCGGTAACTCGAAGCGTCCGACGGGGAATGACCCGAAATCCTGTAGGTGAGGGTATCCAGAAGCGCAGGACCCTTACCCGCCAGAAGAAGCTCCTTCTTCCGGGCCACCGCCTCCGCCACCGCCAGGGGATTGTACCCATCCACCCGCTCGGCGTGCATATTCTCCGGGTTGACCCCCGCGCCGACCCGGGCCATGATCCCGCTCTTTCCCCAGCCCATAGTTTCCCCCGCAGTCTGCCCGCCCATACCGTAGAAGTTGTCGAAGAAATTAAAGAGGATAGGCGGCGCCCCGCCGGAACCTTCAGGCCACAAAGTACGGTACTGCTCCATAGCCGCCATCATCATAGCCTCCCAGACCGGACCGCACCCCATAGAAGCGTCCCCGATGTTGGCAATCACAATCCCCGGCTTCCGGTTGATCCGCTTGTATAGAGCCGACCCCACCGCGATATCCGCTGAGCCGCCCACAATAGCGTTGTTAGGCATAGAGCCGAAAGGCGTAAAGAAAGCGTGCATAGAACCCCCAAGCCCCCGGTTGAACCCCGCCTTCCTAGCGAAAATCTCCGCCAAAGTCCCGTAGAGGACAAAGTTTTCCGCCAAGTCCTTTACCCCCTGGAAAGGAATAGTCTCAGCCGCCGCCACCGTTTCGCCCCCCAGGAAACCCTTCATGATCTCCTCCAGCCTCTTCTCGTCAAGCTGCCAGACAGCGGAATAACACTTAGCCAGAATCTCCCCGTGACTCCGGTGGCTCCCAAAGATAAAGTCCTCCACCGTAAGATTTACGCACTGCCCTACAGAGGAAGCCTCCTGCCCCATAGAAAGGTGAGCCGGCCCCTTGTGATTGTACTCGATCCCATTCCACGCCCCCTGAGTCTTGAAAGCATTGAGCATATTCTCGAAAGCCCGGATAGTCGCCATGTCGTACCATATCCGTTTAAGCCGGTCCTTACCGTAGAGGGTCACCTCCTTCTTGATATCAGGCTTATATTGATTAACCGGAATATCTTTGATCTTGAGTATCTCCGGCTTCCGTACATCCTTAGGATTTACCAGTATTGATTTAGGCATTTTGCCACTCCTTAGATTTTTGTTGTTATAAGAGGGGGGAAGTCGCGGACCTTCGGTCCGACCCCCCTGGCTCCGGCCCTACGGGCCTCCGCCACCCCCCTCCGCGGGGGTTCCACCCCCGCAACGCCCCCGCCGGGGGGCCCAAGGCCCCCCGGACCCCCCTTTTGTTTAAGGAGTCTAAGAATCTGTTCGGTTTCCAGGATTCCGGCGATTTTATAGAGGAACCAGCGGTCTATCTTTGTGAAGCGCCATATCCGCTCCACAGACCAGCCCTCGGCCATTGCCCGGTAGATGATGAAGATGCGGCGGTCCGTGGGCCGCGCCAGAGCGTCCCGGATGTTTTCCGCCCCGGAACCGCAGAACTCGTCGTCCGTTGCAAGGCCCGGCGCTCCTATGCCGGTCATACGGAGCGCTTTCTGAAGAGCCTCCTCGAAGGTGCGGCCAATGGACATCACTTCCCCTACGGACTTCATCTCAGAGCCTATGCGAATGTCCACGTGCTTGAACTTCGCCAGGTCCCACCTGGGAACCTTGACTACGCAGTAGTCCAGGGCCGGCTCAAAACAGGATTTGGTCGCCCGGGTGATGCGGTTTTCTATGTCAGTTAAGGCGTAGCCCAGGGCGAGCTTGGCCGCCACAAATGCCAGGGGATAGCCCGTGGCCTTGGACGCCAGGGCGGAACTCCGGGAAAGCCGGGCGTTTACCTCGATGATGCGGTAGTCCTCTGAGACCGGGTCCAGTGCGTACTGGACGTTACATTCCCCTACGATACCCAAGTGGCGGATCACCTCGATGGCGATGCGCCTGAGCTTGTGGTACTCCGAATCCGTCAGGGTCTGGGAAGGGGCCACCACGATGCTCTCCCCGGTATGTATGCCCAGGGGATCGAAGTTCTCCATATTACACACAGTGATGCAGTTGTCATAGACATCCCTGACCACCTCGTACTCAATTTCCTTCCAGCCCCCAAGCCATTCCTCGATTAAAGCCTGGGGCGCTTGGCCGGCCTCGCCGCTCCGGGCAAAGACCCGGTCACAGCGGCGGCGCAGTTCCGCCTCGTTCCGGCATATCCCCGAACCCGCCCCGCCCAGGGCGTAGGCGATGCGGACCATCACGGGAAAGCCGATTTCCGCCGCCGCCTCAGCCGCCTCATCCGTGCCTGAAACCGCGATACTCCGGGGACACTTCGCCCCGATTTCCCCAAGGCGATCCACGAAACGCCGCCTGTCTTCGGTGTCCTCTATGGCCTTTACCGGCGTTCCCAGAACCCGGACCCCGTATTTATGGAGGATTCCCTCCCGCTCCAGAGCGACTCCGCAGTTCAGGGCGGTCTGACCCCCGAAAGAGAGCAGGAGGCCGTCGGGCATCTCCTTTTCTATCACCTGCCTGACATATTCCGGCGTTACCGGCAGAAAGTAGGTGCGGTCAGCCATGCCCTCGCTGGTCTGAATGGTGGCGATGTTGGGGTTGATGAGGACCGTCTTTATCCCCTCTTCCCTAAGAGCCTTGAGAGCCTGGGAGCCTGAGTAGTCAAATTCCCCGGCCTGCCCTATCTTGAGCCCCCCGGAGCCCAGAATTAGAACCGTGCGGGGCAATTTCTGATGCGCTGCGGTCATTTTTTCGCCTCCTTAACCTGATCGAGGAACCGGTCTATGAGAAACTCCGTGTCCCTGGGACCGGGGCAGCCTTCCGGGTGGAACTGCACCGCCGAGAAGGGGAAGCGGAGCGAGCGGATCCCTTCGATGGTGCCGTCATTGGCGTTGACAAACCAGGCTTCCCAGTCCTTGGGGAGGCTCTCGTTCCGCACGGCGTAGCCGTGATTCTGGCTCGTGATGTAGCACCGCTTGGTCCCCGCCTCGATGCAGGGCTGGTTCTGACCCCTATGCCCGTAGGGGAGCTTGTAGGTGTCCCCGCCCGCAGCCAGGGCCATGATCTGATTCCCCAGGCAGATGCCGAAGACGGGTTTCCCCGCTGAAAAAGCCCAGCGTACCGCGGCGATAGTCCTGCCGCAGTCCTTGGGGTCTCCGGGACCGTTAGACAGGAAAAGCCCGTCATATTCGAGGCCGCCGCTCAAGTCGTAATTCCAGGGAACGCGGATCACTTCCACATTCCGGGCAAGGAGACAGCGGTAGATATTCGCCTTGGCCCCGCAGTCCACTAGTGCGATTTTGAGAAGCCTAGCGTCCGGGGCTATCCCGGCGGGCCGGAAGACCTTCGCGTCCAGAGGCGACACCTCCGCCACCGGATTGTCGATGCGCCCTGCATCTATGGTCACGTCCCGGGTCCCTTCAACAAGAATCTTCCCCCCCATAACTCCCTGTTCCCGCAGGCGCATCGTAAGGGAGCGGGTATCTATGCCGTAAATGCCGGGGATGTTGTTCTTTTCAAGCCAGACGGAAAGGGAAGCGCCGGAAGCGAAGTGGCTGGGCTCTTCACAGGCTTCCGACACCACAAAGCCCGAAACCTGGATGCACCCCGATTCAAAGTGGAGGGGAATGTCCTGTTCATCGAAAAAAGGCTCGGCGGTCCTGGGCCTTACCGGGACCCCGTAATTCCCCGCCAGGGGATAGGTTGACACCAGAATCTGCCCCCGGAAACTCGGGTCCGTCAGGGACTGGGGATAGCCCGTCATCCCGGTAGTAAAGACCACTTCTCCCGCCTGGGACCTTGCCTTTCCGAAAGACCACCCGGAAAATTCCGAGCCGTCTTCCAGAACGAGTTTCGCCTGCCTCGCGCTCTTTAGCTGCCGCACCATTCTGCCCTCCGTTTCTTTCATACATAATTGCCTCTTGCCGCAAGATTGCATTGCAAGTATCCGCACGCCTTCGGCATCATCTTATTCTTTCCTGATAAAACAATCAAGCGCTGCTGAAAACAAGGAGTTGAATTTGATTTTTTGCATGATTTTTGCATACAATTTCCTTCAAAAACCGGAAAAATTGATTTTTTATTCTTAATTTTAGGAGAGGCCGGCAGTTTAGTCTGACTGTCCGGTCTTCCGCCATCTTTCAATTCTGTCATAGGCGGCGTTGATTCGGGCGGATTTTTCAGTGGCCTTCTTCATATTTTCCGCATGGCCGGCGTGGCGATCGGGGTGATGCTTCTTGAGGAGTCTTTTATAGGCCGCCTTACATTCTTCCGCCGAAGCTTCAAACGGAAGGCCCAACTCCGCAAAGTCTGCTTTTAAGTTTCCGAGAACCTGCCGGGTGTCCCCGGCGGTCCTGCGGTGAGCGCCCTTCTGATCGGCCTCGCTGTCTTCAAAGAAAGCGCCTGACTTCCGGGAGTTTAAGAATTCGTCTAGTTCTTCAAAAGCCGCTTCCATGTCGGGGTCTCCAAATGGTCTGCCCGCGGAGCGTCTTTCAAAGCCGCAGTTCTCACCGTCATTCAGATAGCTTTTTAATACAGCTTCAAGGCGGTCGAAAATTCCCATACCGGAAACTATATATGACAAGCCGCGTTTTTTATAGTATGCCGCCGCCTGCCCAAAACTCCCAAGCAAGGGCTTGCGTTTGCAGGACTTCTTCATTTCTGGCACAGGGCGGCCATGCCAATTCTGTATATATTTTCCTTGCGTTTTCCGCCTTTGTTATGTAAAATAAAATAATATTATGAATAAAATACAACGCAGTTAAGGAGATAAAGGAGGTACTTATAAAAAAGTAC
>JAITSE010000064.1 GCA_031288005.1 Treponema sp.
AAGCAGGCCGCTCCGAAACAGTCAACTGGGCGGGGAAGGTGCGGCAGCGCGTTCCGCTGCGAACCGGCCCCGGAAAGAAATGCGGGGAGTTTTGGGAACTGCGGAAAAAAAGTTACGCCGGAAACATGTTTGCGCCCTTACCAAAAATACAAGATAACCCAGGGAAAGAAATTCTCCGGGGTCTGTGGGTGTTTTGGGACCGGCGTAAAAATTTTTCCGGGGGAAATTTGTTACCCCTGTACCCAAAACTCCCCGCATTTCTTTCCGGGGCCGGTTCGCAGCGGAACGCGCTGCCGCACCTTCCCCGCCCAGTTGACTGTTTCGGAGCGGCCTGCTTTTTAGGCGGGGCATCGCTTCCTAGTTAGTGAGGCCCTCGCTCATAACCTAGGGAGGCCACCCCTCATAACCTGATGAGGGCCTCGCTCATAACTCGTGAATGGAGTTCACGCAGTACGGGGAATCATTGAGACACGCATCTTAGATCAGAAGTTCCGTAAAACCGGCCAGGAGCGAGCGGGCTTCAGCGGAACCGTCTCCGAGGAGGGAAGAGAAAACCAGGCCGGCTTCAGCGATAAAGGAGCGGCCCTGTTCTTCGGCTTCTTTCAAAACTCCCTCCGCGCTCATGGCCGCGATGAACTCCTCCACTTCCGGGACCCCGGGGCCTCCTGACCTGGCCGCCGCAAAGCACCGGGCCGCAAGCGCCTCCGCTTCAGGCCGGCGCTTCAGGTAGAGCAGCACGGGAAGGCTTTTTTTCCCCTCAACGATGTCGTCTCCCCGCTTCTTGCCCGGAATTCCGCTAGTCAGGTTCTTCACATCATCGAGTATCTGGAAACCCACCCCTAGTTTTTCCGCGGCTTCACCAAGCCTTGATGCGTATTCCTCCGCGTCAGCGGCGGAGCAGGGCGCTGTCCGGGCTTCCGTCCCAATGCCGGCGTAGACCCCCAATACAGCGGCAAGCCGCGCCAGGGACCCTGTCTTGAGGCGGCACATCAGCGCGTAATCTTCCGGCCCAGGGCGGGAGGCGAAATCCCTGTGCCAGGCAATGTCCATGGCCTGGCCCAGGTGGAGCCGCCTCATATACCTAGCCCAGGCCGCATAGACCCTCGCTTTTAGCTCCGCGGCAGCTTCCCATTCGTCCAGGCAGGCCAGGGAAAGAAAATACAGGAAGCAGCCGCCGTTAATGGCTGTATCCGTCCCGTAAATGAGGTGGACAGCGGGTTTGCCCCGCCTCTCATCAGAGTTATCTTCAATATCATCGTGGATCAGGCTGGCATTGTGGGGCAGTTCTACAAGGGGAACCAGGGGCAGCGCCGCGTCTCCCCCGCCCAGTGCTTCGCAGACAAGGTTCATAAGGAGGGGCCGCCAACGCTTCCCGCCGCGCTTTGTTATGTCCCAGCCCGGTCCTGTCAGTGAAAAGAGCGTTTCCGTGGATATGCGCCCGTCCGCGCCCGCCGGTTCCGGTCCTGAGAAAATCCGTCCGGCCCAGTCCCCGCCGGGATTTTCCGGCAGGACGGCGGCTATGCGTTCTTCAATTTTTTGAATTCGTGAGGAATAGCGGGAATCCTGAAACAAAGCGCCCATGCCTTCAGTTTACATAGGCCGTCCAAAAGGTCTAGGCCGGGACACGGGGACTTGCTATTTTCCCGGGCCGCTCCGTCTCCGGGCGGCCTCCGCTTCAGTCTCAAAGCCGCCGGACTCAAATATTTCCGCGGCTCTTTGATACGCGGCGGCGGCGTGGTTTTGTCCGCCGGCTTTGGTTAAGACATCCCCCAGGGCAAGCCAGTCCTTACCCAGACCGTATACGTTCTCCGCCCGCCTGTCAAATCGCAGGGCTTCAATGAGGGCGGCTTCGGCTTCGGCGTAGCGGCCGGCCACGGAAAAAACCGAAGCGATAAGATACCAGTCATAGGCCGCCTGTTCCAAATAGAGGTCTTCTTCATGCAGGGCCAGAGCTTTTTTCAGAGCCGCTTCAGCCTCCCGGTAACGGCCTAACTCCTTTTCCGCCAGACCCGTAACTATCCAGCCCAGGGCGGCGGAAAGCCTGTCCGTCTTTATTACTCCCAGTTCCGCTTGAACTTGTGAGCGGATTTCTTCCATGCCGGGTCTCTCTCCGCCGTCCGTCTGGGCAAGGGCGGAGAGAAGGTCCCAGCGGGCGCGGTAAATCCGGCAGACGGCGGCTAACTCCGCGCCGCCTTCGGCCTCAGCGTCCTCCAGAGCGGAGCGCCAGGCCGCATCCGCATCATCCTGACGGTTCAGAAAAAAAAGGCTGTTTCCTATGGACAGCCCAGTCATTATCCGCAGGGGAGGATCATCAACGGAGACAGCCATACGGCGGGCTTCCTGCGCCCGCGATAGAGCCGCTTCGTAATTCCCCCTGTCAGCTTCCCTGTTGGCCTGCTCAAGCAGGGCCGCCGCGGCGCTTCGTGTCAGGACAATTTCAGCAGGACGGGCGGGCGCGGAAGAACAGGCTGAAAGAAGGCAAAACAGGAAGGCTGGAAAAAGGCCAGGCCCGGTTTTGCCGTCCGCGGCATTCGGCATACGCCATTCCCCCTAGAAACGTATGTCCCGGAAACCCGTACCGCCGGTTCCGGTGCGTCCGTGGGCCGGGATGCCGCGCTTCAGCAGGGGGTTGTTTGTCAGGGCCGTAAGCACATCCTGGGCTGTCCGCAGCGCCTCTTGAAGCTCCAAAATCATAACGGCGATTTGTGGAAGCTGGGCCGGGATAAAAGCGGCGGCTTCTTCCAGGCTTTGTATGGCCCCCGCCGCGGCTTTAACGGAACTTTCAAGGCCGGCGTAGATTTCCCCGTCTCCGTCCAGTATCCGGGCCGCCGCACCATCCGGGGCGGCAAGCATTGCCGACAGGGTTTCAAGGTTACTGATTACGGGTTTTAAGTCAGTCAGCGCTCCATCAAGGGAAGCGGCGATATTTTTGGCCATGCCCGGCACAGCGGACGCGGCGTCTTCCACAGTCCCCAGGGTTTCCCCCGCGGCCTTTATTGCTGTTTCCGCTCCTCTTAGGGTCCGGCCAAGAGCGGTATCGCCAGTTCCCGCAAAAGCGGCCTCCACCTGTAAGGCAATCCGGCTTATATCATCCAACAGGGCGTTGGCCCGGCTGACAAGGATAGAAACCCCATCGTCCTGGGCGGTAGGGACGGCAAGCCCCCGGCTAATCAGGTTCCGGGCCTCAGGGGAGCCGGAATTGGGAATCACCGCGCCTTCTTCCAGCAGGGCTTCGCCCAGGCCCGCGTAAAAAATAAACTGATTCCCAAGACCAATGGGACTGACCTTAAGTTCCACAAGTGAGCCTTCCCGGACCCGGTCCGCGTAAATATCAAAAATACTAATCGCCGCCTCCACCCTGTCGTCTTCGGTGAGGCGCACAGTCTTGACGTTTCCTATTGTAAATCCCTTGTACAGGACCGGCATATTGCCGCTGAGACCCAAGGCGCTGTCAAAGTAGATCAAATACCTGGGATCCCTGGAAAAGAGGCGCTGCCGGCTGCCCAGCATAAAAACAACCGCTCCAAGGGCGGACAGGGCGGTCAGGGCAAGGATGCCCACTATTTGATCTGCAAAACGTATTCTGAACCGCACAGCCTAAGCCTCTTCCGCCAGTTTAACCAGATCCCGGTCCGTGCATATCAGCTCTCCTTCAATGCGTCTGACAAGCCGCCCCTCCGCAATCATAACAACGCAATCCGCAAGGCTCTGTATAAGGCTGAAGTCATGGCTGATAAAGACAATCGTCTTTCCGGCGGCCTTGAAGTCTCTGACAATTTCCACAAGCCTGCGGGCGGCGGAATCGTCCAGGGACTCAGTCCACTCATCCAGGAACAGCGCCGAGGGATGGCAGAGCATAGCCCTGGCAAAGGCAATCATTTTCTGCTCTCCCATGGAGAGCATGGCCGGGCGCACCGCCAAGTCCTGACGGTATCCGGCCATGACAGCGGCTTCCCACGCTCTGTCCCGCCGCTCCCGGTTTCCCATGTTGGGAAAATGGACCAGCAGAGGAAGCTCAAGAATCTGATTCAAATTTTGATTCGCCCAAAGCGCCGAGTCCTGAAAGACCACCGCGGCTTCCCGGCGGAAAACCAGGTTTTGAGACCTGTTCATGGCGGCAATGTTTTTCCCCCGGTAGTACACCCCGCCCCCTGAAGGCACAAGGAGTCCCGCGGCGAGCTTGAGGATCGTGCTTTTTCCGCTTCCCGAAGGCCCGGCCAGGGCGGAAGCCTTTCCCTCTTCAAAAATAATGGAAACATTACTGACTATTTTTTTGCCCTGGACGGAAAAGGAAACGTCTTTCATCTCAATAAGCGGCTGCGCCATATTCTTTACATCTTCCCCGATCTAGTTATTGGCGGCATAGTAGAGGACGGAAAGGATAATATCCAGCAGGATGCACCAGGCAAAGGAGGCGCCCACCGCTTTAAGGCCCGCCACCGGGACCTCCGTACTGGCTCTTTCCACGGAAAAGCCCCGGAGTATCGCCATCACAGCGATAATCATCCCAAAAAAGACGCTTTTTATCATGGATATAATTATATCTGAAAAGTTTAGGGCTTGTAACAGGCTGGCGAAGTAAATATCCGGCGGCAGAGGATTGAAGAACCAGGCCGCCGCAAAGGAAGCGCCCAGCCCGAATATGGAGAAATAGATGTTCAGGAGAAAAAGCGAGACGGTAACTCCCAGAAAGCGGGGAACCGCCAGGTATTCAATGGGATCTACGCCCACGGAAATATAGGCTTCAACCTCATGGGAGATCACCATGCCCGCAAGTTCCGTCGCAATAGCGGTAGCCGACCGGGCTATGACAATAAAGGCCGTGAGGAGGGGGCCGAGTTCCCGCATTATTATGGCGATGAGCAGGATATAAATATAACGCTCCTGGGAGATTCGCGCCAGGAAGGGCATGACAATGGCATTCACCGCGGTCCCGATGCCCAGAGCCAGGAGGGAGATAATTCCCAGGGCCTCTACAAAGGTAAACAGGAGTTGCATGACGAATACTCTGAAGGAAAGGAGCCTGATGCGTTTATTTAAGATAAAAGCCCCCGCGCCTTTCAGGGTTTTGACAAAAAAACCCAGCGCGTAGGGAATCTCTCTGAGGGCCGCAGCCTTTATAAGCATATAATATAGTATCCCGGCAGGGCGGCAATTTTTCAATAGAGTTGTTCGTCGGAAACTTTGGAAACTTTGGAAACTTTGGAAACAGCGGAAACTTCGGAAACTTCGGAAACTTCGGAAACTTGTTTCCGCTGTTTCCGCGTTTCCGCCGAACAAGTCCAATACGCTCTGATTAAAAAAAGCTTTGAGGGCCGGCGAGTCTGGCGGTAAACAAACTTAGGCGGGTAAAGAGCAATTCCCTTTTTTGCTCTGAAGGGGTATATTTTATTGATATGGAGGATTTTATGAACACTGAGAACAAGAAGAAGAATGTATTTTTCTTTGGAGATGGCGGGGCGGAAGGCTCCGCGGAGATGAAAGCCCTGCTTGGCGGCAAGGGCGCGAACCTTGCGGAAATGACCAGGATAGGTATACCGGTTCCTCCGGGTTTTACGATTTCTACCGAAGTATGCGCCGAGTTTTTCAGCAATGAAAATAAATACCCCCTGGGCTTTGAAGATGAAGTGCTTGACAATCTGAGAAGGCTGGAAGAAATGATGGGCAAAAAGCTTGGAGACCACAGCGATCCCCTGCTGGTGTCGGTCCGCTCAGGGGCCGCGGTTTCCATGCCGGGCATGATGGACACGATTCTTAACCTGGGCATAAATGATGCGGCCGTGCTGGGCCTGGCGGAAAAGACCGGGAATCCCCGCTTCGCCTGGGACGCTTACAGGCGTTTCATCCAGATGTACGGCGAAGTAGTTATGGGCGCGCCCGCGGAAAACTTTGAGGCCGCAATTTCAGACCTCAAGAAAGCCAGAAAGGTTGAACTTGACACGGAACTTGCCGCGGAAGACCTGGAAAAACTGGCGGAGGAATATAAAAAAATCGTGAAGAAACACGCCGGGACCGAATTTCCCCAGGAGCCAAGGGATCAACTCTGGGGAGCTATCAACGCGGTCTTCGACTCTTGGATGAACAAGCGGGCCGTCGAATACCGCCGGCTCAACAATATCAGGGGCCTCAGCGGAACGGCGGTCAATATTCAGGCCATGGTGTTCGGCAACTTCGGGGACGATTCTGGAACCGGCGTTTGTTTCAGCCGGGACCCTTCCACGGGAAAGAAGGAATTCTACGGGGAATACCTTATGAACGCCCAGGGCGAAGACGTTGTGGCTGGCGTGAGGACGCCAAAAAAGATCTCTTTTCTGGAAAAGAAAAACAAGGAGCTTTACGATCAGCTTGTGTCCATAATATACAGGCTGGAAAAACACTTCCGGGATATGCAGGATTTGGAATTTACAATTCAGCAGGGTAAGCTCTACATCCTTCAGACCAGGAACGCCAAACGCACCGGGGCCGCGGCGGTGAAATGCGCTATCGATATGACGGAGGAGAATCTTATCGACCGGGAGACAGCGGTCCTCAGAGTGAGTCCGGAGCTTCTGGATCAGCTTTTACATCCCATGATAAATACCAAGGCTCTCAAATCGGCCAGGTCCCTCACCAAAGGACTCAACGCGTCTCCCGGCGCGGCCTGCGGACGCATCGTGTTTTCCGCGGCTGACGCGGAAGCCTGGCACGCCAAGGGGGAGAAGCCTCTCCTGGTCCGCAAGGATACAAGCCCCGAGGACATTGGCGGCATGGCGGTATCCCAGGGGATTCTCACTTCCACCGGGGGGATGACGAGCCACGCGGCGGTAGTGGCCAGGGGAATGGGGATTCCCTGCGTTGCCGGGGCCAGGGGCGTCTCGGTTCAGGGAAAAAAGGCCGTCATTGCCGGGGAAACCTTTAAGGAGGGAGACTGGCTTTCCATAGACGGTTCCACAGGCGTGATTTACGAGGGGCAGCTTCCCCTTGTGCCGCCTGGAATCTCCGCGGACATGAACACCTTCCTTTCATGGTGCGATGATATCCGCGCTTCTTCGGCTCGTGACGGCATCACGGGTTTTGAGGTCAGAGCTAACGCGGACCAGCCGGAAGACGCCAGGCGGGCTTTCGACTTTGGCGCCCAGGGCGTCGGACTTTGCCGCACGGAACATATGTTTTTCGCTCCGGAAAAACTGATTCACTTCCGGGCCATGATAGTTGCGGATTCCCTGGATGAACGAAAGACAGCGCTCAAGAAGATTCTTCCGCTGCAAAAAAAAGACTTTTTCGGCATATTTAAGGCCATGGAAGGCCGGCCCGTAACCATAAGGCTGCTGGACCCGCCGCTCCACGAATTCGTCCCCCATACAAAAGAGGAAATCAATGAGCTTGCGGAGTTTCTCAATACTCCGCCTAAGTCCCTCATTCCTAAACTTGAAAGGCTCAAAGAGGCGAATCCCATGCTGGGACACCGGGGCTGCCGTCTGGCTGTTACTTTCCCGGAGATCTACGATATGCAGGTTGAGGCCATTGCCCTGGCCGCTGCTGACTGCGCAAAGAAAAATATCCCGGTAAACCCGGAGATTATGATCCCTCTTGTAATCACAGCCCGGGAGTTAAAGCTGCTCCGCCCAAATGCGGAAGCGATCCTGAACAGGGTTTTTGACAAGGCGGGGGTGAAAATTTCCGTTAAAATCGGGACGATGATAGAGGTTCCCCGGGCGGCTCTCAGAGCGGCCAATGCCGCCGAATACGCCGATTTTTTCAGCTTCGGGACCAATGACCTTACCCAGATGACCTTTGCCTTCAGCCGGGATGACTCGGCTTCTTTTTTACCGGCATATTTGGAAAAAAACGTCCTTGAAGTGGACCCTTTCAAGTCTATAGACGAGGAGGGCGTGGGCTTCCTCATTTCAAGCGCTGCCGGACAGGGCCGCTCCGTCAACCCCGGCCTAAAAACGGGTATCTGCGGCGAGCATGGCGGGGACCCAAAGAGCATTGATTTCTGTTATCGCGCTGGATTGAACTACGTATCCTGTTCGCCATTCCGGGTGCCATTGGCGCGCCTTGCGGGGGCTCAGGCGGTACTCAAAAACCGCCCCGCTGGAAGTTTGCCGCCCCTTGTGTAAAGCCGTATAAACTTCCGCCGAGGAGACGTGACGGACAGCCCGCGAGAACGGGGGGCCAGAGGTTTTTTTTACATTAAGCCAAAGTGGGGAATCGAACCCCAGACCTGCGCATTACGAGTGCGCCGCTCTGCCATCTGAGCTACTTTGGCATTTTATATACGCGGCAAAAAACAGCCGGTAAGCCCATTGTTATAGTATTATTGGACTTAGCGAACATCGGCTCGCGGAAACTTAGGAAACGCGGAAACGCGGAAACAAGTTTCCGAAGTTTCCGACGAACAACTCTATTATCTGAATGATAAAAACACGATAAGCGCACGGAGGTCAAGCCCTGTTCTGAGTCCCGTGAAACCTCCGGTTTCACGGGACTAAAAACTCCCCGAAGCAAGCCGCTCTGAGACCCGTGAGACCATCGGAAACAAGTTTCCGCCGGAAACTTGTTTCCGCAGTTCGTAGAACCGATGGTCTCACGGGTCTCAGAGCGGCTTAGGATTAAGTGAGAGTCTCTCCCACTCGAGTGGGAGCCGCTTAGGATTAAGTGAGAGCCGTGCAAACCGGCTCCGCCGGTTTGCAAATCCCCCGTTTCAGGCTATGATTCCGCCATGCCTCTTTCATGGAACGAGATAAAAACCCGGTCCGCCGCCTTCGCGCTGGAATGGAAAGAGCGCCCGCCAGCGCGGGAAAAAGCCGACGCCCAGACCTTTGAAACCGAATTCCTCCGCGTCTTCGGCGTGGAGCGGAAGAAAGCAGCGCTCTTTGAACACGAAGTCCGCTTCGGGGAAGGGGAGGGCGGCGGACGCGGCTACATCGACCTGTTCTGGAAAGGGAAGATCATCATCGAGATGAAAACCCCCGGCAAAGACCTGGACAAAGCCTACGAACAGGCGAAAGCCTACGCGCTGACCTTGCCGCGGAAAGACATTCCCCGGGGCATACTCATCTCTAATTTTTTAAATTTTCAGTATTACGATTTAGAAGACGAAGCCAAACGCTATTCCTTCCGCCTCGATGAGCTGCCCGCGCACGTGGAGTTGTTCGGCTGCATTGCGGGCTACAGAGAAATTGATCCGTATAAACATTGGGACCCGGTAAACATACAAGCCGCCGAAACAATGGGCCGACTCCATGACCGCTTAAAAGAAACAGGCTACAGCGGACGGCAGCTTGAATTGTATCTGGTACGATTACTGTTCTGTCTCTTCGCGGACGACACCGGAATATTCGAGCCGCCGAATCTTTTTAACAAATATCTGTTGGAACGTACCGGCGAGGATGGCAGCGATCTTGCGCTTCACCTACAGATGATTTTTGAAACCCTGAACAAGCCTAAAGAAAGCCGCTTTAAAACCCTTGATGAAGAGTTGAATCGGTTTCCGTACATAAACGGCCGCCTGTTTGAAGAAAAGATCGAAACCGCCGCCTTTGACCGCGCCATGCGGGACACGCTCATTGAGTGCTGCTCCCTTGATTGGAGCAAAATCTCCCCCGCCATATTCGGGGCGATGTTCCAGAGCGTGATGAATGATGAGGAGCGGCATGACATCGGGGCGCATTACACGAGCGAGCAGAATATATTAAAGCTGATACATCCGCTGTTTCTTGACGGCCTGCGGGAAGAATTTAACGCGATAAAACAACTATCGCCCGCAAGCCGCAGGGATAAACTAATCGCTTTTCATGAAAAGACAGCCGGCCTGAAATTCCTTGATCCGGCCTGTGGGTGCGGCAATTTTCTTGTTATAAGCTACCGTGAACTGCGCTTGCTGGAATTTGACATTTTGGAATTGTTGTTAGGCAAAGAAAAAGTATTTGACATCCACAACGAAATAAAGGTGAACGTGAATCAATTTTACGGGATAGAGATTGAGGAGTTTCCGGCGCAGATAGCCCAGGCCGCAATGTGGCTTGTGGACCATCAGATGAATATGCTCGTCCGGGAACGTTTTGGCGAATACTTTATCCGGATTCCTCTTACAGCCGAGGCATCGATCCACTGCGCCAATTCATTGAGGACCGACTGGGAAAGCGTGATTCCAAAAAATGAATTGAATTATATTTTAGGGAATCCGCCGTTTTTGGGGGCCCGGGTGATGAATAAAACGCAAAAAAGCGAGCTTGTTCAGATATTTGATAACATGAAGGACTGCGCCAATCTGGATTATGTTACCTGCTGGTACAAAAAAGCGGCGCAGTATATTCAGGGCGCAGCGAGCGGCGGCACAGAAATCGAAGCGGCCTTTGTATCAACGAACAGTATCTGTCAGGGCTTGCAAGTCCCTGTTTTGTGGCCTGAATTGTTTTATAAACACGGAATAAAAATTAATTTTGCCCATCAAACTTTTAAGTGGAGCAACGAGGCCAGGGGAAAGGCCGCGGTTTACTGCGTGATAGTTGGGTTTTCGCTGTCAGACAGAAAAGTAAAAAAACTGTACCATTACGCCGGCGTTACAGGGGAACCCGTTGAAAGCATTGTTAATCATATAAATCCATATCTTGTTGATACGGCGGATATATTTATCGAGTCCAGGAATAAACCCTTGTGTGATATTCCGCCGATGAATTTTGGAAATATGCCTGCCGACGGCGGAGAATTGCTTTTTACTTCTGAAGAAAAGAATGAGTTTTTATCAAAAGAACCGGAAGCCGCCGTTTATTTTCGCGGATTTATCAGCGCCAATGAATTTATCAATAATAAAGAGCGCTGGTGTTTGTGGCTCGCGGACATTGATCCCGGTCAGATGAAAAAGTTGAAACATATATTGCGGCGGGTGGACAATGTAAAAAAAATCAGGGAAGCATCAGCCCGTCCGCATTTGGCGGACACGCCTTATTTGTTCGCCCAAATCACCCAGCCCATGGGAAAGGATTTTATTTTAATACC
>JAITSE010000074.1 GCA_031288005.1 Treponema sp.
AGTGGGAGAGACTCTCACTTAAACCTGAGCGGCTCCCACTCGAGTGGGAGGGACTCCCACTTAAACCTGAGCGGCTCTTACTCGAGTGGGAGAGACTCTCACTTAATCCTAAGCCCCTCTGACATTTATCAGAGCCCCTCAGGAATACACGGGAATAAGTCAGGGAGTTTTGCGAACCGCGGTTCTACGAACTGCGGAAACGCGGAAACTTCGGAAACAAGTTTCCGAAGTTTCCGATGGGTCGCTTTGACCCGCTAAGAAGTTCACAGCGGCAAACAATTCAAAAAAAACTCCAGGAGAACCATCGGTTCTACGAACCGCTAAGGGATCGGAGGCCCCACGGTTCTCAAGTGCGGGGAGTTTTGCGAACCGGCGGCTGCACTGCGGCCCGCAAGGGCCGCGCTGTTCAAAAGTTCGCAAAACTCCTTAGCAATCAGGCTTTGCCTGATTGCAGGGTTCCCAAACTCCTAAGCAAGCCGTGGAAGCGGAGCTTCCACGGCTTGCAAGAAAATCCAGCAGCGGCGCTTTCCAGTTTCCGAGCTTTCCTTCGTCCAGGAACTGCCGGTACTTTTCAAAAATGTACGCCCGCAGGCTTTCGCTTTTCCCTGGCGAGCCGGGGCGTGTAAAAAGGGCGGAGACAAAGCCGGCGGCTTCTTCCCCGGGAAAAAGGGCGGGATCAAAGCGGGACATGGCGTACAGGCTTGCGGAAACGCAGTTTACACTGTGCTGCTTGACATACAGCACGGCTTCGGTGATATCCAGCGCGCCCTGGCGGAGTTCCTCAAGCTGGGCGGCAAAGCGCTCCTCGTCTCCCATGGAACGGATGACAGCCCTGAACTTTGTATAGGTCCTGATGACAACCATGACGTGCAGGGAAGGGATGCACATAAGATGCGGGTCCGCCGCGTGAATCAGTACAAATCTGAAGCTTCCGTAATACCGCGGGCGCCGGGTAGTGGACAGATTTTCCGTGTATATTTCCGCGGCAAAAGCGTAGAGCTGTCCCAGGGTGTCAATAAAATCCATGACGGGGGCTTCCGCGCGGCGCCCGTATTGACTGAGCAGAAAACCTGCCGCCCGGATCCAGAAGGCCACGAAATCCAAGTATACGGCAACATACTTGGGGCTGAAGGGTATTTCCGCATCCAAAGGATGATCTACAGAGCTAACGGGGATACGCCCCGGCAAAAGCGCCGCCTTGTATTGCAGGAAAAAGAAATTGTACACCATTGATTTGGCCGCCCGCAGCGCAGCTTTTCTAAGCCGGGGCCGGCAGAGGACCCTGAAAACGGTATATGCCGGGGATTCTTTTGCCGCTATTGACGAAGGCGGGGCGGATTCTTTTTGCATAAAGCTCTCTCTTTCACGTTAATTCTTAAGAAACTAACCGGGTTTTACGAAAAACTCAAGCGCAAGCCGGCAGCTTTTACCCCGCAAATCCGTGCGAACCGTGGAACCCGCAGGGTTCCACGGTTCGCAGTCTATTCGACAAAGCGGCGGAATATGTTATAATCGCGCTTATGGAATTAATGGCTGATGCGGCGGCCCTCTGCGCGGCGGGCGCTGAAAAAGCCGTCTCAAACGAACTGCGTAAGCTGGGGCTTTCCGTTGCGGGCAGCGCTTACGGCAGGGTCAGATTTAAGGCCGGATTATCCGGCCTCTACCGCGCTCTCATGGGGCTGAGGGCGGCGGACCGGGTTTTGCTGGAAACCGCCTGTTTTCCCGCCGTGGATTTCGACGCCCTCTTTGAGGGAACCCGGGAAGTCCCCTGGGAAGCCTACATTCCCCGGGGCATGGGGCTTAGAGTGTCCAAGGTCAGGACCAACCGCTCCCGGCTCATGGCGGAAACCAGCATCCAGGCGGTGGTTCACAAAGCTGCGGCCGGGCGTCTTTGCGAGCGCCTGCATCTTGCCAGGCTGCCGGAAGCGGAGAAACAAGCGGAACTGCGGGTTTATATCGAAAAGGACCGGGTTTCCCTGCTCTTGGATTTGTCAGGGCCTCCTCTCTTCAAGCGGGGCTACCGGCTTGAAGGCGGCGCGGCTCCGTTGAGGGAGAGCACTGCCGCGGCCTTGCTGCTTCTGGCGAATTGGCGGCGGAAATATCCCCTCTGGGATCCGCTCTGCGGCTCCGGAACCATTGCCATTGAAGCCGCCCTCTACGCATGGGACATGGCGCCGGGCCTGGGCCGGACTTTCGCTTTGCAGGATATGCTTCCCGCGGATCCGGCCCTTGAGCAAAGAATCCGGGAAGAGCTGCTGGCCAAGGTCAACTTAGACAGAACCATCCGTATCCACGGCAGCGATGAGGATAAGAGCGTCCTTGCCATTGCCAAGGCGAATCTCCTGCGGGCCTATGATTTGGCCCGGGGCAAAAGACTTTCCCCTGAAAAACGCCGCCGCCGGGAATCCGGCGCTGGGGGGCCGCTGCCCCTTGATTTAGGACCGCCGTTAGACGCTCCAGGACTGCCGGAACTTAGGGCTGCCGCTATGGAAGATTCTGCCGGATGGCCGCCTTGTGAAGAAAGACCCCTGAGTCCGCAAAATCCGGACGAGGAAAGCGGGAGGGACGAACCGGCTGGATTTATCATTACCAACCCGCCCTATGGCATACGCCTGGGGGACGCCGCTGGCGCGGAGGCTGTTTACAGGAAAATGGCCGGCTTGACCCGGCGTTTTCCCGGCTGGAAACTGGCCGTCATTACAGGCCATCCAGGTTTCGAGTCCCATTTTGGCAGAAAAGCGGACTCCCGCAGAGAAATTACCAACGGCGCGATTCATTCATATATTTATCAGTACGAACAGCTTTAGGGAGCGGGGTATGTCCATTGTGGTCGAGCATGAAAAACGGAGGGAAGAGATTTTGGAAAAAGCCCTGGATGTTTTCACGGATGAAGGGTACGAAAACACGACGCTGACAAAGATCGCCGAACGATGCGCTATTACAAGAACGACCTTATATCTCTATTTCAAAAACAAAAAAGATATTTTCAACTATTCGATAAAGCAGCTTTTGGAGAAAGTCGAGAAAGATATACTCTGTATCAAAGAAAACCGGGAACTGAATTATGTAGAAAAGCTCGCCAATGTTTTACTTGTTATTCTTGACCGGCTGGAAGAAAGCCGCCGCCTCCTGCCGGTAATTCTGGATTTTTTGCTCAACTTGTCTAAAAACGGCGTAAACCCGGACAACCGGGTCAGACGGAGGACCGTCCGGCTGCGCCGCATTCTGGCGGCCATGATGATTGAGGGAATCAAGGCCGGAGAAATTGCTCCCGTCAATGTACGGGCGGCGGACGATCTGCTGTATGGAACAATCGAGGCGGCCATCTTCCGCCTTGCGGTACTCAAACGCGTATCCATTGATGAACTAAGACAGGCCGCTGTCCTGGCGGCGGCCCTTACGAGCCGCTAAATCAAGCAAGCTGTGAGAGACCAGGTCTCAGGCTGCCGGCAAGCTTCGAGTTACAAGCCCGGAGGAAGGCTGCTAATTGCTCTTTGCCGGAGGGCCTGCTACAATACCCGGTATGGAAGCGAACCTTAACCCTGAGTCTCGTAGGGCGATTGAAGCGGCGGCGGAACTGCTGGGGCGTTTGCGAGAGGCCCTTGCCAGGCGGATCGTTGGGCAAACGGAGATGATAGACGGGCTTTTGATGGCCCTGACCGCCTGTGGACATATACTCCTTGAAGGAGTGCCGGGACTTGCAAAAACTCTGGCAGTGCGGAGCCTCGCGGAGATTACGGCTCTTCAGTTTAAGCGAATTCAATTCACTCCGGATCTTCTGCCGGCGGATATAACCGGGACCCTGGTATGGGAGCAGAGTACGGGTAAATTCATGGTCCGCCGGGGGCCTGTTTTTGCCAATCTGCTTCTGGCGGATGAGATCAACCGCGCGCCCGCCAAGGTCCAGTCCGCGCTGCTTGAGGCAATGGAGGAGCGGCAGGTAACCATAGGGGATACAGCTTATCCTCTGCCTGATCCCTTCCTGGTTCTGGCGACCCAGAATCCCATTGAGCAGGAGGGGACTTATGCCTTGCCTGAAGCCCAGCTTGACCGCTTCCTCCTCAAACTCATCCTACGGTATCCCCTGCCTGACGAGGAAGTCCGCATTGTGGAGCAGCGTGAAGACGGAACGGAAGGCGAAGCTTTGCCGCTATTGACGCCCGCGCCGGACCCGGCCTTCAGAAAGGTTCTTGAGGCCGCAGTCCGGGCTGTGCGTGTGGACCGGCGTATTACCGAGTACCTTGTTTCACTGACCGCCGCAACCAGGCCGCCCGCGTCCAGGACTCAGACTTTTGCTTCTTCCCGCTCAGGGGAAGGGGAGCGCCGGCAGGACCGGGAGGGCCTTTACCGCTATATTGCTTTCGGAGCCTCTCCCCGCGCCTCCATCGCCCTCTACCGTTGCTGCCGTATCCGGGCGCTCTTTGAGGGCCGCGCGTTTGTAACTCCCGAAGACGTAAAGGCCGCTGCTTTTCCTGTCCTAAGGCACCGCATCGTTCTTTCCTATGAGGCTGAAGCGGACGGCCTGGATGCGGACGGAGTTATCTCCAGAATTCTGGCCCTGGTCCCGGCGCCCTGAACTATTTCAACTTCAATATGGAACGGCGGGAACTTCTACAAAAGATAAGCTCTTTCCACCTCGCTTCCAAGGATTTAGCGGAGGACCTTCTGTCCGGGGAATTCGCTTCGGTTTTCCGGGGCCGGGGGATGGAATTCGACGCGGTCAGGCAGTACGAGGCGGGGGACGACATTCGTTCCATAGACCGGAATGTAAGCGCCCGGTTCGGCAGACCCTTTGTAAAACTTTACCGGGAGGAAAGGGAACTCACGGCGTTTATAGTGCTGGACTGTTCCGTTTCCATGCGTTCCGGCGGGAATTTTCCGGGCCGGGGAAAAAGCGTCCTGACAAGGTATGAACAAGGAGTTTTGGCTGCGGCGCTTATCGCTCTTTCCGCGGAAAGGACGGGGCAGCTGGTTGGAGCGCTGTTTTTTGACCGGGACATCGCCAGGGTCTACAGTCCGCGGAAGGGGAAGTCCCATGCGCTGGCAGTGATAAGCGCCGCGTTGGAACTGGAAAACCCTGAACGGGGGAGCGGTTTGGGCGCGGCCTTGTCCGGGGCCCGGCGGCTCCTCAAACGCCGCAGTTTGGTGGCGGTAATTTCCGACTTCCTCTGTGTGGACTGGGAACGGAAACTTGGAGATCTCAGCGCCAGGCATGATGTCATTGCCCTCAGAATAAGCGATCCTCTGGACAACGAAATGCCTCGTCTTGGCCTGGCCGCTCTAGAAGACGGGGAGACCGCCTATGGTTTCCATGCCCTCACTTCCTCCATGTCTTTCCGCGGCGCCTGGTCCGAATGGCATGAAGATCGCGCCCGGCTCTGGCAGTCTGTCTGCCGCCGCGCCGGCGCGTCCATGCTTGAACTAAGTACTGCCGCCGATGCCCCAGGCGTTTTGGCTCATTTCTTCCGGGGAAAAATGCGCCGGAACTGCCGGTTCAGGAAGCGCCGATGAAGTCCGCGTTTCTTCTTTTTTGCTTGATTGCCTTGGCCGTCTACTGCGATGCCCAAGATGACTATAGCGCCTACCTTATTCCCCAGACAGTTTTTGTGGGCGATCAGGCCCGGCTGGCGATTCCCCTTGATGCCGCTTTTGCCGGGGCCGTGGGAAGAGCGATACTGGACAATCCTGAAGAACTTCCATCCACGCCCGGCTTGATCGTTTCCAAGATAGAGTTAGAAAACCGGGGGGGGAGTTGGCAGCTTCTCATCGATTTTACAGCATTCATACCCGGCGTGATAGAACTGCCTCCCATAAAAATTGCTTCCCTTACCTTTACCGGCCTGACAGTAACTGTGACGTCCATACTGGAGACAGAAGGTAATGTCTCTGCGCTTTCTGAGCCGGCTCCGCCCCTGACGGTTCCGGGCACCTTGGGAATGATCTATGGGGTAATCCTTGGAATCGCCGCTTCTATTGCCGGCTTTGCTCTGCTGTTCCTGAAAGGGGGGCCTATGTTTAGGAACTGGCGTGAAGAGTTCAGACGGCGCCGGCTGATCTGGTCCATGGGCCGGGTTTTACGGCGGCTTAGGAATTTCATAAGCCAGGGCGATTCCGGGGAGGCCTCTAAGGTTCTGGACAGGCTTTCAACGGATTTCAGAGGTTTTCTGGGATCTTTCACCGGAATGAACTGCCTGGCCATGACCGGAGAGGAATTTCTTTTCCTTCCTTCACTTACCGCTGAGCCTTCGGGCCCTTTCCTGCGGGATTTTTTCCGGCGCTGCGACATCCTGCGGTTCAGCGGAACGGCGGTAGAAAGCCAGGATGCATCGGAAATGCTGGATAAGGCGGCGGATTTTATCGGAAGAATAGAGAAACAAAAAGGGACGGCTGATGCCGGGGAACCGGGGCTTTTTCAGGGCATTACAAAACGGGAGGAGAAGGCGGTATGAGCATAGGCTTTGACCGGCCCTTTCTTGCCGCCGCGGGCGCGGGGATCATCCTGCTGTTTTGCGGTCTTTCCCGCCTCCTCCGGGACGCATTGACTTTGGAGCTTCCTCTGGGGCCGCCCGGCGGGGTTCCCTTCAAACCGGCTCTAAATTTTACCTTCCTTGTCAGACTCCTCCGCATTCCTGAATTGTGCGGCGCCTCCCTTCTTTTTATTGCGGCGGCGGGGCCTAAATTCATATCCACTGAGATCGTCTGGCTCAGCCGGGGAGCGGATGTGCTTTTCGTGATGGACATAAGTCCCAGCATGGCTGGTCTGGACATGGACGGGCGCAGCCGTTTTGACGCGGCCCGGGAACTAGTTATGAATTTTGCCGGAAGCCGGCCCGCGGATGCCGTAGGGCTTGTAGCAGTGGGGAACGAAGCGGGCCTTCTTCTGCCGCCCACGGTGGACAGAGCGCCTCTTTATTCCCGCCTGGACAGCCTCGGGATAGGGGAATTGGGGGACGGCACAGCCTTAGGGCTGGGACTTGCCATCGCTGCCCTGCATATACGGACCTCCAGAGCCCCTCGCCGGGCGGTGGTGCTTATCACCGATGGAGAGAACAACGCCGGCGCGGTGCATCCTGAAACAGCGGCTGAAGTCCTGCGGGATTCAGGGGCTTCCCTCTGGGTGATAGGCGTTGGGGCCGCCGGCGAGGTTCCCATTGATTATGTTGATCCTATTCTCAAAGTCCGAAGGACCGGCTCTTTTGACTCTCGTTTTGATCCGGAGAAACTCAACGCTATTGCCATGAAAGGCGGGGGAACCTTCATAGCTGCCGCATCAGGGAGAGCTCTTTCCGAAGCCTTTGCCAGCCTGTCGGAGGCCGAGATGACAGTAGTGCGCTCCGGGACTATGAACAGGCCTCAGGATATTCAGAGGCCGGTGATCCTTGCGGCTTTGACCATGATCCTCCTCGCCCGGTTTATCCGGCGCTGGCTTATGGGGGCTTTTCTTTGAGTTTTGATTATCCCGCTTTCCTTTTTTGCATCGGCCTTCTCGTTCCCCTGACCTTTCTTTCAGTCCTTCATTATAGCCTGCGCCGGGATGTTTTGACTTTTTTTCTTCCTTCGCCCGGTTCACCTTCCGGACGGGGAAGGGAATTCCGGTTCCGCTACCTTTTGTCCGTCTCCTTTTTTCTCTTGTTTTTCGCCTGCCTTGCCATAGCCTTGGCAGGGCCTCGTTGGGGGACCCGGCTTGTCCCGGAATTTCGCCAAGGGGCGGATGTGGTCCTGGTTATGGATCTTTCCCGGAGCATGGATGTCCGGGACGGCGGAGAAAGAGGACGTTCCCGTCTGGAGCAGGCGGCGGTCATAGCCGGAGAACTGCCGGCGCTTTCCAGGGGGACCCGTTTTGCCGTTGTGATAGGAAAAGGGACCGGGGTTCTTGCCGTCCCCTTAACTGACGATGCCGAAGCGGTTAGCGCCTTTCTGGAAGGGCTTTCAACTTCCCTTGTTACCGGAAGGGGAACCAATCTGGAATCCCTTGTTACCGCGGCTGCCAGGGCTTTTCAGGACAGTTTTCCTACCCGCCGGCATATCATCCTGTTTTCTGACGGAGAGGCCCATCAGGGATCATTCTTTCAGGGAATTGAGAACGCCCTTGCCAGAAATATATCAATCACGGCGGTGGGACTGGGCAGCGAAGCTGGCGGAGTGGTCCCTTCCGCTTCCGGGAGGGATGGCGGCCCCGAAGCGGATCTTGTGAGCTTTCTCCGCCGGGATGCCCTGCGAGACGCCGCGGAAAGGACAGGCGGCATATACCTTGATGGAACAAATGAGCGCGCCGCAGCCTTTCTTGCAGGTCATATAATCGCAGCCTCCCCGGAATCAGGCGGCGCCGGAGATCCGGGGCCGGCGGACTTCAGACGAGAGCGGGTTTCCCGTTCCTACATTTTTATTCTCACCGCTTTGGCTGCTTTTGGGCTGTCCTGGGCCTGCGGCAAGAAACGGAAACGCCGTGAAACGTAAAGAAGGCGTCCGGCAGGATGGGCGCACAAAAAGCAATCCCGGCACGGCCCAAAAGCGGCGGTATCAGATAAATCTATTGGCAAGACTTAAAAATTTTTATGCGTTTATGCTGGGCGCTCTGTTTCTTGCCGCATCCTGTTCCGGCGCATCCGGCAAGTTCAAAATCATTGAAGGGGGATTCTTCAATCAACAGGGAATGTACGCTGAAGCTATAGCCGCGTACCGTTCTTCCCTGACGTTTCCAGGAGCCGCCCCTTATGGAGAATACGGACTTGGAGTTATGTACCTTACCCTGGATGAAGGAGATGCGGCTCTTGAGCGTTTTACGGCGGCGGAAAAAGCCCTGGCTGTTCTGGGCGGCGACGAACACCGGGAACTGCTCTACCGGATTCACTACAACCGCGGGGTGATCCGGTTTCACAACGGTGATTTTACGGAAGCCGCGGGAGAATTTCGCAAAGCCCTGGAAGCCGACAGCCGCCGCATCGAAGCAAAGCGGAACCTGGAGCTTAGCCTCCTTTCTGTGAATCCCCGGGGAGGCGCCGCGCCGGCCCCTCTTTCCGGTGGAAGCAGCGCCGGGGAAAGAAATGAAGTTTTCTTTGATTATCTGCGTCAAAAAGAGCAGGATAGATGGAGAAGCCGGGAATGGATCGAAGATGCTCCCTTATCGGGGCCGGATTATTAGGATTTTTAGCAAACCTATCCCTTGTTCTCTGCCCGGTTTTTTCAGAGGAAGCCGGCTATTTCCCGGACCCTGACTACTACCTGGACTACGGCCTTTCGCCTGAAACCGGTCTTTCCGGCGATGCCGCCATGAACATGAAAGTGCTTCTGGAAGTCTCCCCGGAGATCCCGGAAGTTCACGCCGAATGGCTGATTCGTATTCTTGTGGATTATCCAAACCCGCAGGATGTTTCCATCCAGATTCCAGAACTCCCCCCTTCCCTTGTTCTGGACCGGCTTCGCACAGCGGTCCGCTTTGTAAGTTCTGACGAAGAGACCGGCCCGGCGGCTGAGGAAAAGTGGACTGTTGTAGACCTCTTTTTTATCCCGGTTCTGAACGGACCGCTTTCCCTTGCCCCTTTTGAGGTCCGGGTTCCAGGAGGCTTTGGCCGCAGCCTGCCGGTATCCGCCACTGTCCGGGGAGGAGAAGATGAAGCCGGTTCAATTATGGCGGCCTGGGAGTCTGCGCCCGCATTTCTCGTGGCCGGGCATAGCGCGGAAACAGGGCTCCGTCTCATTACGAGGCTGATAGAAAATCCGCAGTCCCTTTCATACCGGCCGGAAGCGCCGTCGAACGCCATAATTGAGCCTGCCGGCGCAGAAAAGACCGGGCCGGAAGAGTTTGTCCTTCGCTTCAGGATTATTCCGCTGGAAGGAAATTCCATAATCATTCCCCCGGGCATTTTGAAATATGAGGAGTTCTCTGCCGCCGTTCCAGGCCGCGAATTCGCTGTATTGCCTTCGGCGGGCCGCCAGGCGGATTCCGCCGGAGCCTCCGCGCAAGGGCCGGTTTCTTCCCGGGATCAGGGCGCCGGTGAAGATCCCGCCGGGACCCGGCTGTCTTCAGCGCCCGCGTTCCCCGATGCCGCCGCCGTTTTTCCGCCTTTTCGCAAGGGATATGAACAGGCCCTGAAGGAAGGCCGGCTTTATTGGGAACAGGGCCTGTACGCCGAAGCTCTTGCCGCGCTCAGATTAAATGAACGGGAGCTTGCGGCGGGTCCGGCTCTGGCGCTCCCGCGGCGGGCCGCGGAAAAGGCCCTGGGCATAGAGTTCACCGAAGATGAAAGATGGCGGCCCAGGTATCTTCTTCCTGGATTGTCCGCGGTTATTTCATTTATTTTTTTTGCCCTTCTCATAAAAGGCAGGCGGAAAATTTTTACAGTAACTTTAGGTTCTATCCGGGGTTATACGTTTATTGCGGCGCTTTTTTGCATCACCCTGGGAACATCTGTCTATGGATTTTTCAGCGGATCGGTCCGGCAAGCGAAGCCGGATAAAAGCCGTACCGGAATACTTAGAGAGGCGGGCCTTTTCAGGGTACCGGAAAAGGAAAGCCTTATGGATCCGGTTCTCCAGGAAGGGGAACCTGTTCGAATCCGTTCTTTAACGGACGCCTGGGTTTATGTTGAATCTTTTGAAGGCAAAGCAGGCTGGGTTCCCTTGGAGCGGATTATTTTTTATTGAGGCGGCAGTTATGAATTTTGGAGATATTTTGGATGCCTGGGATAAGCAAGCAGTCCAAACCGGGAAAAAGCGGGGAACGCCGGACGCATTAGGCGGCTCTGACATAGGCAATTCTATGGAGGAGTGGCTTAGGACAAACGGCGTTTACGACAAAGACGCTGAAAGCATAAAAGAAGACGAAAGATATTCCACTGAACGGCGCCGCAGGCTTAGGGCAAAGAATCCCGATGCGGCTCTTGATCTTCATGGGCTTACCAGCGGAGAAGCTTGGGCGGCTCTGGAAAATTTTTTTGAGGAGAGCCGCCTGAAGGAACTCGAAAAGGTCCTGCTCATACACGGCAAAGGAAACCATTCGGCCGGGGAAGCGGTATTAAAACGGATAGTTCTGCAATTTATAGAAAAATGTCCCTACGCGGGTGAAAGCGGCCGGCCCTCTGTGGAATTCGGCGGGAGCGGCGCTACATGGGTATTATTGAAAGCTAACGCTCGCGGTAAATGATGCGGCCTCTGCTTAAATCGTAGGGCGAGAGGGCAACTTTCACCCGGTCGCCTGGAACAATACGTATATAATGCTTACGCATTTTACCGGAAAGATGAGCTAGAATGAGGTGACCATTTTGATTATCAAGCTCAACTCTGAACATGGTGTTTGGAAGGGCTTCCCGGACAACCCCTTCAACTTCAATAGCTTCTTCTTTTGCCACTCTGATTCCTCTTTGTTATACTACTTATTCACGCCGGCTTTGTCAATTCCCCTGCAAACCGCGGAAGACCGCTGAAACCGAAAATATTTGCCTTTTCTGAAAAAACAAGATTTTTGAAAAACAAGTTTTTCTTGAAAAAATCGTGTTTTTCTTAAAAAAAATTTGCAATATTCTGAAATATCGTTTAATCTTATAGTAACCCCCTATTTCTGAGGGGGAAATTTAAACAGCAAACCGTGGAAGCGGAGCTTCCTTAGGCTTGCAAAGGAAAATTGTATGAGTGTTTTTGAAAGGAACCTACCGGTTCCAAAAAAGGCGCTGACCCGAGACCGGAGGTCTCAGTTCGACGTCTTCACGGCGCTCGCTGCCGTCGCAGTGTTCGCCGCGTGTTCCTACCCCTCCGCGCCCGGCGCGGAAACCGCCGGCCCCGCGGCCCTGTTCCAGGACGCGGGCGGCCTTGTCCGTGTAACCGTGCCGCTCCCGACCGGGGGGGGGGGGGGGGTCAGACCCGGAAGCCGTAGGTTCCCTAACCTCCATTTCACGCTCCATTCTAAACAAGAACATCCGCTTTGACGCGGACTTCTATGAAGTCGTATTCAGAACCATAAAAAAATCCACCGAGTCCACCCTTCCAACCCAAGTTAAACAATACTACCGTGGCGCCGGAACAAAGAACGACGGCTACATCAACGTGGCGGTCTATCCCGGCTACGCCTATGACGTGCTGCTCCTTGCGGGATCCACGGACTATCAATGCAAAACCCTCCTGGCCGCGGGCTACAGCGAGGGCAGCTACACATTAGGCGCCGAAATAAACCTCATCACCCCGGGCGAAAACAACGTAATCGGCATTACAATCAACGCCTTCCCCCTCCTGTGGGACACAAGCAAAAACAACGCGATGTCGGCGGACAATGATTTTGCGTTTATAACATACGATGCATACACCAGCAGCACAGGCAGTTTAGGAAACGTAATCGCTTCAACAATAAACAACCGGAATATTCATATTTCCCCCACAACCACGTCAACGATTGCTGATGCAAGTTCCCCCATTGCTGACGCTGCGGTCATTGCCGTAACATTCAGAGTGGCGAAGCTGGCGGCTCTCCTTGGGGCGGAGAAAACCGGCACGGAATTGGGCGCAATAAGCCTGGTTCCAAAGATTACGCTGAATCCCCTGTCAGGCGGCTCAAACGAGAAACTGACTTTTGACGCGGTAAGCTTCATTTCCAGAGCAGGAACCAACGCCACAACCTCACTCGACATTTACCCTGCCACATCCACTAACCGGTATTATATAATTTCCGGCCACTCAAATGCGACTAATGCGCAAATCACCTTTGTAAGCGACACCAGCGTCAACAAACTCCCCAAGAACAACAAAGACGGGCTTCTCGTGTTTGAGCTTGAGTACCGGGCCTTCGGCACAACGGTCAATGAAGGCACAACCTTGTGGACCATCCGCAACGGCCTCAACGACAAAGAAGACACCGCCGCGGCGGCATCGAGCGACACCACCGGAGACACCGACGGCGGCGCTTTCCGCGTCAAGTTCGGCGCGGGCGCTCCCGCGGACCTGATAAACGCGCAGACGCCGCACAAAGCAAGTCCGTTCTAAAAACGCCAGGGTCTGAGATCGTGGGACCTAAGGTTCGCAAATCAGTGGAACCTTAGGTCCCAGAGGTCTGCGGACAGTAGTCTGCGGACAGTAGTCCGTCTGGAGTTTTGCGGACTTTGTATGATATAAAGAACTTTTCTAATTCCGCGAAACTCCAAGCAATCTTGAGACCGCTTTAGCGGGCTTTACATTGTGAACGCCTCAGGCGGTGCAGGCGGCACAGACGGCCTGGCCCAGAAGCTTATGGGGAACTTCGTAGAAAACCACCCCGCCCGCGTCTCCGCCCAGCTTCCCGCCCTGACTGCCGGGAGCTACCGCGTCAGGGTTATTACCCAGCACTCAGGCGGCGGCGTGTTCTTAAAGGAACCCAGGCAAATAGACTACGCGGTTGACCTGACTGTCTCCTAGGCCCAGGGGTCCGGGGTAATTTGGGACAGTAGGTCCCAAATTACCTAAGGAGTTTTACTTTCCACCGGGGTGGAAAGTAAAACTCCACGGTTCCAACCAGCAACCGGAGGACAGACCACGGGAGACCCGAAGGGTCTCAAACCAGCCACTAAAATAAGTGGAACCCTACGGGTTCCTTGGGAGTTTTGAGACCAGCAAAGAACTGAAAACCGGTCTCAACTCCAGGGTCTCAAAACTTCTAAGCAACCGCGTAGCGGTTGCAAGGTTTCAATTTATCACAAAATTCAAATATCTTTGCGGCATTCTCAATGGCTAGTCTTGTTATAGTATCATCAACAGTCAATTCATTGGGATAACGGACATGAACGCCATAGGGGTTTAGAAGCGCGCAGTATTGCTGAATAGTCGAAAAACTCAAGTTTCGGGCGGCACAGAGCTGGTTTAATTCCAAAAGATCGTGAATACGGGGAGGGTCTATATCTTTTAAAACAAGGTAAGCTTTGAGTGATTTCCCGGCGCATTGTTGAGCGTGATAACAGGATATTTCAGTCTCTTTGGGATTAACATCGTTGAACATATAAACGGCGGTATTAAGATCGCTTTTAGCGTAACGCAGCCATTCTTTTGCCAAATCATGCGCGGTCATAGAGAACAAGCCCCTTTTTGACAATGATACGCTCAATGGTAGGCAATTTACTTCTTCTTCAAAACGGCTTTTATAATTTGCAAGGACATCTACGGCTTTATAATTCGGGTTCCGCGCCAGTCCGCCGTAAATATTCTGTAATACCACTATGGGTTTTTCCGTGCCATCTTTAAGGACAACAAAAATACCGTAATCGCTGCCTGGTCCGGGCGTTCCATAAGCATAGGAACCAAAGAGAATTATTTTTTCACAATTTTCTCCGACGGTTTTTAAGATACTGTTTTTTATTGCGAGTATTTCATCGTTTATCATAACATTTATTCCCCCCAAGCCCCGTCAACAAGCTTTTTAATCTTCGCCTTGTACTTTGCGCTCAGTTCCCGGCAGCCCTCAATGATCTTCCGCTCGGCTTCGATACTGGCCGCAATTTCCCGCTGGATTGCAAGAGGCGGGAGGGGAATCGTGTAAGCCATTAAGTTTTTAGCGTTTATATTTGATTGTCCGATTGCGCGACTTGCAAATGACTTTATTCCTTGCTGAAAATTATCTGAATTCATAAAAGCATTTACAAAAACAGGGTTGGCTAAATCTTGATTGATAGAAAGCCTAATCAAATAAGAAGCAAAACAATATTTTCCAGACAGGGTAAATATCCCCGTACGCCCAACATGTTCAAAACTGTTTGACCGATTGAACAAAATATCCTTATCAATGAGCTGGTATCTTTTAAATTCCTTATCCGTAATGTTGGCGTATTTCATTTTCCCGTTATCTACACATTTTCCGTCACTAATTTCATTCATACGAAATGTTTTATAACCCTTTCCATCTAACGAAAGAGGTACAGACAAACCATATTGAACATTTTTACACACATCTCCCAGCCTCACATCAGGCCATGCGGGGTCAAGCTCAATCCGCGGCTTCCAGTTGTCCGCCGCCTACAGCGCGCCGTCAATGACTTTCTGATAGGCTTCAATTTCCGCCGCAATTTCCCGCTGAACTTCAAGAGGCGGCAGAGGGATTTGGAAGGCATATAAGATTTTTTTATTTAAATTATTTATATTTGTACCATATATTTGTTCACGTAAAAAATGATTGAAATTTGAATATCGTAAAAAATGAAAAACAAATTTAGGATGCAAATTTTCTTTTGTCCTAATACATCCCATAAAGCCACCAAAATAAAATTCCGTATCTGATTCAATAAATGCAACTTTTCCAACATGATCTTTACTTCCGCTTGCTAAACAAATGAAAATATCGCCTTTTTTTAATTTTTTGGAATCATCAAAGTTTTTATCAATTCGTTTTATATCAGAAAAATCCAAGTTCCCGTTGAGATTTATATTGTTTGCTCGCAATACCTTTTTACCACCATCTGAGATTTCATCGTTTTTAGAGTAAGTTACTCCTCTTATCAACTCGCACACATCCCCAAGGCGCGCCATCGGCCACTTTTGCTTTCCCCGCGGCTCAGGCGCCAGGTAGCGTTCCCCGCTCAGGTTATACTCTCCGTTTCCGGCAATTTTTTCCTTTGGAACAATCAAGGCCTTTGCCTCAGGCTTTTGTTTAAGGCCGTCTCTGCCGCTCATCACTGCCTTCTGGAACTCTTTGATCAGCTTTAGAGCTTCCGGCAGATCGTTTTTCTCTATTGCCCGCCTCTGCGCTCCAAGCTCAAAGCCGTCGTTCTC
>JAITSE010000079.1 GCA_031288005.1 Treponema sp.
AGCTTCTTTGCGGGTCAAAGCGACCCATCGGTTCGTAGAACCGCGGTTCGCAAAACTCCCCGCACCTCTCCCCGGGGTTTTTCCCCGGGAATCAGCCCTTAGGACTATGGAGTTTTGCGGAATTAGAAAAATCGACACCTTCATAATCGCCCGCAAAACTCCTTAGCAATCCGGCGGAGCCGGATTGCACGGCTCCCACTTAAACCTAAGCGGCTCTCACTAAGAGATTGCTTTAGCAATCTCAAGTGGGAGAGACTCCCACTTAAACCTGAGCCGCTCCCACTCGAGTGAGAGTCTCTCTCACTTAAACCTGAGCCGCTCCCACTCGAGTGAGAGGGACTCCCACTTAAACCTAAGCGGCTCTCACTAAGAGATTGCTTTAGCAATCTCAAGTGGGAGAGACTCCCACTTAAACCTAAGCAGCTCTCACTTAAACCTGGGCGGCTCCCGTGCAATCCGGCTCCGCCGGATTGCTTCGGAGTTTTTTGACACATCTTACCGCTGTTAGCTTCTTTGCGGGTCAAAAAACTCCAAGCAATGGTCCTCCGGGCCGGTTCTTAGGGTCCAATTCGGGGAGTTTTGGGACTTACAACAATATCCGCAACTTAGACGCCGCTCCCAAAACTCCAAGCAATCAGGCTCCGCCTGATTGCACGGCTCCCGGTGATTCCTGAGCGGCTCAGAAACATTGCTGAGCGGCCCGGAAGGGCCCGCCGGCAGCAGTTTTTGACAAAAGTGTACAAAACTGTCAAGCAAGCGCTGCGAGGTTGCAAGCCTCACCCTGGGCAGGAGCGCCGTCTTATACTGTGCATCCTCTAATTAGTGTTCACATAAGAGCCGGTCTTCGAGCCGGATATCTATTGTATGCTTCCGTACCCCGTGCTAACCTGAACGCTGTGAAAAAGCCGGTGATTGGCGTGACGCCGCTGTGGGATGAAAGTATGGACAGCCTCTGGATGCTGCCGGGATATATGGACGCGGCGGCGCTGGCCGGAGGGCTTCCCCTCATGCTGCCCCTGACCAGGGACGAAGCAGCGCTGGAGCAGCTTGCCGGTATGTGCGATGGCTTTATTTTCACGGGCGGCCAGGATGTTTCACCCGGCCTCTATGGGGAGGGCGTTTTGCCCTTTTGCGGCGAACTCTGCGCGGAGCGGGACGCAATGGAGACGGCCCTGTTCTCGTGCGCCGTGCTTAAACTAAACAAACCGGCCCTTGGTATCTGCCGGGGTATGCAGCTTTTCAATGCGCTCCTGGGCGGGACCCTATATCAAGACATAAACGCTCAGTTTTCCCGCGGCTTTCCCGGACACAAGCAGAATCCGCCCTATGACCGCCCTATTCACAAGGTTTCATTTGAGCCGGGAAGCCCTCTCAACGGGCTTCTTGGCGGGGGAGAGCTTTCGGTCAATAGCTGCCACCATCAGGGGATAGCAAAGCTTGCGCCACGGCTCAAGCTTATGGCCAGGGCGGAAGACGGTCTTGCCGAAGCCGTGTGCATGGAGGGCAGGGCCTTTGTGTGGGCCGTTCAGTGGCACCCGGAAATGGCGCTGGCGGAAAAAAGCAGCGGGAAAATCTTTGACGCCTTTGTGAGCGCCTGCGCTTAGCCCGCTCCGTAATTGTGAAAGGAACCTGTGGTTCCATCCTGCGGCGGGCTTTTTAAAGAAACGTTTTATAATTTTTCCCGGCGCCTTCCCGCTGGAGACCTGCCCGGCTGTAACGGTAGACTTTTCATTAACAACAGGTTATTATCTCCGGCAGAGTTGGGCTGGAATTACGCAAAAAAATCCGCAAACATCCGCCGCCGGCCTGGCGTTCAGTATAAAGAACGCCGATAATCAATGCAAAGGCAGGATAGGTGTCTTTTGAAAAAAGCGCACTTTTTTGTTTTTCTGCTAACCGCCCTGCTTGCGGGCTGTTCTCCCGTAAAATATGAACAGACGCCGGATGATCGCCTTGGCCGGACTCTGCTGATTTATGATTCGGGATTAAACGCAATTAGGCCGGTGTTTTCATACAACTCAAGCGAAGCCCGTTTCATACGTCTTGTAAAAACTGTGGCCAGCCTTGGCCGTGCAGATACTTTTGATGTGCGCCGGAATCAAACGCTTCCAGAAGCGCAGCAATACGACTCTTTTTTGATTGGCATCAACGCATCAGACAGCGGCGGCAATGCGCTGCTTAAAACTTTTCTTGCCGGTTTTGATTTTTGGGATGGAACTGTGGTTCTGTTTTGGATGGACAGGACTCCTGATAACGCAGAAGAGACGGAGATTGGGACGCTGATACAGGGAGCCTGGGTTTTTATAAACGGACGGGCTTTTCAGCAGTACAGGGGCGTAAACCAAAGGGAAATTGATCGCCTGGCGGCCGGATGGATGGAGGGACTGCGTATCGAGCTTGCCATGAGAAAAAATGTGGGCGGCTACGCCGGAGAAGTTGTCAAAGCCTTTGCCGCCGCTTTTCCTGACCGCATTACCGGGCTGGAATTCCGGCTTTCCGCTGACGGCGGCGCCGCAGACTGGTATTTCAACTTTGACGGCGTTCCCTACGCATACGCGGCGGGACGCTTTCTTCCCGTAGATGAAATATCCCAGCCTAAAGATTTCCGCCCTCTTTCGGTTTACCGTTACCGGCGGCAGGCGGACGATCCTGAGACCGAAGACCGCTGGAACAAACTGGCATCCCAGGTGAAGTCCCGCAGAAACGGCGCCGCCTTTTATGTCCGCAGTCGTCCGTCCTTTGCGCCGGACGCGGGACGCTCTCCCTTTTATGAGACGCTCTATAACTGCCGCACCCGTGCCGAGGCTTATGAACAGCAGGAGTGGATTAGTTTTCTGGACAGGCGCGTTCATGTTCATCGTATGATAACAGCGCCTCTGGCGGCAGTGGAAGCGCGTATTCTTGAGCTGGAAAAGACTGATGAGACTGTCGCGCTGTGGAAGAAACAGCTTTACAGTATCACTGCGTGGAACTGGAGAAATGTGGCCGGTTCAACAAACCGCAGCTACCATTCTTACGGCATAGCCATAGACCTTCTGGAGAAATCGCAGCCCGGAAAAGAAACTTATTGGCAATGGACCCGAGATAAGGGCCTTGATTGGCAGGCTGTTAGCGCCGGTCAGAGGCTTGATCCGCCCCTGTCAGTTATCTGCGCTTTCGAGGAACAGGGTTTTATCTGGGGCGGCTCATGGCCCTGGTATGACACTATGCACTTCGAGTACAGGCCGGAACTGCTCATTCTTGGCTCCTGAGAACAGCGCTTAGAAGAAAAAAGGAGCGCAATTTGACAAAAAACAAAGTAAAATAGTACATTTATATAGTGGACTTGTTCAACAACCTATTTTACTGAACCTTAATCAGGTTCGGGTTGCGGAAACGAAGTTTCCGACGAACAACTCTAGTGCAGGCGTCGCTGGAACCGTCAGAATGCAAAATAGGCAAAACCCATGACTATGATCGGCGTTTGAAAGAATACAATAATATGACCGGTAAATCCAAAGAAAATATTTACCAGTATTTATTTGCCAGTGAAGTAAAGGACATGACGGAAGTGGAAAATGACATAAATGAGAAATACAGCGCCCTCAGCGAAGAGAAAAGCAGGGAAATATATTTTTATAACGCTGAACTATTTAGACATTACATAGAATCTATACGAACCCATGAAATGTTTGTTAAAGAGATATTTATTCGTGCCGAAGAAAAGAAACAGATAAAAATAATTAAAAGAACAACGCCGGCACCGGAAGAACACGGGCTGACAAAAAAAGACCTGATGCAGAAGGCGCAAAAAGTTAAAAATGATGAATTTTATACCCGGCTTGACGACATTGAAAAAGAGCTGTCCATGTATGACAGAACAGCATGGAAAGACAAAACCTTGTTCCACAACTGTGATGATGCGGTTGATGATGACTGTAAAAACACATCGGCTTTCGCTCTGTGTTTTTTACAGAATTTTAAGGGCCTGGAATTAAAAAAAATAATATGCACCCATTACAGCGGCCCGGTGGATTTATTTAATCAGGCGCAAAAGGGTATGTGTTTACTAAAGACGGTTTCAGAGAATTCAGGAAATTCCCCAAAAACTACACGGGCAGCTTTGACGATCCCCTGCCGCTGAAAATACTGAAAGAAGACGCGGATATAGTATGCACAAACCCGCCGTTCTCACGGGCGGCGGATTATTGGAAAATCGTAATTGAAAGCGGAAAAAATTTTTTAATAATTTCTAACATAACAAATCCGATAGCGCCGGCGTTTATTTCTTATTTCAAAGATAACAAAGTATGGGCGGGATATAACCGTATAGATTATTTTTTAAATCCGAAAAAATAACTTGTAGAAGCGTCGGGACATTGGTACACAAATATTGCCATTAAAAACAGGCCAAAATACAAGCAGTTAAAAATAACGCCGTTAAAAGATATCCATGAAAAACATAAAAAATATGACGACTCTAAAAATTTAGTTGTGGATAGTTGTTATATTCCAGGCGGCTATAAAAAGCCTTTTGCGGTATCCGCCCTCCCGGTATTAAACGGCCTGCTGGAAAAGAGATATAAAATTATACAGGATACGCAGTATTTTCCGTACATAAACGGAAAAAAATGCTTTGGCCTGGTTTTGGTACAGAAAATATAATATGGTTGTTCGATAATCCGAACCCGAAGGAATCGATGCGACTGAAAGTCTACGGTTCCAGGGTTCAGTAAAATAGGTTTCGGAAACATCGGAAACATCGGAAACGCGGAAACATCGGAAACTTGTTTCCGCGTTTCCGATGTTTCCGCCGAACAAGTCCAATAGAACTGTTAAAAACCCGGCTGACATTTCCGCGTTAGGAGCGGGATGCTGCCGGGCATATAGCAGCGAGGCTCAATTTTTTTTTCGTTTTGCGGGCGCGGCCACGGCCAAGTCAAGCACGGACTGGATCAATACTTCGTCTTTCGCTATCTCCTCAATGGGCGCGGGTAGACGGTATGTCCAGTTAAAAGGCGCGGCAGTGCCTGGTACATTGATACGCTCGGAAGCTGGGTCCTCGGCGTACCACTCAGGCGATAAGTGGAGGAGATCTTGAATCTGAAAAACCCTGAACAAGGAAGCGGCGGTGGCTATGCGTTGGAGGAGTACTTTGGCGACGCCGGGATTGTAGACTTTTGGCAGGGAAGGATACCCCAGGAATCCGCAGAATACCTGCTGATCGGCCTCCCGTTCCCACCATTCCCTCAGCGTGGAACTGTCGTGGACCGACGCGGTACAAACGCTAAGTTCCGGGTAATCCTCGAGGGGTACGAAGGGACTGTCAGGACCGCCTTTTTCCCTGTGCCAGCGGACTACCCGGAGCCCCAGGATTTTGAGTTTTGCCAGGACCCGGGGGACGCAGTCCGGGACCGCCCCTAGGTCTTCGGCGCATGGCAGCATTGAGGAAGACTCGCTGATAATTGTGAGGAGCTTCTTCCCCTGTTTTTCCCAAATTTCTTCCGAAGCGGCGTTGTGTTTTGTCAGAAGCGCTTCCAGACCGGACTTTTCTTCCCCGGAAAGGGAAGCGTAGGCCCGGGAAGCCCGGCAGTCCCAGACCGGAAAGAAATCGTTCTTCCCGGATTCAAAGAAAACGCGGCTGCGCCAGGCGTAAAAAAGGTAATCCCGGGCGGCGGGGTGTAGCCCCAGAGCGGCGATGTCTTTTTCACCATGAATTGATTCCTTGAAAAGCCAGAGCTCTTCGCCGGCTATGCGATTCAGGGCGGCGGAGAAGGTTTTTTCCGCTTCCACGGCGATTTCTTGCTCCGTGCGGGCCCCACCCCAGTTGTTTCGCAGGGCATCCCAGATTTCCCCGGTGGGAATGTGGGGGAGAGAAAGCCAGCGTATGCGGCCGCCGTCAAAGCCCAGAGCGAAGAGTTCTTCTTTTTTTACCGGGATGTAGGGGACAAACTGGCCCATAGCCGCGTGAATGTCTTTCCGTCCGGAGGCCCATATACGGAAAAAGCCTAAAACGTGGTCGATACGGTAGGCTTGATAGTATTTTTCCGCGGCTTTAAGGCGCTTCCGCCACCAACTATAATCCGCTTTTGCCAGGGCATCCCAGTTGTAAATCGGGAATCCCCAGTTCTGCCCGCCGGGACTGTACATATCAGGCGGTGCGCCTGCTGACAACTCCATGCGGAAATATTCCGGGTGGGCCCAGACATCACAGGAATCTTCGTTGATAAGTATGGGCAGGTCTCCCTCAAGGAGTATGCCTGCTGCGGCGACTGCGGCTGCGGCTGCGCTGAACTGAGTGTCAAGGGCTTCCTGAAGCCAGGCCCAGAAGATATGCTCAGCCCGGAGCTTGCCGTCATTCCAGAGAGCGTCAATGTCAGCCGCTGACGCCTGCCGGAAAGAAGTCCATTCACGCCAGCTTTTTTCGCTGTTCGCTTCTTTGAGCCTCCGGTATACGGCGTATTCTTTTATCCAGGGGTTTTCCTTTATCCATTTTCCAAGGACGCCGCCTTCAGTTTTTGCGGCTATTTCTTTTTTATTGGCCTCATAGATCTCTCGAAGCAGGCTCATTTTCGCACGGACTATCTTTTCAAAAGGAAACCGTGTTTCCCCCTCAAATTGTTTTCCCAGGTCCACGGCTTTTTGCCGGAATTGAGCTGGCCCGGACTTAAGTTCTGGAAGCTCGCTGATTCTTAGATACAGGGGATGCAGGGCGAATACCGTAAGAGCGCTGTATGGAGAACTTTCATACCCCGTGTCGTTGACCGGCAGAATTTGGATCAAGCCTATACCCATCCTGCCGCATAATTCGGCAAATTTAACCAGATCCGGAAATTCTCCGACACCCGCGCTCTCCCTGCTCCGCAGCGCCCCTACTGGTACTGCCGTACCTATCAGCCGTTTTGCGGCGGTCTTTTTTTCCTGGATTTTGGCCATGATTGCCTCCGTTATTTATTCAAAATTATGTTTTCTCCGCCTGCCGGCAAGGGTCTGTGCGGAAACCATGAATAATTATACCGTATGATATGGGAATTGTGTATCATTATTTAGAAATTTTTAGGATTATTTACGGGAAACCGCCCCGTGCCATTTATACAAGCCGCGCCTGGCGGTTCAGCGCTTCGAGCTTGAATGGTTTCTTCCCGGACTGCTCCGGCAGGCTGGGGGAGACTTCTCCCGGCTTTTTCTGTATAATCGGATTTACCATTAAGGAATCGTGCAAGCCTTCGGCTTGCTTGGCAATTCCAACAAGAAATCGGGGGCGGAGATAGAATTAAGCGTGATGACCCGTCAAGGCCTTAACCGCCGGATAGACACACTGGTCTACGACAAACACAAGGACAGGTAGGGGTGGAGGTTTTTAATTTTACGGTATAGTAAACATCACGCCGGCATGAATTTTAATCTGCGAGCTGTCTGTTCCGGAATGATAGTTTTGATTTAGCGCGAAGTCATCGTTGGTGATACCTATAATGCTTGATGATGTTTTCCCTCGCAGACCTGTAATTCGCTCATAACCAAAACCTATGGTCATTGCGATAGTCTGTGGTTCGTCCAAATAAAAAACGCCGTTCAGTCTAAAAAAACAACCAAAACCACCTTCCATTATATCATAGAATTGTTTTAACCGTATAAAATGGCTGTCAATCGCTTCGACCCATATATATGGGTAAAACGATAAATTTAGGAAAATAACTATTTTCTTATTTATTAGAGTTGTTCGATAACTTCAGGTATCGAACAAATTCCTTATAAAAATCGGCAAAATACGTAGTATTTTGCGAGACTTGTTC
>JAITSE010000083.1 GCA_031288005.1 Treponema sp.
GCTTATGTCTAGGGTCAGACCTAGCTTATGTCTAGGGTCAGACCTAGCTTATGTCTAGGGTCAGACCTAGCTTATGTCTAGGGTCAGACCTAGCCTATGTCAGGGGTCAGACCTAGGCCGTGTCAGGGGTCAGACCTAGCTTATGTCTAGGGTCAGACCTAGCCTATGTCAGGGGTCAGACCTAGCCTATGTCAGGGGTCAGACCTAGGCTATGTCTAGGGTCAGACCTAGCCTATGTCAGGGGTCAGACCTAGGCTATGTCTAGGGTCAGACCTAGGCTATGTCTAGGGTCAGACCTAGGCCGTGTCAGGGGTCAGACCTAGGCCGTGTCAGGGGTCAGACCTAGCTTATGTCTAGGGTCAGACCTAGCCTATGTCAGGGGTCAGACCTAGGCCGTGTCAGGGGTCAGACCTAGCCTATGTCAGGGGTCAGACCTAGCCTATGTCAGGGGTCAGACCTAGCTTATGTCTAGGGTCAGACCTAGCTTATGTCTAGGGTCAGACCTAGCTTATGTCTAGGGTCAGACCTAGCTTATGTCTAGGGTCAGACCTAGCCTATGTCAGGGGTCAGACCTAGGCTATGTCAGGGGTCAGACCTAGCTTATGTCTAGGGTCAGACCTAGCCTATGTCAGGGGTCAGACCTAGGCTATGTCTAGGGTCAGACCTAGGCCGTGTCAGGGGTCAGACCTAGCCTATGTCAGGGGTCAGACCTAGGCTAGGTCAAGGGTCAGACCTAGGCTTAGTCAGGGGTCAGACATAAGCCTATGTCAAGGGTCAGACCTAGGCTATGTCTAGGGTCAGACCTAGGCTATGTCAGGGGTCAGACATGGAACCGGAGACCATGAGACTGGGAGACCGCTCGCGGTCTCATGTCTCCGGTCTCATGGTTCCCGGCTATGTCAAGAAGTTGATTAAGACGGGAACCGCTGAAACCGGAGGTTTCCGGTTCCATATCAGGGAGTGGGACCCGCAGGGTCTCTTTGCGGCTTGCACGGGGGCGTTGCGGGGGCAGCGCCCCCGCTGAGGGGGGTACGGCGCAACCGTGTGCGCCGTAGGGGGGGGACGTTGGGGGGGGGGGGGGGGGGGGCGGGGGGGGCGGGGGGGGGGGGGGGGGCCGGGGGGGGGTGCGGGGGCGCGCGGGTGGGGGGGGGGTGCCGCCCGCCCCCCCCCCCCCCCCCCCCCCCCCCCCCCCCCCTAAATGTACGAAGACTCCGTAAAAAATGTACGTGGAAGCATAGAGGTATATATGAGAATAGCGGTTTTGTTGTTGATAACGGCGCCGGTCTTTTGCATTGATTTGGAGACGGCCCGGACTATGGCGCTGGCGAATTCCCGCACCCTGGCCAGGTATAATCTGGCTGTGGAGAGCGCGGGGTTGGACGAGAAGCTCAGGAAGTACGGCGCGCTGCCTTCCCTGTCCCTTGGGGCTTCGGGATCGGCGGGTCTTTCGGGGGAAGTTTCCCTGAAAGACAGTTTCAGCGCGGGGGCCAATTTCGGCGTATCCGGGCAGCTTTACGACGGCGGTAGGAACAGCTTGCTCAAAGCCGTCAATGCCATGAGCGAAGGCATAGCCCGCCAGGATGCGCTTGAGGAGTACTTCGCCGTGCTTGACGCTGCGGACGCCGCCTACTACGGCGTGCTGGAAGCGGGGGCGGCGCTCTCGGCTTCCGACGCCGCGCTTGAGGCTTCCACCTTTGCCCTGGACATGGCGGAGATACGTCTTGAAAGCGGGATGATTGCCTACGGCGATTACCTTCAGGCCCTGGCGGAGAAGGAGTCGGGGGAGGCTTCGCGGAATCAGGCCAAGCGGGACCTCACAATAAGCAGGGTTACGCTTGCAAACCTTACCGGGCAGACGGAGTTTCAGGAGCCGGAGGAGCTTGACTTTGAAGCCTGGGAGGAACTCATGCGGAAGCTTGCGGGGCTTTCGGACGAGAGGGTGGAGGCTTTTCTTGAGAGCTTCCGGGCCGAAGTTTCCAGGGCCAATCCCGCGCTTGTAAAGGCCGCTCTCAGGAGCGGCCAGGCGGATAAGGCTGTGTCCCTGGCAAAGCGGGACTACTTTCCCACGCTGAACGCCGGCGTCTCTGGGGGCATGAACTATTCCATGGTGGATGGCGCGGACATTTCTTCGGGGCGGATTTCGCTCAGCGCTTCCATACCGCTTGATTTCCTTGTTACCGGGGCGAACATTGACAAGAAGAAAATTGCCCGCGACGAGGCTCTTCTGGACAGAAAGAGCGCGGAGCTTGCCCTTGACCTTGAGATCAGGACCGCCGCGCTTGATCTGATTACCCAGGCAATGTCAGCGCTGTCTTCCAGCCGGGCGGAGGAATACGCAGTCCGCCGCTACGAACAGGTTCTTGAGCTGTACCGGATGTCTCACGCTTCCGTTGCGGAGTTGTCTGACGCGGCGGCCTCTGCGGGTTCAAGCCGCAACCAGCACATCCGGTCCCGCTACGGCTTCCTCTCTGGACTCTCCAAGATTCGAAGCCTGGGAAGTTTTCCTTCCGATGAAGAGCTGCGGGCCGCTCTTCTTTCCTGGTAAGGCAATGCTGATATATCCGGCTTGTCCAGAGGGCTGTTTAGCCGCTAAACAAGTCCCGCGCTTTTTCAGACTAAAGAGTTTTTTATGAAGGCTCCGCTAAAAACAGCGTCCCTGGCAGCCTCTCTGCTGAGTTGGCTTCTGCTCTCCGCCCTTACGGTGTTTATCATGCTGGAGCTGCGGGACCGGGCGCGGCTCATACGGGACAACGACAACGAGCGCTTTTTCAGCGTCCTCTTTACGAGCCTGCGGGACTACTCTGACTTTGGCTCCGTCATTGAATCTTCCCCCCAGTTCAGGAACAGAATCGCCGGCTTCGGCATCTTTGGGGAAGACTTAAAGCCGGTCTACCAATGGGGCGTGGTTCCGCCGCTTCTTGATGAGGAACTGCTGAAAAACAGCCGGCAGGCAGGGCCGGGCCGCTACGTTGTTCCAGACAAACAGGGAAGCCGGGTCAAGTTTATACTCCGCACAAGGCCCGAAGCTATGCCGCCCCCGCCGGAGGGCGGCGAACAGGCGCGACGCAGGCGCTCCATGCGGCTCTATCCAGCGGAGCCGGGCGCTCCTCCTCCACAAGTCCCTGAGCCGCCGCCCGGGTCTCCGCCCGCGCTTCCCGAAGCTCAGGCGCAGTCTGCGGATCTTACGCCGGCCTTTGCCCTGTTCTCCGCCCTGGCCCGGAGCAAGTACCTCTACATCGATGTTATCCACCCTGCCTATTGGCGGACCCAGACCTTAACGGCGATCTTCTTCCCCTTCTGCGAACTTGGACTGCTGATTTTGACGCTTTTTGTGCGGCGGCTTTACCTCAATAACCGGGAGTACAGGGAGCGGATAGAATCCCAGAAGAACCTGGTGATCCTGGGAACCGCCGCAAGCACCCTGGCTCATGAAATCAAGAACCCCCTTCTTTCCATCAGGCTTCAGACAGGAATACTGCGTAAACTCTTCGCCGAAGCCGGGCAGCCTTCGGAAACTCCGTTTCCGCCAGCCGGGCAGCAAGAGTTCGCAGGCGGCGCGGAACTCGCGGTCATCGACGGCGAGGTGGAGCGCCTTGCCGCCATGACATGGCGGGTAAATGATTTTTTGAGGGACGCCGCTGGGAATCCCGTTCCGCTGAACAGTTATACTGTTCTGTGCGAAATTTCCATGCGCCTCTGCGGCAGAAACATTGTTGATGAAGCCTCGGTCCGGGACGGGATGATCCTGATGGACAGCGAGCGCGCCCGCTCCGTTTTTGAGAACCTGATCCGCAACGCCCTGGAAAGCGGCGGCCCGGAAAGGGAAATTACGGCCTCCATAATACACGGCGGCCACGACGGGCGTTTTCCTGGCCGCCTTCTGATCGGCATTACCGACCGGGGCAGGGGAATATCGCCGGGAGACCTGGAAAGGGTCTTTGATCCCTTCTTCACCAGTAAAAGTACCGGCACCGGCATAGGGCTCAGCATCAGCAGGCGGTTCATTGAGGCCGCCGGGGGAACCATTGTTTTGGAGAACCGGGAAGGCGGCGGCGCCGCGGTGAGGATCGCGCTGCCTGAGTACACGAGGGAGGAATCATGCGGGTACTGATTATCGACGACGAGCGGAACATACGGGAATCTTTGAAGAAATACCTGGGCCTTGAAGGGATAGATTCACTGTGCGCGGAAACCGGGGAAGAGGCGCTTCGTTTTCTTGAGCAGGAATCCTTCGACGCGGTAATCCTGGACTTGAAGCTGCCGGGGATGAGCGGCCAGGGGGTTCTCTCCTGGATACGGGACCGGGGTATATCCGCTCCGGTTGTCATGATCTCCGCCCACGGCCAGATTCCCGACGCGGTAGATGCGCTGAAGACCGGGGCCAAGGATTACCTTGTCAAGCCTTTTGATCCGGCGGAACTCTGCATCAGGCTCAAGCAGCTTGTGGACGACAAGCGGCGGGAAAACTTGCTTGAAGCGGAAAAACGGATCGCCGGTCCCGGCGGTCTTATAGGAAGAACAGAGGTGATGCGCCGCATCTCCGCCCAGATCGACAAAATCGCCGCTTCCGAGGTGACGGTGCTTATCACCGGGGAAAGCGGCACCGGCAAGGAAGTGGCGGCCAGGGAGATACACCGCAGGAGTCCCCAGGCGTCGGAGCCCTTTGTCGCGGTGAACATAGGCGGCGTACACGATGGCCTTATGGAAAGCGAACTTTTCGGCCACGAGAAGGGGGCGTTTACCGGCGCGTCCGCCCGGAAGCAGGGTCTCTTTGAGCTGGCGGGCCGGGGCGTCATCTTTCTGGACGAGGTAGGGGAGATGCCCCTTCCGCTCCAGGTCAAACTTCTGCGGGTCCTCCAGGAGCGGAAGATACGCCGCCTGGGAGGTTCCGCGGACATTCCGGTTGGGGCGCGCATTGTCTCCGCCACCAACCGGAACATAGAGGCCCTTGTTGGGGACGGCCGCTTTAGGGAGGACCTCTACTATCGGCTTAACGTCTTCCGCATTACCCTCCCGCCCCTGCGGGAACGCGGGGAAGACATCCCCCTTTTGACAGAATATCTGCTGCATAAACTCAGCGTCCGCATGAGCCGCCCTGTTCCGTCCCTCTCCCCGGAGGCGGTGGAAAAACTAATGGGCTACTCCTTTCCGGGGAACATACGGGAACTGGAGAACATCCTGGAACGGGCCCTCATTTACGGAGGCGGAAAGGAGATACGCCCCTACGACATTGACATCCGCCGGGACGCCGGGTTTACCGCCGCGCCTGAGGCGGGAAGTTCCGCTTCTGGAAGCGGAGCTTCCTTGGAGGAGGTGGAGAAGCAGGCCATCAAGGAGGCGCTGGTCCGGTGCAAAGGGAACCGCACCAGGGCGGCGGAAGAATTGGCGGTGAGCAGGAAAACTGTCATCAATAAAATTAAGGCTTACGGCTTGGAGTAGGCGGAAAGAAACGGCCTGAATAGAAATGTATCTGCTGGACAATACTAGAGCTGCTTAATCAATCAACCCCGCCGCAGAGCAGCGGGGTATTAAACCCTCAATACGAACAACTTCTGTTGTTGTCGAAGCATCGGTTCGTAGAACTTAAGAGTTCATAGAACTATCGATTCGTAGAATCGTGGTTCGCCAAGTCCAGTGTAAAACCGGTTTAGAATTGCCATTAGGGAGGTTGAAGTGAAAAAAATACACATACGAATTCATGGCGATAACATCGTTGAATGCGAAAGAACTTTGGATTTAATCTCAAAGGCGTATGATACCAAGGCCGAAGTATGCTCGGAAAGCCTTTATTTGCCGTCATTCAAACTTCATATAATTCTCAATACAGAAATAACGGTAGAACTATTTGGCGGACATGATCGCTGGGGAATCGCTATCAACGATGAACTTTCAAAATACGGAGCGCCGTTGCGGGAAGCGGCAGATTCGTATGTTACACTTTTAACAGGTGAAACGGAAGAGTTGTTGTTTGCCGTTGAATATTGCGGAGCGTTACCCGCTGGAAATAATGCATGGCAACGAAGCGGAAGAGCGGCAAACTGTGCCGAAATCGGCATACCCTATCTCTATTTTGGAGAAATTGGCGGTGTTGAATTAGACACTGAAAGGGAAATTAAAGCGCCTCGTTTTCCCAATCCTATTGTTCCATTTTCGTATTTGACAACATCAAAATCATTGCATGTCTTTTGCATACCTATTTATCAGGCGCATCCGGCTATTAGTATGCCGTTGCGCGAAAAATTTTCCCCGATATTTGGTTTTGACGCTTGTCTCAATTTAGTAAAAATACTTATAGAGAATAACACTGAAACAATAAGCGATGTCGAAATACTTCTTGAAAAAGCTTTGTCGCTGGTTAAAATTTTAGCGGACGATAGGAAAAATATTGATACTTTTCGCGGTGCTGAATGGGATGCGTTTTTGCATCTTGATTCAGGACTTCAAAAAGCGGAATGGATTAAAAACCAGCCGAACAAGCAAATATGGCGTAAAAAAACATCCGATAAAATCAACACCACAAAAAATTTTAAAACCCTTCTTGCAAAAACGCAGGCGCTCAATTGTTTATCTATCGGCGCAAAGGATATTCCTGTATGCCTTCTTGTCAATGGAAACATAAAAGCATTTTCGATAGTTTTACAATCTGTTTACCACGATTCAGAAATAAAAAAATTGGCTTCCACAAGCGTAGACAAAAATAAACCTCTTTTGATTGTTTGGCTCACGGGCTTTAAGCCCCGCGGGGATGATTCGCGTCCTGACCGGGGATTAGTGCCGCTTGCGCGAATGTTATTTGGAAATGATATTGATATACTTTCTATCGTTTATGGTCCAGCCAAAAAAACGACATGGAAAAAATTCAAGGAAGATTATACTCAACTTGCAAATGAAAACGGACTTTGGGAATCTATTCTCAATTTAAGCAATTATTGTTTAGCAGACAGCGCGACATCGGAATATGGCGCATTGTGTCAAATTATTGAAAGAAAAGCAACAGAGACGCATGCAAAAATAACAATGAAAGCCGCAAATGCAGTTCCTATATTTGGTGAACATGACATAGATACCGCGATACATTCTATTTTTTCAAGAAAAGCACAAAAGCAAATATTTGAATCTCTTTGTAATCCGCCCGGCGGCGACTGGAGTGGAATTTCTTATTATGATTATGAAACGATTGTTGAATTTCGTTGGACCTCGCTTCCTCGTGTTTCCGCAATACAAGCAAAACGCCCCGACCATATCATTCAAATCAATAGAGAAAGCGCGAATAAACAGGAGATTTATTTTCTGGTAATTGAATCAAAAAATTATGAATCCGATTTAGAACAAAACATTGGCGAGCGGCTTTGTAATTATGTCAAGGCTTTGTTTTCAATACCGCCTACGGCATACCGCAAAGAAAATCCAGATAAAAATAATACGGAATGGTCTTTGTATGAAGAAAAGGAAAGCCCTTTGCGCCAATTGGCAACACTTTCGGGGGCGGCGTATTGTTACCGCAACGATACAGAACTGCAAAACTCTTTTGAAAAGGGCCGCGTTGATTTTGTTCTTGCTTTTGAATTCAAACCGCCGGGAGAAACATCAATTTTGCACATCAAGACCGTTGAAAAGAGTCGATTCATTATTGATTTGCTTACGGCTTTTTGTGGTCAAGGAAATATCGGGATTAAAATTAAAATACACTGATTCTTCTACGACATCAATTCCTGTATTCATCATTTTGGTAAAAGGCGAAAGTCCGGTAATTATTGTTTCTTTATGGGTATAAATTTCTCCCGGCACTTCATACGAATACGTCCTGCTTCCCGCACTGCCGTCAAAAGTCAATATCCATTTTGCCCCGGCGGTATTTAATTTGTCGAGGTTCACATAAAAATCATGCGTATCAAATTTTTCTTTAGTGTATCTTCCCTTCGTTCCACCATAAGGCGGGTCTAAAAAGAAAAAATCATCTTCCCTTGCCATCTCAATTACCTCCCGGTAATCGCAAGTATAAAAATCAATGTCCTTAATAATAAAGCGCCATTCCTTAATGATATTTGATAATCTGTCAGGGTGAATGCCGGGCCTTGTAAGATGAAAAGAATTATTAAATTCGCCTTTGTCATTGTAGCGTATAAGTCCATTGACACAGGTTCGCGTTAAAAACAAAAAATCATATTCATTTCTTGTCGCGTTAAAATTATCCCGAATATCATAATATACGGTACATCCATTTTCCCGTAATTTCTCCCAGCGCTTCTTATATTCATTGGCGGTTTTTTCCGGATTTAATTTTATCGCGTTCCACAAAGCAATGAGTTCGGGGATAATATCACCAGCGATGCCGTTTTGTATTTTTCTAAAAGGAAGCAGTGCGCCGCCGCCGACAAAAGGCTCAAAATACCGTTTTGCGGACGGAATGAATTTGCCGATTTTATAAGCGACATTTCTTTTGCTCCCTGACCATTTAATAACCGGCGGGATTTTTTGGGCCGTCTTCAGCATGGCAATAACATCTCCTTTTGTTTTTTCAGGAAATTGTCAATCCGCTTTAATGATAAGTCGTAATACTCTTGATTAATTTCAAAAGCTGTTATTTCCATATCATATTTCAATCCGGCTATTATTTCCGTACCGGAACCAGAAAATGGAATTAACAACCTGCCCCCTTTTTGCGCGGATACAAGCATTAAACGCTCCGTCAGGCGTAGTGGTTTTTGGGTTGGATGCGTTCCCGCTTCGAGTTCGTCTTTTGTTTTATTGTTGGGAATATCCCAAACAGTGCGTAATTGTTTCCCCGCTTCTTTCAATTTATCCTCCGCGAAAGACGCTTTTTTTACTTCTTCATAATTAAAATAATATTCGCGTTTGTTTTCGCCGGTATGCGCCCAGATAATTGTCTCATGGCTTGCTGTTAATCTTCTTGCGGAAAGGTTGGGAAATGCGTTTCTTTTATACCATATAACTTCATTAATAATTTCTATGCCGAGTAATTGACAGCATGTATTTACAAACCCGGAATTGTGATAGGTCGCGTGAATCCATATAGAGCCGCTTGATTTTACAAGCCGTTTGACTTCTTTTAACCAAATAAATGTCATATTAAAATTTTCATTGCTTGACAATAAATCCCATGTCTCATTGTTGAGTTTCCAGTCACCGCCGAAACCCGCAATGCTTTTTTTTGCGTCATAATTCCATTTGTTTTCCGATGCCGCGCCGTAAGGCGGGTCGCAGACAGCTAAATCAAAATACTTATCGGGTATTTTTTTCATACCCTCTGTAGCGTCGCCATGTATGATGTTGATTTTGTCCATATTATTTTTTTTCATTTTCAGTATCCCCGCCGGCATTATATTCATCCGAAAAAGGCCGCGGCTTCCGCCATGTCTCCGCAGCGCCGCCATACCGAGGCAAGGACATCAGGAGGCGGTTCCACAAGGTCCTTGATAAATACTGATCGAATCCCCGCGGCCCGCAAAGATAAAAGCCCCGCCGGGGAGTCCTCAAAACCCACACATTCGGCAGGGTTCTTGTCCAGCCTTTCCGCCGCCAAGAGAAAAACATCCGGGGCGGGCTTGCCCCGCCTGACCTCGTCCCCGCAGGCCAATACGGAAAACCGTTCCAGGATGCCGCTCCGGGACAGTTTCCACCGGGCGGTTTTTTGAGACGCCGACGTGGCCACCGCCAAAGGAAGCTCCAGCTTGGCAAGATGATCCAAAAGCGTCAGCAGCCCGGGCCGGTGAGGTATCCCATGAAGCTCCGCCTGCCGGATAATCCTGCCGCTTAACTCTTCCTGAATTTCATAATATGGAAAATCAGGGCCAAAGATGCCGCTTAACAAAGCCCGGCTGGAAGGCTCATCAATGCCGACAGTTTTTAAGACTACGGCTTCATCCACAGGCCAGCCTCTGCCGCGAGCCGCGTCAATCCAAGCGTTTATTATGAGCCGTTCCGTATCCAGCATCAATCCATCCATGTCAAAAATAACTCCCCCGGGAAGAAAAGGCGTCGTTGTCATGGCAGAACCGTAGCCTAAAATACGAAAAAACCCAAGGCCCGGAATTGTTTGCCCCGGCAGCGTCTTGAATCCGTCCTGTCGTATACATCTGTAGCTCATACTATCAAAAAAGCGATAGTCTCAGCGGCAATCTTGCCGTTCTCCATATAGGCCGCTAAAATATGGATTTTTATATGGCCCCGGCTTATATTGGAATCCTAGAGGCTTTCACCGGTATCTTTGGACAATTTTAAAGTACCATGTTCTGGAGGAATGTATGGATTTAGACGCTTTATGTAAAGAAGCTTGTAAAGCCGCCCTTGCCGCCTATGCTCCGTATTTTCATTTCCGGGTAGGCGCAGCGCTGCTTGCGGAGGATAGTTCCCTCCATACGGGTTGCAACGTAGAAAATCGCTCCTGCGACCTCACTATCTGTGCCGAACGCGCAGCGCGGGCAAAGGAAAGCGCGGCTTTACGGCTCTGGCCATAACCTCGATTGATTCCGGATGTTCCTGTGGGACCTTGCGGCGCCTGCCGTCAGGTTCTGAGCGAAATTTATGGAAGCCGACGCCCCTGTGTGCTTTGGATGCGGTGGCCCAGAAAGAGTCAGCGCTACAATGGGCGCCCTTCTTCCCCATGATTCACTTCAGAATCGGACGAAGAAATAAAGATTTTTGCGAAACCTGTCTTGTCCGCCTAACAAAAGACCGGTATCCGCGCTTATCTCTCGCAGTTCATCGTAGAGTTCCCGTCTTTCTATCCCTCGGTTTTTCCGAATCGCACGGAAAACCGCTCTAAAAGTTTTAAAAAGCGGAACAGCGACCTTCCCCGGGGAAAAGATGGAACCAATATTTTTGAAAGCACCGAAGTTGACGGTGAGTTCCCAGAAACGGACAAAATTTTTTATTCGTTTGAGTTCAGCCTCCGGCAGGACCTAGGGCTTCAGGATTTCGTAGGGCGGTCTCAGCGGCCAGCGCAGGATCATGTCTTTGCCACGTATGGAAAGGGTCGTACCCGGCAGACACTTAAGGATGCCCAACTGTATCTTTCCGTACTCGGCGGCCCGCATCTGGTCAAAACCCCTACCAAAAGAAACAATATCTTCGCCCGTAAGTCCGGCGATGAGGTCTGCTTGGAACAATAGCGTTAGCATATATCCTCAGAAACCACAGGGCTTCCAGTTCCTTTTCCGAGGCGCAGGACCGGCCTATAAGAGCGGCGGTTTTCTGATTCAAGGTTTGAATTTCTACTTTAAGCCGCAGACTTTCTGGCGGAAATCGTGTAAGAATTTCCTGTAGTTTCGGGAAACCGGGACAGGATCATCACAAAATGAGCGCACGGAGGCATTTTTCCTGGCGCTTTACCCGCCGGTTCCTGAATTCACTCCAGGCGGTTAAGAAAAAATTCCATGATACGCCGGGTACGTTTTATATTAAAATTGAATGGGCGGTCCAAAAATTTAAAAATCCGCGCCATCCGGATGAAGAGAGACACCATTTCTTTCAAAAAAGGATATAGATGAAATTTTCTGATTTCTTTGTCCAGAGAATTCAGACAGAATTCATAGCCAAAAGGGACATCCCCTGGAGGCTTCCACAACACCAGTTTGCGGTAAAGATCATCGGTGGTGTAGAGATTGTAGGCCGGAATCAGGGAGTCAGGCTTTCAGGTTTAGCGAAAATAATTTTGCCTAGAACTTCTCGTTTATGATATGGAACTCTTTGTTTTAAGGCTAGAACTTCCTATTTATAGTCTCGGCCTTTCTGTTTTAAGACTGGGACACTTTGTCTATAGCTTAGAACTCTCTGTTTATGACATGGAACTCTTTGTTTTAAGACTAGAACTCCCCATCTATAGTCTGGAACTCTCTATTTTAAAGCTGGACATCTCTATCTATAACCTGAAACCCCAAGCAACCGCACGGCGGTTGCAGTGGACCATGTATCCTATGGAGCGGTCTTTTTGGCGGGGCGTCGCTCAAGGTTTGTCTCGTTTGAACCCCTCAAAAATCTTCCGCATATTTCGCGGAAAATTGTTTCCCTTCTCCTCTGACCTCCATATCCGCATGGCGCAGAATTTCAGCTTCGAACGGAAGAAAGAAAATTTCCGGGCCGCCCAGGATTATGAAGGATTTTTGAAAACGGGAACCGGTCCAGGCTTTTTCCAGAAGTGGAGCAGTTCCAGGATTACCTTGTGATTCCAAATTGAGACTGAGAGACTCAGAATACAGGGTCTTAGCGGCTAGGATAGTTTCGACATTTCCGCGCAGAAGCTGACGGAGGGCAAATTCCATAATTTGACAGCGTTCCTTCAAGAGGCCGCGATTAGTCCTGAGAAGCCGTAAAGTCAGGGAAGGGTGTATACATTTTGCGTTGATGACGGCAATGACTATATTTGCCGGGCATAAGCGTTCTGAAGACTGCTCAGCCCCGGAAGCCTGCGGCACCGAAAAGATTCAGCGTACCGGTGGTCCATTCATCTAGGGCTTCCATAACAAGATTTTCAACCTCTTGCCATGTATCAGCCCTGGGACCCGGGATGCCTTTGTTGGTGGAATTAGTAAAAACTATTGTGTAACATCCCTGTTCACGAAGGCTTATCACGTTAGACGGGGCGTCGTCGATATATACGTGGGCGCCGACAGCGCCTTTATCTTTCATAAAGCAGAGGTCCCAGTATGGAATATCGTAACTGTCAAGCCAGTCCACGGTTTGAGTGATTGAGGCGCGGTGAAAATACTTGAGGAAAAGCCTGTGGGTGATGATGCGGATGCGGATGCCTTTGGCGGAAAGCTTTCGCAGCACCGCCGGAGCGTCTTTGACGGGCTCCATATCGCGAAAAAGACTGCGTTGGGTAACGGCAAAACGGTGAAGGCGGGGATACCCGCCGTATTCCGCAAGCCCCCACTCGTCAAGGCCGTAGTTCACATTGGAAGTCAGGGCTTCAAGAGGTTTATCGAGCCATTCTGCTGCAATTTTTCGCAGGGCGCCGTAGAAATCGCCTACTACGCCGTCCAGGTCTACGCCAAGGATAAAGCTGCTCTCATCCATGCATCGCCTCGCTAAATAAATCCGGTTTGATGTGAAATGAAGATAACCACGCTGCGATCTTTTACAAGGTAACGATTGCACGCCGGGTAAGGTTTTTCATGTCCCGGAAGCAGAATATCCTCAGGCGATGGGAGGGCCGTATCCACCGTCAGGGCCCAAAATTTCCCTTTTGGGGCGCTGCACAGAGTAAAATTTACCGGCTTTACGCCCGAATTAAACATGATGTAGAAATCATTGTCGTCTCTGTCGCTCAGAGTGTCCGCCTTCGTACCGTCTATGCGAAGGGCAAGGCAGAAACCTGTTTTGTCCCAGTCCGGGGCTTCCCCCTTTTCGTTGAACCATGTGATATCCGGGGTTGCGTTGTATTTACCACCCCGGCCGGTGAAAAATTCAGGGCGCATGAACCCGTGATGTCGCAGACGAAAGGCGATTATTTCCCGGACAAAGCGAAAAAGGCTCCGGTTTTTTTCCAAAAGTGACCAGTCATACCAGGAGATTTCATTGTTCTGGCAGTAGGCATTGTTGTTGCCTCCTTGGGTCCGCCCAAATTCATCGCCTCCAAGGATCATAGGGGTTCCGAGGGAGACCATAAGAGTGGCAAAAAAATTCTTTATCTGTCTTTCTCTGACGGCTTCAATGGCCTGATTGACGGAGGGGCCTTCAAATCCATAATTAAAGCTATAGTTGTTGTCGCCCCCATCCCGATTTTCTTCGCCGTTTTCATCGTTGTGTTTAATGTTATAGGAAACCATGTCCCTCATGGTGAACCCGTCATGACTCGTTATGAAGTTTATCGAATGGAAGGGCTTTCGTCCATCCCGCAGATAAAGGTCTGAGCTCCCGGCGATGCGGGTTGCCAGGTGTCGAATCTCATGGGGATCGCCGCGCCAGAATCGCCGCACCTCGTCCCGGAAGCGGTCGTTCCATTCCGCCCAGCGACCACCAGGAAACCAGCCTACCTGATACGCGCCGCCGGCATCCCAGGCTTCGGCGATGATCTTGGTGTTGCTCAGGATAGGGTCTTCGGCAATCCGCTCCAACATTGGGGGGTTTTCCATGAGATTTCCGCGTCTGTCCCTTCCCAAGATTGAAGCTAGATCAAAACGAAAACCGTCTATATGCATTTCAACTACCCAGTAACGAAGACAGTCTATAATGAAGGTCCGCACTACCGGGTGATTGCAGTTCACCGAGTTGCCGCAGCCTGAAAAATTTTTGTAGTACCGTTTGTTTTCGTCCAACATATAATATATAGTATTATCCAACCCCCGGAATGAAAAAGTAGGACCCAATTCATTGCCCTCGGCTGTATGATTAAACACAATATCCAGAATCACCTCTATTCCAGCCCTGTGTAGTTCCCGGACCATTTCTTTGAATTCCCGCACCTGAGCTCCGGGGTTTTTATCCGCGGCATAGGAACCTTTTGGAGCGAAAAAAGCTACAGTGGAATATCCCCAATAATTGACCAGGGGCTTGCCGGTCCGTGGATTGATGCCGGTATGTTCCCGCTCGTTAAATTCCTGAACTGGAAGCAGTTCCAGGCTGGTAATTCCCAATTCTTTTAAAAAGGGAATTTTTTCTATTATTCCCCGGTATGTACCCGGGTGAGCCGCCCCGGAATTGGGGCTTATTGAAAAGCCCCGGACATGGGTCTCGTATAGTACACTGAATCTTAGGGGGTAATTGAGGGGAGTGTCCCCCTGCCAGTCAAAGTCATCGTCATCTACCACCACGCACTTAGGCTGCGTGTAGAGATCATCCTTGTAGGAAAAGGAAAGGTCCCGCGCTGGGTCTTCGGGGTCGTAACCCAGGCAGGCTTTGAGGTCCCAGTCCTCAAGGGATGTCATAGCCTTAGTGTAGGGGTCTATCAGCGATTTATGGGGATTAAACCGGAGACCCTGTTCAGGAAGATAGGGGCCATCCACCCGGTAAAGATAGAGGGCGCCCGCTTTAAGTCCCTGGACATGGCAGTGCCATATATCGCCGGTCCGGTTTTTTTCTTTATCCAATTTGATTTCAACGCGTCTGCTCTCTCGTCCCGGTTCTTCAAATATTACCAGGGTAACCGAGGCGGCGCCACGGGCAAAAAGTGAAAAGTTTACCCCGAATTCAGTCAAAGTTGAACCCATGGGAATAGGCTTTCCATTATCAACTGTATATCCGCCTGAATTTTTCAACAAAGCCCCTCCGCCGGTAACTTGTGGACAGCTCTGGGAACCCCACCCGGAGTTTTCAGAGACGCCTTTATACTTATTCCATTATAAATTATCGGCAGAAAACAGAGCTTTGCGAAATAAATCTACAAAAACTCCTGGACTTATATTCCGGGCGCCTAGCCGGTCTTTATATCTCATTGGCATACCTAAATCCCAAAAGGCAAAACCCGCATCCCTCAGATATCGCCCTGTAAGCGCCATTTGTACCGTTCCCGCGGAATCCTTTTCCCTGTAACCGGAATAGCTGGTATACACTTTTCCTGTTACTACCCCGAATTCGCCGGCGGTAAGCTGTCCGTCCAAATAAACGCCAAAAGAAATAGGCCGTACCAGTCCGCTGCCGGAACGGCGGATGGCCTTGATAGCTTTTTGCAGGGGCGGGGTAATCCAGTCATCGCCGTGTATATGTACGCAGTGATCCATGATGATGTCAAAATCGATGTCGCGCCGTAATTCATACCCTTTAAGAAGCCGTTTGACCGTCCCGGTTTCATGAAGATTCTCCCAGAACAGCACCGACCGCTTGATGTGAAGTTTAGGAAGCAAAAGCCATCTATGAATTTCCCCGTCAGGCCCGCGCGCCGGCTCTATTGCAGCGGACATAACAAGGAAACCCGCCCTCATAAGCGCGGTTATAAACGGCGGGGCAAAATCCAGAGCATAGCAGAATTCCATATCATACCCAATTTCAAGCATAGCATCGACAATCCAGTCAGGATCGTCTTCCGGGGTGATGAATATTTGCCCCAGTTGGTTGAAGCGGATAAGTCTGGAATTCATTAGCAATCAAAATATAGAAATCGACTGATATTGTCAATGAAAGCGTCTCATTTCTGCCGGGTTTGTAGGAAATATAAGGGACCGTTGAGACATTGCGGAAAATTTTCTACTTTCCATGGAAGAACCTTTATCGTACTTTTTGAATTTAGACTTCTCAAAAAACTAAAATTTTAAAAAATCTTCTGATAATTACCGCTAAACCTTTTCATAATCTTGACTTTTCACGTATTGCGGTCTAAAATCTTTTCTATGAACCTTAAGAAGATACTGACAAAAGACACGATTAACCTTCATCTAAAGGGGTCCACCAAGGAAGAGATCATTAATGAACTCCTGGATGTGCTGGTTTCGGCAAATAAAATACAGGATCGAGCGGCCGCATATCAGGCGGTAATAGACCGGGAACAAAAAATGTCCACCGGGATGAAGCATGGTATCGCAATTCCCCATGGAAAAAGCGCTACTATTCACGATCTTGTGGCATGTATCGGTATTTCCGATAATCCGGTTGATTTTAATTCCCTTGACAATGAACCTTGCAGGATATTCATTATGACTCTTTCCCCGCTTGAAAAGACAGGCCCGCATCTACAGTTTCTAGCGGAAATCAGCCTACTTTTTAAGAGCACTGAAAAACGGGCGGAAATTATCGCCGGTTCTTCAGCGGATGATATTCTGCGAATCCTCGCCGAATAGGGTTGCAATTTTTCTGCCTCGTTGATTATACCCTAAATAAAAAACCCTGGAGCGGGTATTTTTACTTAATTATTGCACCTTCTGTAGCTCGCCCTCTGCCAAACGTTTGACCGCAGCAGGCCAATCAAGACCCAGAACGGATCGCAGAGCAGAAGCCGCTTCTGGACGGACGGTCTTGCCCAATGCGGAAATAAGTGCCCGGATCATGCGCTCATCTCGCTGCCGCAGGGAGCCATCCCGAAGCTTATCATTTATTGCCGCAAGGAAACCAGACAAAATCCGGACAGAATCTTCGTTTGCCAGGGAAGCCAAAGCATTTACAGCGCCCATTTTTTCGGTTTCATCATTTCCTTCCGTTGTATACGAGCGCGCCAGAAGCGAGTATACCTGCTCATCCCCTGATTTATACTGGTTTATCATGGAAATACAAAGCTTTCGGGTTTTTGCCAGGTCCATCTGCTGTAAAAAATTCGCGGTTGAAGCCCCCCACGCTTCTTTATATGAGATTATCGCGAAATTTGACTTGGCCTCATTGGAAACCGAAGATTTATTTATCTCGTTAAGAGCTTCGTATTTAGCGTTATACGAATAGGAAGGGCTCTGAACAAGTTGGGTCAAAGGTTCTATAGGATCTTCCGAAATTTTCAGAAGGCTTTCTTTAGCCTGCCGTTTTACCATCTCAGAATACCATCCAATAGATGCTATATACACCGGGAGATAGCCTCTTATATCGCCGTAATTTTCAAGAGACACTATGGCGCCAAAGGCAATCCGTTCTCTGTCCCGTCTGTTTTTGGTAACCCCTCCTTCATTTATATCGTTCAGCGTTTGAATAACTTGAGGTAAAAAATCAACGGCCTGCATCTTCCCCAGAGCAACAAGGATTTCCGCCTTCGCTGTAGGATCAATGACGATATTTCCTGCTCGCCAGAGGTATCCCGCGGATGGGAGATGCTTCGCTTCCCCCAGAAGATCCGCGGCGCTCTTTATGATCCTGTTGGCGGCTTCTATGTCCTGATTTCCCCTGGCATTAGGATATTCCAGCAAAAGGCGTTCCAAAACCCATGTATAAAAGTCCGTGGCATCCGGCATCTTTGCGTTTGCAGCATCCTGAAATATCTGCTGCTTTTCCTTCGCCGTAGAGGCGATACTGTACAGCCGCTGATAAAATTCCATTTCTTGGGAAGCGCCAAAAGCGAACGCGGCAGAAAACGCTAAAAAACCGGCTAAAAAGGTATATTTCATTATATTCTTTCCTTCTCTGAAAAAATTACTACTAGACTTGTTCGATAAATCAGTTATCGTCGAACTTAGGATTCACTGAACCCAAGGTTCGCTAAGTTCCGCTTAAAAACGCAAAATGCAGAGCATTTTGCGAAACTTGCAAGAGAACCAAAGGTTATCAGAGAACTTTCGGTTCTCCAACAACCTAAATCAGGTGGAAACGCGAAAACGAAGTTTCCGATGTACAAGTCCAATTTCTAAAAATGACTCTCCCCGCCCTTAGATGCGGGGTATGGACCTACGCACGAATCAAGTAAGTTTCCCCGATAAGGAACCCGAAATTTGGTGTCGCAGGTTCGGCGGAGTATTAAACCCTTCGCTGCGAATAAAAAAATCTCCAACACCAATCGAATCCCCGGCTTGCCTAACTAGGTTCATATTTCCCTAGAATTTTAATTATACTATAAAAATCGAATTTAGGATAGCAGCGTAAAAATATCTTTATTTGTGATCCCTAAGTTCGATGAACAAACTCAAGCTGGCTTGACAGGTTATACCTGTCTTCAAAAGCTGAAATTTTGAACAGCCTCAGATATGTTATAAATCATAGGGAGGTTATATTATGGAGTTAACAGGCCGCCGCATAAGCGATAGCGAAGGTATGATTTTAATCCAACGAGGCTTAAATCCATGCGGAGGTTCAAAAGCGCTGGCTCATCTTTTTTAAAGAAGCATATTTGAAGGATTCCCTCATAATCCACGACGGAGATCCCTTTTGCAGGCTGTCCTTTTCAGGCTGCGAAACCCGAAGTCAGCTTTGAACGGCTGAAGACTGGGGCTTTACTTTTTATTCGTAGCAAAGGATTTAATACCCAAGAACCAACTCACCGGTTCGCGGGGGAGATTTGTGGCGTTATTAGGATATTAAACCCTAAGAAACAAAATTTCTGCGAAGTCTAACCACCACTGAAAAACAACACTCCGTCGAACCGCAGGTTTGATTTCAGAGCGGGGTTGTTGATGGATGATGCCGTTATCGATTTTGCGTTGGATAATTCTGAGGTGTGTCAAGCCGTCAGGAGGATACTAGCCGATGATGTTCCTGTCAGAGCGAGTGCCAATATATCTGACTTTTTACTAGCGTTAATAAATTAAGTAGAAGGCAAGGGAAAATATTGCGTTTTTTATGCGTATACGAGATAAGTGGTAGACGTGGAAAGAGCAACTCCGATTTTAAGGTTTGGCCTATGGATCAAGAGGAATATCTTGAGGAAGATATCGGAGAGGATTTGGAATATACAGATAAATCTGGGATTCTGTTTTCCTACAGAATATGGTATTAACTTAGTGAGAGAGATGTACCTTCTAAATATTGGCGCTCTTCTTGTATCTCAAACAAAAAAGACCTTATGGGAAAAATCCGAACTATATTTTTTACTGCTTCTTGCAGTTTATCTTTAATCTCCGGGGGTTTAATTCCCCGCCCCTCCGGGGTGTAAAACTGTGGTTGTGGGGGATTTGTTCCCCCGCCTACGCAAATTTTCAAGGTAAAATTTTCAATACGCCGCAGTTCTGCCGCGGGGATTTTTTATTTGGGTGGCTATACCCCCAGGAAACTTATTTCCAAAACCAGCTTACCGGTTTCTGAGACATGATATCTCAGGCCTCTTGGACTTCAGTGCCGGCTTATTGATAAAGTTGACAAATACCGGCTGTTTTAAAATTTCGTTTTAACATGAAGTTTGTTGCCTTTCATGAAAGAGCGCCGACCCCCCCCTGGAGCAAAAAAATCCACAGACGCAGATGACTTCTAGAACCATCCCGCAATAGGGGTAAGAAGCGTCAGCCGTAATTTTCCAAGATAGGGTTCGATCAGATCCGAATCAGAGACGCTTTCTGTTTTCATAGCTAATTCTTCATTAAGAGGCGCGGGAAGGGGGAGCGCTGAGAAGGTGTACTCAATCTGTTGCTGAAATTCTAAAATACGGGAAATGTAATTCAAGGTTTGCTTGGGAGCGCCTTCCATGGTTACCCGGTGAGTCCCCGCATTGTACATAGCAAGACCAGCCACAACGGAACCTCCGGCATCCAGGCACATACGTAAATGAGCCATCCCGTAATGGGCGCTAATTGAGGGATTGAAAAATTCCGCGTCTTTTAGATTGGGAAAACTACGGTTGTTAAGCTGAAAAAGCCCCCTGTCTATACTGCCGTCACGGTTAGACCGGTTGACCGCCCTGGGGTTAAATTCACTTTCCGCCCAGCAAAGGGCGAAGGCCAGGCTGGGAGGGATATCGAAAGCCGAAGCGCTGGACAGGATGGCAGCGGATATTTCTTCCTTGGAGGTCACGAAGGAGTAAGTCGAAGACTTGAGTACCCCGGTAAAAAAAGCTTTCACCCACTGGTGCTGGGCTTCGTTTCTGTAGGCGTTCAAAATAGAGTCGCCTTTTTCCGCGGCGCGGTGGACAAACTCAGGAACCGAAAAATCTTCAAGCAAAACATTGCCCGTATCTATTTTCGGCGTAAATTCATCGCCGGGTGCTTCCACCAGAAGCAGCCTTTTGGCCGCAAGTCCGCTGAGAGATACTCCCGTTTTTGCCTCAAATTGTGGAAAAACCAAAAAGAGACATAACCACGCGCTCGCCACAGCGCCGCAAAGAAAAGGATAGGCCGCATCAATGGGCGTAAAAATAAAACGGTTTCTCATTATACTAATAGGTACACCAAAAAGTGAAAAAAATCTACATTCTTGCAATAAAAAATGGGAATAGCCTGGTCTTTTTATAATTTTGATTGAAAGCCGGGGACAGCCAACGATACCTGTCCGGTCCGCCGCCGGTGTAAGAAATTTGTGCGCTTAAAAATGTATGAAAATTCATAAATATAATTTTTTTACCTTACAAATTCATTTGAGCATAATGTTCGCATTATGCCTATAAAACGTAAGATTTTACATTAATAATTAATGATGTAAAATCTTCAAATGCAACAATCCGCCAAGGACCATCCAGATGGGGAAACCTCAGCGCAAACTCACCGCATCCGGCATCGTAGCGTTTTGCTATGGAGACTCAGATGTGGATTCATTTGCCCTTGTTCTGACAACCAGCTTATCGAAAAATCCGAATTTATATCCTACAACCAGGCTGAAAGTCTGCCGCCTGTATATAATATCTATTGGCATTTCTCTCTTTGGCTCGGGATCCGGATACGTTATCTCCCCTATATAATTAAATTCCTTGGGACCCAGGTCGAATCCATAATGAAAATCAGCGTACAAAAGGCCTGGACCGAAATTTAAACCAGCGCTAAGGCCGGCGGTAATTCCCAGCGGCGGGTTGTATTTGGAATCGTCCAGGGGAAGAATGAAATATGCCCCCGCATAAAAGGAAGTAGCGATAATGCCAGGCTTGTAATTAAACTTTATCAGTCCTGGAAAACTAATGGACAGTCCGGAACTGCCCCCTCCGCTCACATCCAAGGGCAAAACAATGTCCTCCGTAGGCTTATAGTCCCGCCAGTTCAGTCTTTCCTGAGATATATCCGCACCGGTTTCAATGGAGACGGAAATAAGACTCCCTTTATTGAGAAGAACCCGGAACAATTGAAGCTCCGCCCTCATACCCGCATCGAAAGTGGTCCCCAGGGTAAAAATTCCCGAATCACTGCCCGGTTGCGATGCGTACAGACGAAAGGAAATTCCACCTTGGAGGCCCAGGTATAGCCACTTATCTTTCCAGGTAATATCTTCCTCAGGAGTAACATAAACAATGTCCGCCCCCAGGAATTCTATAGGCCGGTCGTCAGGCGGCAGATTCGAAGAGAGGTTCCAAGCGAAATAAGCCATCATTCCCAGTACCTCATCCGCACTGATATACGCCATTTCCTGAGTTGCCGTTAAATCGAAAGTAGCCGCATTATAAAGGTTCATGGAAATTACCCGTTCCGGGCCGTCCATAAACAGATTCGCGGTAACCACGTATCGCGGATTCTGCGCCTGATCCTCTACGGGAAGGTTTAGAATGGAAGGTGGGTCTCCTATGCTTCCCGTTGTTTTAAACAGCCTGTAAAGGCTGTTTAACTGCCCCTGCCAGCTCAATTCGCTGAACAAGGACTCATATATAGGGTCTGAATCGTTTCTCAGCACAGGATCATACGTGATTGGGGTGATTACAATATTATATGCCGGCTCTCGCCCCATTTGGGCGAAAAGTGAGGATGGCAAAAAAACCAACATCATAGCAAAAACGATAAAAAAAACCCGCTTCTCTTGGAAACCTTTTCTTTCCACAAATCCTTCCTTAAAAAAAAGAAAACCTGAATCGTCCTACCCTGGACAAACAGTTTATCCAACATCTCATTATTAAATTAAAAATTTCAGTCGGCAAACGGCCTTTTTATAAAAACCGCTTATAAGGCTTTTCTAAAACAACTTCAAACCTCTAATTTGCCGAACTATAAAGTTCGCTTTTTTGGAGAGTCTCTATATACTACTATCGGCAATTATTGCCAAAAAATCTCTTGTTAAAAAATTTAGCTTTTAAAATCCCCTATTTTTTGTACGAAAAGCATACTTTAAAGTTGATTATACGGATAAATTTCTTAATTATTAACCTCTTTCAAAACTTCAGTTTTGGAAGAACAGCCTTATGCCAGAAGTCAATTTCATCAAACTGGCTGTCTGCGCTAACCGGATTTAAAATTGACCTCAATTATAAAATTATAGCCCAAATAAAGTAATATATCAAAGTTATTGAAGATAAACCCATAGAAAATCGCTCAAGTTCCTGCGGTATTGAGGCCGTAAGACCCTTCGAGTCTCACGGCCTCATCTTAGGGCAGCCCCTTTTCTCCCAGCCTGAAGATACGCTTTCTTTTAAGTAGAGGGATATCCGGGCTTATATAAACCGGCGGCAAGGGATCCCTAGGCCGTACTGAGATGTACCGCTTGAAGTATACCCTTTTATCAGCGCTGCAAACTGTTACGTATCGCTTTTTTGGAGAATTCTGACCCGGATAATCCCTTTCACCGCGACTATATGCTCCAGAGTTACAGGCGGAATAGCCTGCTCCGTGTCGATTATGTTGTAGGCGTACTCATCCCTGTGGTGATTTATCAAATCCGTGATATTGATCCCGGCTGCGGCCAGTATTGTGGTAATTTGGCCTACCATATTGGGTATATTCCGGTTGATTACCAAGAGGCGGCAAGGCGCCCTCTGATCCAGCTTGCACCTCGGCAGATTAACTGAATTCCGCACGGCCCCTGTTTCCAGAAAGTCCATGAGCTGTTTGACTGCCATAACCGCACAGTTGTCTTCAGCCTCTGGGGTAGAAGCGCCCAGATGGGGGATGCAGATGGTCCTGGGAGCCGCAAGAAGTTCAGCGGTAGGGAAGTCTGTAACGTAGACCCCCAGTTTATCCGCTCGCAGAGCGGCTATGATGTCAGCTTCGTTTACAAGACCGCCACGGGCCAGGTTTATAATCCGGACGTTTTTTTTCATCAGCCTGAATTTTCCGGCGTTCAGAAGGCCTTTTGTGGCTTCCGTAAGGGGCAGGTGGAGGCTTACGTAATCCGATCTGGCCAGAAGACCCTCAAGAGTTTCCGCCCTTTCAACCTGGCGGGAAAGGTTCCATGCGGCATCCACAGAAATATATGGGTCGTAACCGGTTACATCCATTCCCAGAGCGGCGGCGTCGTTTGCGACTTTCACTCCTATGGCCCCAAGACCGACCACGCCAAGTGTCTTGCCCCTAAGTTCAGGTCCCTCAAAAGCGGACTTGCCCTTTTCCACCAAATCCGGCACTTCGTCAGCTTTGTCTGCGATTGAGGCGGCCCAGCGCACGCCTTCAAAGATATTTCTTGAGGAGATGAGCAGGGCGGCGATGGCGAGTTCCTTTACGGCATTGGCGTTGCCCCCGGGCGTATTAAAAACAGCTATCCCTCTGTCGCTGCACAGGCTTACGGGGATATTATTGTACCCCGCGCCGGCCCGGGCAATAGCTTTTACGCTGTCCGGAATCTCAGCATTGAGGAGGTCCGCGCTCCTTACAAGAATTGCGTCTGGGTTTGGTATTTCTCCAGCTACTTCATATTTGTCCCTAGGGAACAATTCGATCCCAAGCGGGGAAATTTTGTTCATTGTTCTAATGCGAAACATTCTTTGCTCCTTCCCGCCGGTCTACGCCGGGGATGATATGCGGGCGCTTGACTTTCACCTTCCGCTCCCGGCGCTTATTTTTTGCTCAAATTTTTCCATGAATTGAATCAAGGCGCGCACCCCTTCTATAGGCATGGCGTTGTAAATGCTGGCCCTCATACCACCAACCAGACGGTGGCCCGCGAGGTTCACGAGGCCGGCCGCGGCGGCTTCCTTGACGAAGCTGGTTTCCAGCGCTGCGCGGCGCTCCGGGTCTGTTTCGGTTGGAATGAAGGGGATATTCATAAGGCTCCGGCAGGATTTTTCCACCGGGGATAGAAAAGTCCGGGAAGATTCAAGGTAACCGTACAAAAGGGCCGCCTTTTCCCGGTTCACTTCGGCCATGGCCTTTACGCCGCCCAGGTTTTTGAGCCATTCCAGGACCAGCCCAATAATATAGATGCCGTAGCATGGGGGCGTATTATACATGGAGCCTTCCCCGGCGTGTATGTCATATCTGAGAAGAGCCGGCGTCCGGGAAGGAGCGCGTCCGATGAGGTCCTCCCGGATGATGACCACCGTAGTCCCCGCGGGGCCAAGGTTTTTCTGCGCCCCCGCATAGAGGATGCCGAACCTGGAGACATCCAGGGGTTCCGAGAGGATGCAGCTTGAGATGTCAGCCACAAGGGGGACATTTCCGGTCTCTGGCAGGCCGGGCCACCTGGTACCCACGATGGTGTTGTTCAGAGTGATATGGTAATAAGCGTCCGAAGGGTCCGGCGCGGGGGCCTTGGGGATATAGGCGTAGGCCCGGTCTTTGGAACTGGCCAGGGTCACAGCGTCCGTAAACTTTGCCGCTTCATCAGCGGCTTTTTTAGCCCAGACGCCGGTTTCCACGTAAACAGCCCGCTTCCCCCCGGCTGCTGCGGAAGTCCCGGCTCCCTGCTCTCCGGCGGCCAGGTTGAGAGGGATCATTGAGAACTGGAGAGAGGCCCCGCCCTGTAGAAAAAGCACCTTGTAATCAGCGGGGATGCCCATGAGTTCCCTCATGAGGGCCTCTGTCTTTTCGATGATGGGCTTAAAGTCCTTGGACCTGTGGCTCATCTCCATCACGGACTGCCCGGTCCCGTTGGCGTCGGTCATCTCCGACGCCGCTTTTTCCAAAACCGGCAGAGGCAGAGCCGATGGCCCTGGAGAAAAATTGTATACACGCATTCAATACTCCTTACTATACTACTATGATAATTGAGGCTGTTCCAAAAGTTAAAGTTTTGGAGCAGCCGCAGTTTGATTTTTGAGACTGTCTTGCTTCCGGCATATTCACGCCATTCGTATTGCCAAAGCCCGCAGTTCATCCGCCACATAGACGTTACGGACAACGACTTCCGGGGGAAGCCTGAGCGCGGCGGGGGCAAAGTTGAGGATGCCTCGTATTCCGGCGGCGGCGAGCTTGTCCGCGGCGGCCTGGGCAGCGGCTTCAGGAACGCAGAGGAAGGCTATTTCTATGGAAAAGCGGCTGATTACTTCCGGCATCTTGTAGGCCGGGTACAGGGGGACCGGGGCGCTGAGAATTTCTACCCGGTTGACGTTGGTGTCGAAGCCGGCGGCCAGCTCAAATTCTCCAAGTTCATAAGCGCCAAAGTTGAGGTACGCGGAACCCAGCCGGCCAAGGCCCACAAGACAGAAACGGCGGCGGCGGTCCAGGCCGAGCGCTTTCTTGATGGCGGGGATAAGCTGACCGGGCAGGTATCCCGCCGCGCCCCCGGTTTTCCTGGCTTCTCCTTCTTCCGTTTGACCGCCTTCGGGAGCTTTATCAGCAAGATAGGAGATATCCTTGCGGATGGTATAGCTGGACAAGCCGGTCAAGGCTTCAGCCTCCACAGAGGTAATAGGAACGCCGTTTCTCTGTTCAAGAAACCGCATAAGCTGGAGAAGCCGGTCTTTTGCTGATTCGGGAATATCCATTACGCCGCCATCCTGTGAAATATTTCACGGAAACTATAGCTCAAAGCGGGGAAATATATCAAGAGCGCACAGTGGATTTGTAAAACAGATTCCAAAAGACATGGACGCTTCCCGGCATGGTTCGTGCAGGCCGCATAACTCAGGCATCCCTGGTCCGCCTGAGCCTCACGTGTTCAATGTCATAACTGAACAGTTCCCGCAGGTCGTTAAGCCCCAGGGCCATTAAAGCCATCCGGTCTATGCCTATGCCCCAGGCAGCCACCGGCACATGCACCCCAAGGGACTCAGTCACTTCAGGACGAAAGATTCCCGAACCGCCAAGCTCGAACCAGCCCAGAACCGGATGTTTGATGTGGACTTCTACGGACGGCTCGGTAAAGGGGAAATAACCCGGAACGTACTTTATCTCTTTTGCGCCCGCAACTTCAACAGCGAACATTTCCAGCATTCCCAAAAGGGTTTTAAGGTTCACGTCTTCCCCCAGGATAATGCCTTCGGTCTGGTAAAAATCAGGAAGATGCGTAGCGTCCACTTTGTCGTAGCGGAAACAGCGCAGCATACCGAAATATTTGCCCGGAACATGGGCATGGGGCAGCGTTTTGGCTGACATCACCGTGCCTTGGCTGCGGAGTATGAGCCGGTGGGTAAAGTCCCGGTCAAAAGCGTAGTTCCATCCCCGGCTGCCCGTAGCCCCCCCGTTCTCGTGGGCCGCAGCGACGTTGGACAGCCAGGGCTCCTCAATGGCTTTAGCGCGATCCTGCCCGGCAATGCGGTACACGTCGTGGATGTCCCGGGCCGAATGGAACTGAGGCATAAACAAGGCGTCGGAATTCCAGAATTCCGTTTCAACCAGGGGCCCGTCGAATTCCTCGAAACCCAGGGACACAAGTTTATCTTTTACATTCTCCAGAAACTGCGCGTAAGGGTTGCTCCGCCCCACGATAAGCCTTGAAGGAGGGACCCGCACATTGTAGGAACGGAAGCTCTTTCCCTTCCAGGCCCCGGTTTCAAGCATTTCCGCCGTGAGAGCTCCTGCTTCGTCTCCGGTGATCCCCTCCGCGCTGAGGGCCGCCGCAAGAAGGTCCCGGTCAGCGGCTTCGTCAGCGCCTGTTGTAAAGCCGAAAATCACTGTTTCGCGGTCCAGTTCCCGGAAGGCCGCATCGGCGGCGCCCCGCTTTTTGGCAATCCCCGCTATATGGGCGGCCTCGGCTTCGGAAAGGCTTTCCCGGGGCAGGAAAGCGCCAGGAGCCGCGTCAGCTTTTTCCAGAAGGCCCCGGAGCAAGGCTAAATATTCGGCGGCCGCGCCGCGGACCGGACGTCCACGATCAAGCTGATCCTCAGGCAGCGTAAGAATCACGCCCTTGTCCGCGTCCATACCAAGAAGGCCCAGCTTGGACAGGGCCCCGAAAGCGCTCCCCGCGTCCTTGGCGTCCAGGCCCAGAGTTTGAGCAATCCGCGGGAGCTTCTGCCCCTGCTGAATTCTGACAAGCTCAATGATACGTTCCTCTGGAGAACCCCTTTCCTTCCACTCCCGGCCAAGGCTTGTAAGTTCAAAAAAAACCGAAGTTTCCCGGCGCAGTTCCCTGACAATGCCCTTTGCCGCAAGCCACGACAGCGCCTGGTTTCCATTCCCCGGCTTAAACCCCAGTTTCTTTTCTACCTGCTCTATTGAAAGCTCGTCCCCCTTCCTGTAAGCCAGAATTATGCGGACCTCCAGGGGATGCAGATTTTTCACCACGCTTTGAATATCCATACCGACTCCGATAGGCCAGCATAGCAGATTCAGGGGGTCGTGCAAACCGGCGGAGCCGGTTTGCTTAGGAGTTTTGCGGGCTTTTATGGATATAAAAGACTTTTCTAATTCCGCAAAACTCCCCGGATTTATCCCGTGGAACCAGCCGCTCTGATAAATGCCGGAGCCGCTCTGATAAATGCCGGAGCGGCTCTGATAAATGCCGGAGCCGCTCTGATAAATGCCGGAGCCGCTCTGATAAATGTCAGAGCGGCTCTGATAAATGGCAGAGCGTCTGTGAGAAATTTCAGAGCGGCTGTGCTCAATGTCAGAGCGGCTCTGATAAAGGACAGAGCGGCTCTGATAAATGTCAGAGCGGCTCTGATAAATGCCGGAGCGGCTCTGATAAATACCTGAGCGGCTCTCAATCGAGTATGAGAGGCTCTCACTCGAGTATAAGCGGCTCCCACTCGAGTATGAGCGGCTCTCACTTAAACCTAAGCGGTTCTGATACCCGTGAAACCAGCCCGTAGAACCATTGCGGGGAGTTTTGCGGCCCCTGCAATCAGGCAAAGCTGAGACCGGAGGTCTCAAGATTGCTTAGGGGTTTTCAAGCGGCCCCCAAGGGCCGCTCTGGTCCAACCCGCAAAACTCCTTAGCAACCCGCAGGTTTGCACGGAGTTTTGCGGATTGTTTTTGGTGTGGAGGGCTGTTTTGATTCCGCAAAACTCCCCGGATTTATTTGCGTAGAACCATTGCGGGGAGTTTTTTGACCCGCTAAGAGACCCGTAGGGTCTCAAAGCTCACATTGGTAAGATGTGTCAAAAAACTCCGAAGCAAACCGGCGGGGCCGGTTCTCCGGGGTCTGACCCCTGTAAACCGCTCTCACAAAAGGCGCAAAAAAAAGCGGCCCGCAAGGGGCCGCTTCCAGGGGTTTCTTGGAGTTTTTTAGGCTAAGAAACCTAAGGTTTCAAGGGCCTAAAAAACTACCAAGGTAACTCAGTTTCCGGTGGAATAGTATGCTATTTCGCCTCCACCCACTGCGATGAATTTGCCGTTTCCAAAGACTATGTTATAAGCATTCTCAAACCCGGGTTCGCCTCCCGTCATCCAGTTTATGCCGTCAAGAGAATAGGCTGTCTCGTTATTATCGCTCACCGCAATGAATTCACCGCCGCCGAAGGCTATGTTGATCCTACCTGTACCAAGCCTAAGCCCGGTAGCGCCTCCCGCCGTCCAGGTTACGCCGTCCGTGGAATACGCGGACTTGCCGCCAGCGCCCACCGCTACGAATTTGCCAGCGCCGTAGCTTATGCCGGTGATGGTGGCAGTGCCAAACTTAGTATCGCTCACCGCCGTCCAGCTTACGCCGTCTGTGGAATACGCCGCCTTGCCGGTCATTCCCACCGCCACGAATTTACCGCCGCCAAAGGCTATGTCCCTGATGTCAGAGCCGCCAAAGTTGGTATCGCTTACCGCCGTCCAGGTTACGCCGTCCGTGGAATACGCCGCCTTGCCGGTCATTCCCACCGCCACGAACCTGCCATGAGCTTTTCCGTCCGCCCCCGTAACTTCACCGTAGGCTATGCTCATAGCAAAGCTCTCACTACCCTTAACTTCGGTTTTTGTCCTGCTGGTCCAGCTTGCGCCGTCCGTGGACGAGAACGTCTGGCCGTCATTGCGCACCGCCACAAACCCGGCGTTAACGCCGTCGTCGCCGTAGGCTATGCCGAGGAAGCTGCCATCAAAATATTCATTTGATAACTTATCCCAATTTTGGCCGTTCTTGGAATACAACGGCACGATGTCGCTGCCCGCAGCCACGAACCCGGCCTTATCGCCTTCGCCGCCATAGGCTATGGCGAAGATTCTTTGTCCATATTCAGCATTAACTAGCCCGCTAGTACCCGCCTGCGTCCATACCACCTCCGCTTTAATATTGATGATTAGCTCGCCCTCCTTCGAAGTATCCTGGCTGGACACCGCCTTCACGGTAATATCGCCGAGGGCCGCAGTCTTGGCGGCGCTAACCGTAAAGGCGCCATCATCGTAGTCAGTGCTGTTGCCGGTGACTCCCGTCTTGCCGGGCGGAACAATGCTCCAGGTAACGCCTTTGTATTGGGATTCGTCCGGGAGGACCTCAACCACCGCGGTATATGTTCCGCTTCCATTCTGCATAATGCCGCCGGATCCCGTTACGGTTACTCTTTTGACATTGGGCTTAACCGGGCCAAAGGCCGCGCTTGTTACATTGCCCCTGAATCCGTCTTGGGTAACAACTACTTTGATGTATTTCCCCACCAGGCCGCTATTAGTGTTGAGGGTATAGTTTGCGTTTGTTGCGCCGCTAATGTCTGTGTAAGTCCCGCCCGCGCTGCCGCTTATCTGCCATTGATACTGGAGCGCTACAATGCCCCCAAGCGCATCCGTATTAACGCCCAGACTCCCCCCGTATTTTGCCTCGCCTGTGATGCTGACGGAGCCTGTAAGCGGGTACTGGTCCCCTACGGGTCCGGCTGCGTTGCTTATTACTTCGCCTTTGAATCCGTCTTGTTTAACAACTACTCTGATGAATTTGTCCAGATCGGCATTCACGGGAGTATAGTCTGCGCCTGCCGCTCCGGGAGTGTCTTCGTAGTCCCCGGCCTCGCTGCCGCTTATCTGCCATTGATACTTGAGCGCTGCAATGCCCCCAAGCGCATTCGTATTAACGCTCAGAGCCGTTCCAACTTTGGCCGCGCTCTGGATGCTGATTGTGCCTGTAAGCGGGGCCCGCTCCGCCACGAGGCTGCTTGGCGCGCTTGATATATTGCCTTTGAATCCGGCCTGGGTAACAGTTACTCTGATGTATTTGCCCGCATCGTCATCTTTGGGAGTATAGCTTTCGCCTGTCGCGCCGGGAATGTCTGTGTAAGCCCCGTCCGCGGCGTCGCTTATCTGCCATTGATACACAAGCGATACTTTGCCATCAAGCGCATTCGTATTAACGTACAGAGCCGTTCCTGATTTGGCCGTTTCCGCGCCATAGATGCTGACTGAGCCTGAAAGCGGGGCCCGTTCCGCCACGGGGCCGGCTGCCGCGCTTTCCGCGCTGCCTGTGTATCCATTCCGTCTAACAATTACTTTGATGAAGCTGAACGCATCGTCATCCGTGGGAATATAGCTTGCGCCTTTGCCTGCCGCGCCGGGAATATCTGCGTAAGTCCCGCTTTCGCCGGCGCTTATCCGCCATTGATAGTCGAGTTCTCCATCGCCCTGCCCGTTAAGCGCCGAGGTATCAACGTTCAGCGGCGTTCCGGATTTGACCGCCTCGCCATAGATGCTGACTGAGCCTGTAAGCGGCTCGCCCTTCGCCAAGGGGCCCACGGCATTGCTTGTTGCCGCGCCTTCGTATCCATCCCGGCCAACGGTTACGTTGATGTATTTATCCTCCAGGGCATCATCGCCGGGGACATAGGTTTCGTTTGTCTCGCCGGGAATGTCTGCGTAAGTCCCGCTTTCGCCGGCGCTTATCTGCCACTGATAGGTGAGTTTTTCCTCGCCCGGAAGCTGCGTGGTATCAACGCGCAAAATCGTTCCGAGTTTGGCCGCCCCGCTGTAATATATGCTGACTGAGCCTGTAAGCTGGGATTTTTGCACGGCGCCGGCTGCCTCGCCTGCCGTCACGCCGCCTGAGTATCCGGGGCGGGTAACGAATACATTGATGTATTTGCCCACATCGTCCGCTCTGAGGCGGTAGGTTTCGCCTGCCGCGCCTTCAATAGGAGCGAAGTCTCCGTCCGCGGTATCGCCGCGCAGCCATTGATAAATGATGGTCCCGATTCCACCAAGCAGATCGATATTAACGCTCAAAACCGCGTCAACTTTGGCCGCCTCGCCATTCACGATGATGTTGACTGAGCCAGGAAGCGGGGGAGCCGTGACCGGTCCCTGGGCCTCGCTTGTTACGCTGCCTGAGTATCCCTCGCGGGTAACGGCTGCTTTGATGTATTTGTCCACATCCGCCGCGTCGATGATATAAGTTTCGCCTGCCGCGCCTTCAATGGGCGCGAACTCTCCGTCCGCGGTATCGCCGCGCAGCCATTGATAAGTGATGGTTCCGGTTCCCTCAAGCTGCGTGGTATTAAGGCCCAAGCTTACGCCGCGTACGGCCTCGCCCGTGATGCTCACGGAGCCTGTAAGCAGGGGAAGGGTGACCGGACCCACGGCTTCGCTGCTCAGGCTGTGGTACCCCTCGCGGACAAGGCTCACCCTGATCCATAAGCCCGCATCCGCCGCGTCGATGAGATATGTCTCGTATATTGCGCCTTCAATAGGAGCGAACTCTCCGTCCGCGCTTTCGCCGCGCTGCCATTGATAGCTGAACTCTCCGCCGTCTTCAAGCCATGCGGAAGCGCTCAGGGTTTGGCCGGTTATGGCCAGGCCTGTGATGCTCACGGAGCCTGTAAGCAGGGGAAGCGTAACCAGGACCGCTTCGCTGCTCAGGCTGTGGTATCCCTCGCGGACAAGGCTCACCCTGATCCATAAGCCCACATCCGCCGCGTCGATGAGATATGTCTCGTATATTGCGCCTTCAATAGACGCAAAGCCTCCGTCCGCGGTCTCGCCGCGCTGCCATTGATAGCTGACCCCCCCCTCGCCCTCAAGCCATGCGGAAGCGCTCAGGGTTTGGCCGGCTATGGCCGAGCCTGTGATGCTCACGGAGCCTGTAAGCAGGGGAAGGGACGTCACAACCGGTCCCTTGGGTTCGCTTGTTACGCTGCCTGAGTATCCCGCGCGGGTAACGGTTACTTTGAGCCATAAGCCCGCATCCTCCGGGGTAATGGTATAAATTCCTTCTGCCGCGCCTTCACTTTCAATAGGAGCGAATTCTCCGTCCGCGGTCTCGCCGCGCAGCCATTGATAGCTTATGGTCCCAAGGCCATCAAGGGAGGCGGTATCAACGCTCAGAGGATCGCCAACTATGGCTTCCCCTATGATGCTGACGGAGCCTTCAAGAGCCGGGTCCCCACCGGCGGGGCTGCTGGTCCCCTTCTTGCATCCCCCCCCCAATACCAGGAAGAGAGCCAATGCCGCAAATACGGCCTTTCC
>JAITSE010000008.1 GCA_031288005.1 Treponema sp.
TTTTAGCGGGGCTTGCGAATAAATACAACATTTGGGCTTCTACGATAGATCAGCCCGATGTTGATACCATGAAAGCCCTTATTGACGAAGGTTTTAATTTATTGCCCACTCATGTATTCAGGTTTGATTTTTTGAATGATAAATTTGATAAATTGCCGCCTGAGTTAAAAAAAATAATTGAAGACCCCGAAAAGCGTAAAAAACTCATTATCTATATCAATCCACCCTATGCGGAAGCTACAAGCGCCGCGACAATAACAGGGACAAGAACGAACAAGGCGCGAGTTTCCACAAGACACAGCGTACATGCCGAATATAAAGAGGCTCTGGGAAAAGCGGGAAACGAGATTTACGCGCTCTTTTTTATGCGGATTATGCATAAACTGGGCGGCGCATATTTAGCGGCGTTTTCAACTCCAAAATATATTAACTCAGAAAATTTTAAGAAATTTCGCGCTTTGTTTTCGGCAAAATTTCAGAATGGTTTTATCTGCCGCGCCGGTACATTCGATAACGTTGACGGAAAATTCCCAATAGGGTTTGTTGTTTGGCGCTTGTCCCATAACGGCTATGATTTTAAGTTTCCCAAAACAGTCAAACTGGATGCGCTTGATGATGACGGAATGGGCGCCGGGGAAAAGAAATTTTATAACGGCGGAAAATCCATAAACAAATGGATAAAAGAATTTGACTGCGCGGCGCGTGACCCGATAGGATTCATGAGTAATCCCGCGCCGGATTTTCTTTCAACGAATCAGCCTTATATTACGGTAACGCGGGGAACGCGCCATTTTAATTATTTTACGATTACAGAAAAGAATTTAATTGAGGGATGCATATACTTTGCCGTTAGGCTTTGCATTGAAGGATCATGGCTTAATAACCGCGACCAGTTTTTGCGACCGGACGATGACGGCTATAAAAAAGACAGGGTGTTTCAGCATGACTGCCTTGTATTCGCATTATTTCATGGCCAAAACCGCATATCTTGCGCCGACGGCGTAAACCAATGGATACCTTTTACCGAACAGGAAGTAAACGCGGGGGACACGTTTGAATCTCATTTTATGAGCAGTTGCCTCAAGGGGAAAATTTTTAGCCAGGAGGCGAAAGCCTTATTAAACTCCGGCCTTGAATTGTGGAAATATTACCACGCAGAAATCAAAGAAAACAAAAACGCTCCCGTCAACGCTTCTTTTTATGACATTCGGGAATATTTTCAGGGCCGTGCCTATAACGGCAAAATGAACAATAAATCCGCAGATGATATATACAGCAAACTCATTAAAATCCTCAGAAACAATTTGAAGCTGCTTGCCCAAAAAATAGAGCCAAAAATTTATGAATATGGGTTTTTAAAATAGGGCGGAGCGGCTGTCGATCTTGCCGAAACTCGTCCGGCGCGGCCTTGCCCAATTTCACTGGCTTCGCTATGATGGAATTGTTCATACCGATTCATTTGAGAAACTTAAATTAAGGAGACTTAACATGACTATTTCCGCTTTACAGGAAGCCCGCTATTTGTACCAGCCTAAACTTCCTTCAAGCCTGGCACGGGAAGTAAGTGAAATTTCCGTCGAACTGGGGGAGGCCACTGAATCCCTGACCGATCAGAGAGACCTCAAAGAACTGTTCAAACATAGTTACGGGAAGCCCCTGGCTGTGTTTACAGCCGGCAGCAATGATAAAATCCGCCGCACCCTTACTGTGGGGGTTATTTTGTCAGGCGGCCAGGCCCCGGGCGGTCACAATGTCATTGCCGGTCTCTACGACGGCCTTATGAAGGGCAACCCCGGTTCTGTTCTCTACGGTTTCCTTGGCGGGCCAAGCGGCCTTACGGACAACAAGACGTTGAAATTAACCGGCGATATTATTGATAAATACCGGAATACCGGGGGCTTCGATATCATAGGTTCAGGACGGACCAAGATTGAAACCCCCGAACAGTTTGCCGCGGCTCTGGCAACAGCCCGGGCGCTCAAGCTGGACGCGGTGGTCATCATAGGCGGCGACGATTCCAACACCAATGCGGCGCTCCTGGCGGAATACTTCCTGGAAAAAGGGGCGTCCACCCAGGTCATAGGTTGTCCCAAAACCATAGATGGAGATCTTAAGAATGAGTACATCGAAACTTCCTTCGGTTTTGACACGGCGGTAAAAACCTACAGCGAACTTATCGGGAACATAGAGCGGGACGCCAACAGCGCAAAAAAATACTGGCACTTCATCAAGCTCATGGGACGGGCCGCAAGTCACATCGCCCTGGAATGCGCCTTCCAAACCCAGCCCAATATCTGCCTCATCTCAGAAGAGATCGAAGTGAGGAAGCTCTCCCTTGGCCAGGTGGTAGACGCCATCTGCGATTCCATAACCCGCCGGGCGGAAAAGGGCGATAATTTCGGCGTGATCCTCATTCCAGAAGGGCTGGTGGAATTTATCCCTGAGATAAAGGCCCTTATCGCGGAACTCAACGACGTCATGGCCCGGAACGAAAAAGAATTCGCCGTCCTCCCCTCCTTTGACAGCCAGCTTTCCTGGCTCAAGACCAAGCTCTCTGGGCCTTCTTACGGCCTTATCCAAAGCCTGCCGGCGGATATCGCCCGGCAGTTCCTGATGGACCGGGACCCCCACGGCAATGTCCAGGTTTCCCGGATTGAAACAGAAAAGCTTCTTATCACCATGACGGAAAAGCGCTTGGCGGATCTAAAAGCCGCGGGGAAGTACAAAGGCAAATTTAGTTCCCAGGGACACTTTTTCGGCTACGAAGGCCGCTGCGCCTTTCCCTCCAACTTCGACGCCGATTACTGCTACGCCCTGGGTTTCAGCGCCTTCGTGCTTATCGCTTCGGGTCTTACGGGGTATCTTTCCAGCGTGCGGAATCTTACCGCTCCGGCGGATCAATGGATAGCCGGCGGCGTTCCCCTCACCATGATGATGAACATGGAGCAGCGCCACGGCGCCAGGAAGCCTGTCATCAGGAAGGCGCTGGTGGAATTGGAGGGAGAGCCTTTCAAAGCCTTTGCCGCGGTCCGGGATACCTGGGCGGTGGAGACGAGCTTCCTCTTCCCTGGGGCCATACAGTATTTCGGTCCTCCTGAAGTCTGCGAACAGCCGGCCAAAACATTGAAGCTTGAGCATAGAAAGAAAGCCGGAATTTTGTAGGGCGGTTTTATCAGCAAGCTGGCCCTTCATTGCGGGCTTGTTGTTTTTTAGCGGGCTTAGACCCCTCCACGAATAAAAATTTAACGCAGACGAAACCGCTCTGAAAGTTCATCGAGGTGGCTGCCTATAAAGAGGGCGCCGTACCCGGTGATCACAACGCCTATGGTAATGCCGACAGGGAGCAGAAACGAAGACCCCTGTGCGGCGGCAACGCTGCTAAAGTCCATTCCAATGAACGATGTAGCCAGGGAAAACAGAACGACGAGGCCGGTTATTACCCAACTGCGGAAAGGGACTTTTGGGGAGAGTTCCTCATTTTCAAAAGGCATATCCGCGGTCATATCGATGGCGCCTGAGCATATAATGTTCATAACTGAATCGGCTATAGCCGGCGCGGGTGGAAGAAAGCCGGTCCGCAGAATATCCTGGACGGCTTCAAGGCGGACCAGTCTTGAGGCGCACCGGGGACAGAAAAGCAAATGCAGAGCAATCTGCAAACGGTCCCGCAGAGGAAGCGGCTCTCCGCCGTTAAATTCGTATATTTTATCCAACAAAGCGCCGCACGTCATTTAATCAATACCTCCCCCGGTATAATCCTCTAGTTTGTCCTTAAGCAGTTTTTTTGCCCGGAACACATGGGATTTGATGGTGTTAAGCGGAAATCCGGTTATCGCCTCAATTTCTTGATAGGACCTGTCGTAGAAGAAAAACAAATCCACGCAGGACCGGTAGCGTTCCGGGAGTTCCCGCACCGCTTCCAGAACAGCGCCCCTGGCGGCCTCACGCAGCGCCTTTCGCTCCGGGGTATCCATGTCTGCTTCCGAATTCTCCTCGGCAAGGCTCCTGTACTCCCGCCGCCGGTTTACCCCGTTGACCGCCGTGTTGTAGGCAATCCTGTACAGCCAGGTGGAAAACCGGGAACGCCCTTCAAATCTGGAAAGATTTTTAAACGCCTTCAGAAACACATCTTGGGTAAAATCCAAAGCGTCCTCCGCATTGTGAAAAAAACTCAAGCCCATCCCGTAAACCGCCCGTTCATGACGGCGCAGCAGAATACGGAACTTTTCTTTTTTCCCAGAGACGATCTGCGCGACAATCAGATGATCGTCCCCGTTTGAAGGATCGTCCATTCCGTTTCCGGGCCTTACACGGCTTTTTCGCCGCGCCGTATCCCGTAATAAACCAGGAGGCCTATGCCCACAGACAGGGGAATAATACCTCCCAGCAGGCCGTAATTCTTTCCCTGAACCAGAGCCAGAAAAACAGTCAAGCCAAAGCCCACGCAGGTTAGCAGCAGTCCTGTAAGCAGGCAGAAAGAAGGCATGTCAAAATCCGGCTTGTCATAATGCCCGGTTTTGATGAGCAAAACTCTGCACCTGTGATTCCAGAGCAAATAGAAAAACACCACCACCGAGCCCATCACTATGCCTACAATAGGAATAATCGCTATGATGACTTTAACAGCCATAAAATATCACTCCTGGAGCTTCCTCAAAATGCGAACACCGGTTCAAGGTTAATTTTGAAAAGTCTCCTAAATCCAAAGATATTTACGCACGGTTTAAGCATAACAGTTAACTTGTATTCCGTCTATGTTTGACACCTGAACAAAAAAACAGTTGCGGTTAAATACATCTTCATCCGGTCCTGTCATCCGCACAAGATTCCGCTTCTCTGGACAAAACACACAAAGCTCTTCCCCTGTCTCAAATCATAAAGCCGTGGTACAGTGAATCCCATGAATACCTGTATTTTCTGTAAAATCGCGAGGGGAGAAATCCCCGCAAAGCAGATCTTCGAGGATGATGAAGTCCTAGCGTTCCACGATGCCGCGCCGCAAGCGCCGGTTCATTTCCTGGTGATTCCCAAGAAGCACATCAGGAACATAATGGAGTTAGCGGCGGAAGACGCGGCCCTTGCCGGGAAGCTCATCAACACGGCTCAGGAATTGGCGGTGAAGCTGGGATGCGGCGAGAAGGGCGCGCGGTTTGTGATCAACTGCAAGTCGGACGGGGGGCAGACGGTGGATCATCTCCACGTCCATGTCCTTGGGGGGCGCGCTCTGGGGTGGCCTCCGGGTTGATGGGGGGGCATGAAACCGCTATGGAACCGGGAGACCATGAGACTAAAAGTCTCCGGTCTCATGGTCTCTTAACGGTTCAACTTCCCCCCTCCTGATAGCTGCGTCAGTCCCGCTCCCCCCCTCTTCGCCAGCACCATGAGGAGGGCGATGTCCCCCTGGCGGACGCCGGGGATACGCGCCGCCTGGCCCACCGTAAGAGGCCGGACCCTGCGAAGTTTTTCCCGTGATTCGGCGGAAAGACCGGGGAGGGCGTCATAGTCCAGTCCGCTGTCCAACTTGATGGCGTCCATCTTGGCGTTCCGTCCGGCGGCGCGGTTCTCCTTCTCGATATAACCCGCATACTTGATGTCCAGAGCCGCCCGTTCAAGCCACTCCCGCGGATACGCGGCCAGCTCTGGGGCGTAGGGCAGAATGTCCGCCAGGGCAACGGCGGAGCCGGTCAGGGCCCGCTCCAGGGGAGCGCCAGAGTGAGGGCGGAGCGCGGCCAGCTCCGCCCCGCCTGAGACCTTCCGACAGTGAAGCAACTCCCGTATCGCCTCCAGCGCCTGGGTTTTCCGCTGAAACCTCTCCCAGCGGCGGTCGTCCACCAGGCCCGCCGCCCGGCCCTTGGGAGTGAGGCGGGAGTCGGCGGTATCGTGCCGCAGGACCAGCCGGTGTTCGGCCCTGCTGGTGAACATACGGTAAGGCTCTTTTGTGCCAAGAGTCGTGAGATCGTCCACCAAGACCCCGATGTAGGCGTCGGCGCGGCCCAGAACCAGAGGCGCTTCCCCCTGGAGGCGCAGCGCGGCGTTAATGCCGGCCATAAGACCCTGAGCCGCAGCCTCCTCATAGCCGGAACTGCCGTTGGTTTGGCCCGCCACAAAAAGGCTGGCCAGACGCTTGGATTCCAGCGTGGGGTACAAGTCCAGGGGATCGAGATAATCGTATTCCACCGCGTAGGCGGGCCGGACGATCCGGGCCTCCTCAAGGCCGGGAATGGAGCGGATAAAAGCCTCCTGCACATCCTCGGGCAGGGAACTTGACGCGCCGTTCATGTAGACCTCGTTGGTGAGCAGCCCCTCAGGTTCTATGAAGATATGATGGCGGTCCCGCTCAGGGAAACGGACCACCTTGTCTTCGATAGACGGGCAGTACCTGGGGCCGGTCCCGGTAATCTTGCCGCCATACAGGGGAGACCTGAGTATGTTCGAGCGGATTATCTCGTGAGTCTTGGGAGTAGTGCAGGTGATCCAGCAGGGAACGAGGGGCCGCTCCACAGCCGCGCCGGGATCAACGTCAAACGAGAAGGGAGCGGGAGCCTCACCATCCTGCCTTTCCATGCGGGAGTAGTCCACCGAGTCCCCGGCAAGCCGGGCGGGGGTCCCGGTCTTGAGCCGCCCCACCGGGAAACCCCGCTTCCTGAGATTCGCCCCCAGACCCAGAGCCGCCTCTTCCCCAAGCCGCCCCTGGGGAGCGTCATACTCGCCGATGAAAATCTTCCCCTCCATGAAAGTGCCTGAGGCCAGGATCACGGCGGAAGCGCCGATGCGGCTGGCCCGCTGGGTAACCACCCCCATCACCCGGTCCCCGCCGCTTGATACTATAAGGTCAGTCACCGTGTCCATGAAGATCGTAAGCCCCTTCTGGCTTTCCACAACCCGGCGGGCCTCGGCCTGGTACGCCGCCTTGTCAGCCTGGGCCCTGGGCGCCTGCACCGCCGGCCCCCGTGAGCGGTTCAGCACCCGGTACTGGATCATCGTCTTGTCAATCAGCCTGCCCATCTCCCCCCCCAGCGCGTCCACCTCCCGGACCAAGTTGCCCTTGGAAAGCCCCCCCACCGCTGGATTGCAGGAAAGAGCGCCAATGCGGTCGGGATTTTGGGTGATGAGCAAAACCGAGCGCCCCAAGCGGGCCGCCGCCAGAGACGCCTCTATTCCGGCGTGGCCGCCGCCAATCACAATACAATCGTAGTCCATTGATATCAGTCTAATGAAGGAGGAGGGGGGAAGTCTCCCCCTACGCCCGCACATGGTTGTGGGCTACCCCCTCTAAGGGACCGCTGAGACCTTCAGTCTCCGGTCCCAGTGGCGTTACGGGGGCAGCTCCCCCGCTAAGGAAAATTCTTTTACCGAAGAAGCGATGAGGGATTAAGGAACGATCAGACTGGTAAGCAGAAAAAGAATACTCAGGGATATAGCATACCTCCCCGTTTTGAATGTACAGATATCCGGATTGTTAAATTTGAACGCCGCGAACAACAGCGCCTTTTCGAGGAAAGACGCAAGAAAAACGCCGGAAAGGAAGACGGCGGCAAACAGCCGCTTGAACAAATCCCCGGAATGGAAAAAAGCACATATATATCAAGAAAAACCGCGCCGGTAAAAAGAATCCCGTAAATCCATTGCCTGGCATATTTTGCTTTTACCAGTATGTTTTTTACCAGCGAAAAAATATTGTTCAGCGTCCAATACAGAACAAGTCCCGAGGGAGAGTTATAAAGCAGCGCCAGAAAAATTAAAGCTGTGCCAGATATTTGAACTTTAAAAAAACCAGTCAATATTCCAAAATTGAAAACTATTCCTTTTTGAAACCCGCATTTCTGCATTATTTATTAGCATAATATTATTTGGTTCAGGGGTATAAGCTACAATAAATATATATAAGAGAAATGAAATCCAAGAAAACATAATTACATCTTAAGTTTCATTATTCAGTCAAGTTACGCAAGAATGCCATTATCCACCAGGTTAAAAGCAGACAGTAATTCCATCGCTATCCTCAATGACGCCAGGTAAATTTGTGATTTTACCGCAAAGTGATTGTAACCGTGGTTGAGTTTTGCTAACTCTAATTTTGTATACGCATATATCGACGCAAACACATGGCAGACGAACTCCATATACTCGTATTCTGTTTTATACTTTCATGATATACCTCAACACTCCACCGTTTCTTATAGAGCGTCTTGAACCGGTCTCCTCTCATTGTTTTATCATTGGTTACCAAATACCGAACCCCCAC
>JAITSE010000046.1 GCA_031288005.1 Treponema sp.
AATTTAATACTTGGACTCTCTTTTTCCTTCCTTTTTTTACTTATTCGACTTAGTGGTAAATCTTCCTTTGTGACACAGTGCAATCATCCCCAAATTGTGGGTCAAGTTTAGCCCTCAACGGGTTTCTGATGGCCGCGAAAGCGGCTTACCTTGCCCCCGTAACGCCCCCGCCGGTTCTATTGCGACTATGGGGGCTATCATGGGTACCGACATGCCGATGTTCCTGGGGCTATGCTCATGGGACCCCTGGGCGGTCTGGCGATCAAAAAGATCGACGCTGCCCTGGAAGACAAAATACCTGCTAAAAGCCTTTGGTAAAGACGAAGCGGATCTGAGCGCCACTCGGGATTCAATCAAGACGATGAAGGCCGAATCAAAGGGTGTGGCGACTGAGGAAATCAAACTTGCCGGAGAAGTAAAAGCGGGAGCCAAGGTAAAGAAGATTGTATTTGCCTGCGATGCCGGCATGGGATCGAGCGCCATGGGGGCCACAAAACTCAGAAAGAAACTGGAAGCCGCAGGTCTCGGCGCCATCAAGGTGATCCATGCCCCGGTAAGCGAAGTCCCTCCTGACGCTGAGGTTATTGTATGCCATACGGAACTCCAGGAACGGGCAAAGGCGGCGAATCCCAAGGCGGCGCTGGTAACCATCACGGACTTCCTAACCGCCCCTGAATACGATGAAGATGCGGCTTAAATGCGGCCAGACTTTTAAGGTTCGTGCGGAAGGGGCTGATGAAAGCGCGGCCATAGAAGCGGCTCGGAATTTTTTAGCCGAGAGCCTGTAAACCAGTGACTATCCGGGAGGGCCTGCATGCTTTTTCGCCCCGTGTCCTGCGGCTGCTGGACCTATTGCTTCATCAGGATAAACCGGTAAGCGTCGATTTTATGGCCGCCGCATTAGAAAGCAGCCGCCGTACCGTATTCCGGGACATGGAAACCATTGAGCAGTCCCTGGAAAGGGTACACAGGGTCTCTGTTTCGGGAAGCGGCATACGGCTGGAATGTGGCAATTCGATCCGGCAGGAACTTTGCGCCCTGCTGGATAAAGAGCCTCTCCAGCCGGGAAACCGGCGCATTAGGCTGGTCCGCCTTTCCCTGGAACTGCTTGCCAACAGCGGCACTGTGCAAAAGTTATTCTACTATTCGGACAATCTGGGGGTAAGCGAGTCCACAGTGAGTCATGATCTTGACGTTCTTGAACTCCTGCTCAACAGACATGCCATTTCCCAGATCCGCCGTCCGGGTCAGGGGATATATGTGGAGGGAAAGGAGGATGATATACAGGCGGCAATATGCGGAACCCTTATCCTAAACGCCCAGGGTACCGGCAGTCCCTATTCCCGGGCCTTAGGATATCCCGGGGGGACATTGAACGGGGGATTAAAGAAGCCCTCCGGCAGTACAGCCAGGACTTTGACTGGATGACCCCTGAATCCTACAAGATGTTCACTGTCTATCTTATGGTGATGGTAGGGCGGGTCATGGACGGAGCCTTGATAGGGGAAAGTTCTACCCCCCGCCGGTTCTTTCCAGAACAGGCTTGGGGATTTCCTCTCCCGGGCCATGAGGGATTTGATCCCGTCTTTGCGCCGGTACTCCTGACCAACGAGCAGCTTGTCCAGGGCCTTAACCGTCATTTTAGGATAAACGTATAGAAATTCCCATACTCCCTGTTCCCTGAAGGTTGGTATTTTAATGGGGGGTCTGAGACCCCCCGCTGAGGGGGATGGCGGAGGCCCGTAGGACCGGAGCCAGGGGGGAGACTTCCCCCTCCTATAGCAATCTTAGGGCCGTTCAGTTATTTTTTCGTATTTCAACGATTCTGCCGTGTTCCAGTATTACTGTCCGTTCCGCGTCTTCGGCGACTTCCGGGTCATGGGTTACCACGATGATGGTGCTGCCTTCGGCGTGGAGCTTTCTGAAAATATCAATGACAATGTTCTCGTTGGCCTCGTCAAGGTTTCCGGTGGGTTCGTCCGCCAGAATGAGCTTGGGATAATTGATGAGCGCGCGGGCGATGCACACCCGCTGCTGCTCGCCCCCGGAAAGCTGGCTTGGCAGATGCTTCGCCCGGTCCGCAAGGCCGACTCTGTCCAGGGCTTCCAGGGCTTCCTTTTCGTCCGGGAGACTGTGGTAATACTGGGCTACCATGATGTTCTCAAGGGCGCTAAGGTAATTTATCAGGTGGAACTGCTGGAAGATAAGGCCGATTTTGTCCCGCCGCAGGGCGGTGAGGTTTCCGCCGCTCTCTTTGGAGATGTTCAGTCCGTCAAGAAACACGGTCCCGAATGAGGGCTTGTCCATGCAGCCTATGATGTTCATCATTGTTGTCTTTCCGGAGCCGGAAGGTCCCATGATCGCAAGCCATTCCCCCTGCTTAACCGTAAGGTTAATATCCCGCAGGGCCTTGAGGTTTCCGTACACCTTGGAAATATCCGTTAATTCCAGCAAATTCATTCTGCTCTCCTTATCATTCTCCATCATTCTCCCCGCAGTACAATGGCGGGATCAACTTCGGCGGCGCTTCTCACCGGGATAAGGCAGGCCAGAACGGTTATCAGAATTGACGCGGCCAGGGTGAGAAGAACAAACAGGGGCTGGAAGGCGATGGAGCGGTTGAATACATTGAGTCCTACCGCCTGGGCAAAGGCGCAGCCCGCGGCCGCTCCCAGCGCTCCGCCAAAGCCGCCGAGAAATACTCCTTCTCCCATAAATTCCTGCGCCAGGTCCCGGTTGGAAGCTCCCAGCGCCTTCCGCAGGCCGATTTCCCTGCGCCGCTCCGCAACTACCGCCATCATGGTAGTTGCTACGCATATCATAATGAGGAGCAGCACAACAGCGCTCACCAGGGCGACCAGGGCCTGGAGTTTTGTCAGCACCGCGCCTTCCGAATCGGTGAGGCGCTTCACAAGCCGGGGGCTTAGGCCGGGAAGGTTTTCGCCGATCCGCCGGGCCAGAGCTTCCAGGACTTCGGCTCCCGCGGAGACGCTGCATTCCACAACGTCTACGCCGCCGCTTTCTCCGGTCATGGCCTCTAAGTCAGCCAGGGACATGAAGATGAAAGCTTCCTCCGCGCCCCCGGTTTGGAGGACGCCTGACACGGTGAAGCCGCGGCTGAAAGGGTTCCCTCCGGCGCCGCTCCCGGTCAGGGTAAACTTGCTCCCCGGAAGGAGCCGGATCATATCCGCCGCCTCCTGGCCGATCAGGGCCTCCCCCGGGGCTTCAGGCCAGCGGCCCTGGACAAGCCAATAGGGACTTGTCTTCCGCGCTCCGGCCAGGTCCGTTCCCGCTGCCATAAAGGGCTGCTCGTTTATCTTCACTTGACGGTAGCGGTAAGGGGCTATGCCGGCAAGGCTCTCTTCCGGCAGAAAGGCAAGGGCCCGCTCCATAAGCTCCGCGCTTATAACCGCGTCGTTTCCCGATGGGAGGAGTATAAAATTCGCCCCATAGGAACGAAACTCACGGCCCATCTGCCTTGGAATGTCGTAGTAAACCGTAACAAGCCCGGAGAGGATAGTCGCGCCAATGCTTACCGCCAAAAGGGCCACAAGCATCCTGGATTTCCGCCTGAGGATGGAACTCAGCGCCATTTTGATATAGAACCGCTGCTTGTTCATAGTCCCCGCCCTTTAACGCCCATGCAGCACTTCCGCCGGTTTGAGGGAGAGGAGGAGGCGTATGGATGGTATGCTTCCCGCGAGGCTTACTAAAAACACCAAGACCGCCACCAAAGGAATGACGACCGGCTTAATCGCAATGGCGGAGGAAAACACGGTATGCCCTATGAGCCGGGCAAATCCCAGGCCGGCAAAGTAACCGGCTGTGCCGCCGCTTATGCCGGTGATAAGCACCTCCGTAAGAACGAGCCGGGAGATGGACCCGTCCTTGGCGCCCACCGCCTTGAGAAGGCCGATTTCGGCGGAACGTTCCATCACATCGGCGGTTACCAAATTGGAGATGCCCAGGGCTGAACCGGCAAGGCTCAGAATGGTTATGAGAAACATGAGGAACTGCGTCTTTTCAAGTATCGCCCCTTCGGATTCGGCAACCTGCCTGATGGGTTTAGATACCGAATCCGTCAATGCCTCGTCAATCTGATAGCATATCGCGCTGACGTAGGCGGTGCAGTACCAGGTTTCCCAGTCTTTTATGGAAAGGCTGTTGGGGTCCTGGGCGGCTCTGCGGGAAAGTTCGTTGTCGGGAGTGGTGAGGGCGCTAACCTCCACCCGGCTCACCATGCCAGGCCTGCCCAAAAGCTCCTGGACCCTTGAAAGAGGAGCGTAGATGTACTCATCCTCGTCCCCGCCGGCATGAAAAATTCCGCCGGCAGTAAAGTCCTGTTTCCGCGTTTCCCCGTAAGGCCCGCCGGGGATTTGCAGGGAAACCGTATCGCCCACAGAGATACCGTAGCGCCGCGCCGCTTCCCGGCCAATCATGACAGCCCCGGTCTCATCGTCTCCGATCCACCGGCCTTCCACGTCCCACCAGTTTTTCATGGATCGCATACCGGTAACAAGAGTTTCACCTGTGGGAAGTTCCAGGGGGCGGTTAAACCAAGTTCCGGCAAGGCGTATAGTTCCGGCAGTCCCGCCGCCCAGGTTCACCTTGGCATAAAGATAGGGAGTAAAATCAACAATGTTGAAAGCCCAAAAAATTGTTTTGATTTTTCCCAGTTCCGCTTCGTACAGGTACTTGTCGGAAACCCCGGCGCCTTCGTCCACCCCGTAAAGATCATCCAGAAGGGAGGCTCCCCGGGGCATCACGGTGATATTCGCGCCGTAGGTTTTTAATTCCTGGTTTACCTTGTCCCCCACATCAAACATGACGTTCAGCATGGCGGCAGCCAGGGAAGCGCCGAGGGCTATGGTAAAAGCCACCATGAGCATCTTCCCCCGCTGCCTGAAAAGAGCGCCCTTAACCATTCTCCAGAACATAGCTTCTCCTATTTGAACCGCCCGCGTTCGGCTTCAAGAGCGGCGGTTTGGATTATCATATTCCCGCCCCGCATGGTATAGGCCAGGGGCACGGGATTACAGCCGCCCTTGAAACCGATAGTAGAGGTGTTCATCACCACATCGCATAGGCGGCAGACGACACCGTCCCGGCGCTCATAATACCCGGTGGGGCCGCATATATCGCAGGCGTCAAGGCCGACTCCGTAGGCGGCCTCGCTCTTCCTGATCACAATGAACCGCATTTCGATGTTTTCCGATGCTGCGTAATTGTAACGGTGTAAATGCCAGTCGTTGATTTTTTCAACAGGAATAACGATCTCATCCCCCTGAATGTCCATCGGTTCCGCCGGGCTTAAGGACACCGCCCTTTCAGAATACGCCTTAACTGCGGTCAGGGTAAGGAGCGCCGCAACATAGCCCGAAACGGCAGTCATACTCCAGCGTCTGAATCCCCGCTTTACGGCCCTGAGCTTCCTGAGTTCCGCGGGATTGCGCCAAGATTCAGTGATCCTCAGGCTTCGGGCAAAAAGCAAAACCGGCGGCAAAACAGAAATCACCATGAGTATATAAAGAAAAACAACATTATTATTGATGAACTGAATGATAATCCTGAACAGCCACCGTGGCACGCTGATTATCCTGCGGGCCAATAGAAACTGAACAATTACGGAAATCTGGCTCACTATGCTTACCGCAAGACAGAGGGAGAGCAGTATCTCTGTCTGGCGGGAAGGCAGATTTTTACCGGCATGAAAAAGGGCCAGTGAACAGAGGAGCGCCAACAAAAGGCCCGCGAAATACCCGGCCAATCTGAACAGAAAATCTGTGCTGAATACGCTTTCTCCGGGAACGGCAAATTCACGGGTATAAAGAAAAATCGTCGGCAGGGTATAAAACAAAAAAAGGGCTGTTAAAACGGCGCCTGTCCAGCCAAGCGTTTTTTCATGAAAGGAGATCTGTTTCTTCCATCCCCGCAGGATGAGGAATATGCAGAATATCCCAGCCGGCAGCGCCAGAGACAGAATCACTGTATTTACATATTCACGGTTGATAAACCGGGTAAAAGTCCTCAGAACAGAAAGAACCAGCGCCGCTCCTGCCCCGACGATACCGCCCCATAGCATTGCGCGTTTCCTCGTTTCCCCGCCCATACCGTAAAGGACTGCGTAAAGCAGGGAAACAGGAATCGCCCCAGGCAGCGTGCTCTGCACTACCTGTATGAAATATTTCAGCATACTCCTCTTAGTTTACCAGACTCTGGGAATCCAGTCAAAGTCCCATTCCGCCGTGAGCGGCTGATTCCAAAACCTGCCTGGAACGCCGGTCTCCTGATCCACATGGAGCAGGTAGCCCAGGGACTCGGGGTTTTGAATTATAAATTTAACATTATATGTCCCAGCGCCGTCAAGTTTTATATTGTTGCCGTAATGGGGGCCGTCGCTGGCGCTCATGGGCATAAAGGTTCCTTCGATCTTCCAACCGGAACCGGCTTTAGTAATCTCATACCGGACAGTCAGATACGGAATAAAATCGCCGGCGCCATAGCCCAGATCATTGCCTTCAAGCGCGGAAATATCCGCCTCTATGTGCATATCCGATTGGGACGCCGGAAGACTGCCGCCGACGGGCAGCATATCAACCGGCTGAAAATAAACCCCCGCCACATTGAGAGGAAAGAGTTCGATGTCATCCCCTATGGGAAATTCCTCAAACCCGGCTTCTTCTCCCGCATCCGCTACGGCTGCCGGCCTTCCCGTTTCAACAGCGCTAGACTGTCTAGTTTCCTGTTTTTGCCCGCAGCCCACAACAACGAAACCCGCGCACAAAACAGCCGATAAAAGTACCAATAATCTTTTCATGTACCTTCTCCTAATTATTTTTTCTCATGGCCAATGGCCTTGAGTTATGAACTTTTTTAAGCGTTCCCTTCCCGGCGTAACGCAAGCCGTTTGTTTTTCTTAATCTGAAGGATAAAGGCCGCAACAGTAACGGCCAGCAACACCGCCTGGGGAATAAGAGTTTGAAGGGTAGGATAAATACCCAGAATATCAACAGTAAAACTAAATGGCAGCAGGGTAACAGGGATAACATTTCCTTCCTGTAGTTCTTTGATGCCCGATCCGGTAAAGGAGACGGACATAACAAAGAGCAGTATACTGGTTCCTAGAAAGAAAGGCTTTAAGGGAAGCCTGAGACTCAGAACTCTGATCAAAATATAGATGACCACCAGCGCCGCGGCGCCTATGCCGAAACCCAGCCACACCATGTTGACGTAATTTTGATTCCCCGCAAGCAGCGCCTGATAGAACAGAATTGTTTCCGCTCCCTCGCGGAAGACCGCGAGAAAAGCCGCGAAAGCCAGGGAAAACATACTTCCCCTGGTAATGAAATTTTGAACCTTTCCTTCAATATAATTGGTCCACGCCTCCGCTTCGGCCTTGGAGACCATCCAATTGCTGACATAGAAAAGCACCCCTACCGCCAGGAGCATGGTGGCGCCTTCGATAATTTCCTGATTCCTGCCGCCGGAAACGCTGGTCAGTGCGTTGAGTATCAAGGCCATTACTACGCTAAAGCCCAATGCCGCAAGGGATCCCCAGTACACCGGCGGAGTGCTTTTTTTGTTTCCGCTTTTTATAAGATAGGCGATGATTGCGCCTACGATGATGATGGCTTCAAAGCCTTCCCTGAGGATAATCAGAAGAGAACCCAGGAACACCCCCAAGGCGCTTTCCACCTTACTGTCAAGCCGGGCGGCGTCTTCTTTGATGTAAAGGGCCAAGGCGTCAAGGCTTTCTTTGACTTCCGCATCCACCCCCCGGTTAATGGCCTTCTTTGCCGTACTAAACTGATACTCCACTGTGCTGGCCCTTTCCCCAGAAATCCTGGCCATTACGATTTTTTCAAACCCCAGCTTCTCGTAATACTGGAAATACACAACATCCACATCGCCCTTGGCGCCAGCAGAATCTCCGGCGCGGTACTTGTCATAGGCGCCGCTTAAAATACCGGCCATTTCTTCCGCCGTTTGGGTCCAGTTTCTCGCCGCCGCGACAGGCTCCTCTTTCCCGTCAAGCCTTCCCGCGGTTATCCTGAGCAGGCGGGTCAACTGATTGAAGTTTTCCCGCACCTCCCTCTGCGGCCCGCCCGTGCGCATGGAATCTTTTACATATTCAAACCAATCGTCAATATTTTGTGAACGCTCGGCGGAAATAAGGGCCTCCACGTTTTTTTCAAAATCCGCTGCCAGGTAATATTCATTGTAGACCATGTCCACCCGGTCGCAGGCCCCCTCAGTATCGGAAGATACATACGTATAGAAGGCTTCATTCAGGTGAAGCCGCATTTCCGCTTCCAGGGCAAGCCAACTATCAAGGGCTGGAGTCCCCGTCTGGGCAGACATGACGACAGTCAGCAGAACAGAGACCAGAACAATAAGAAATTTACGCACCGTTGCCTCCAAATTAGATAGAACTAACAAAAACTTAGCATATACTAACTTCAAATGTCAAGGGGGTTTTACGATTTTTTCAGAAAATTTAAGCGATTTGATGGCCGCCGGCTTTTTGCCGCCGGGGAACATTTAAGCCCGTATATACTTTGAATCCTGTCACAAGTTGTTTCATAAAAGCAAAACAAGCAGATATAAGCACATAGAATTCGCTAATTTCTTGCTATATAAAGAATTATCAATAAGGGGCTGATTTTCCCCTAATTCGTATCATGCAAGAAAATAGTAATTTTAGAGTCTGTTTAAACTTTACTCGAAATTCATATCTTAAGATCAAGAAATCAACCAACCCCGCCGTAGATCTCAAACCTTCGGTTTGGCGGGGTATTAAACCCTCAATACGAATAAGCTGCATAGCCAGCGATTGACAATATCAAATTCAGATGACATAATAGAGTTGTTCGATAACCCGAACCCGATAGGAACTGCAAGTTCCGGGGTTCAGTAAAATAGGTTTCGGAAACTCTGTTTCCGCCGAACAAGTCCAATGATTATAGTTTACAGCTTTCCGGTTTTAAATTAAAGTAATAAAGCCAACTGGCGGGAAAGCAATTTTTGCGAAGATTAATGATAGCGAGTAAAGACTCGCCTGAATATATGAGGCCGCTGCCCATAATGGCATTACTGGATTTTATAACAACCTCCGCCTTTAGCGGTGTTTGTTGATACGCTATTGCATAAATTTGTAGCTTATTTTATGGAGGCATGATATGTATTCAAGTTTGCCGATGAAGAATAAACAGCAATTATACTGCTCCCTCCGCCTTTGGCAACAATGCGCTTGCTTCAAGTATGGCTATAAGTGATATTCTGTCCTATTTTGCCAACGATTTTCAAAAAATAAAATCCCATAACAAACGAATAGGCATAGACAGCATTACATTTAAACAGTATGAAATACCCATACCCTTTGATGAAAAATGTCAGGTTTGTGGAAGAAGCAATGACAAATATTAATGGGAATGTACGCTGTTATTATATATCCCTGTTTTTATTAAAGATGTCGGCAGCGCTGCCGCATTCTGTCCTGACGGTTTTATTGCTGGAAAAAGGAATATCCATAAGGCAAATTGCCGTTATTCAATCAGTCTATAGTATCGCTATTGTTCTTTTTGAATTTCCAAGCGGAGTTTTGTCTGATATTCTTAATAGAAAATATTTATTTCTCTTTTCAAAAATATTTTTATTTTTGTCTTTTATAATTATTTTTTCGTCAAATTCATTTCTTTTAATCACCGGCGCCTGGTTTCTTTATGGAATTTGTACGGCCCTGGATACCGGCACTTTAGAATCGGAAATAATAAATGAAATAAAGAAAAATTCAAACAGCCAGGATGAAAGTAAAGCAAAAATTGCAAAATTTGTAACCAGGACTGCCAGATTTTCACTGGGCGCAATGCTGATAGCAAGTACTGCCGGTTCATTTTTCTTTTTTAAAATCGGCATTAATATATATGTGGCATCGATAATATTATTGATTTTATCATGCATCGTTATACTATTAAAATTTTCGGTAACAAAAAACAGCGATTGCGGCAAGGAGCATAATTTATATACGGAAGTTAAACGCCACATAACTTTGAGCATTCTTGAATTGAGACAAACCAGGCTGCTTAAATATATACTGCTTTTAAATGCCGTCAGCCAGTTTTTCTTCCAGACGCATTTTCAATTTTGGCAGGCCCTTTTTATCCACAAAAATATAAATAAAAAGACTTTTTATATTTACTATGCAATTTTCCAACTGGCTGCAATCGGCGTCAGTTATGTTCCGGTAAACAAAATTCGTTCCCCGAATATGTTAAGACTCTGGATGTTCCTGCTGCCAATTTTTGCTGCCTTGTTTTTCTTTATTCAGAGAAGCAGCAGTTTTATCTTCATAGCAATATATTTATTTTTTGTTTTTCTATTCTGGCTGCTGATAATTTATTACACCTTTGTTTACCAGCAGATGGTTTCACGTGAGAATATCAGCGCATTAACTTCTTTCAATTCATTTTGTTCAAGAATTATAGCGGTATGTGTATTATGGTTTTCCGGTTTTATGCTTGCATTTTTTGATATCCAGATTGTAGTAATATTAAATTTCAGCATCGCTACAGCCGTAACTTTTTTTTGGTTTTTTTATGTTTTGCCGGCGTCTAAAAACCGATCCCCGCGTTGAGTTTACTTAGGGCTTATACCTAAACAGCATCAGCTGCGCGGAAAGTGTTAAAAGCACAGGCAAACATCAGCAAGTCCAAATATTAACTTTTCGGTTTTCAAATCATAGCAGAAGTTTACAAAACCTGTTTATCCACGAATACGCCGCCTCTACCAACCGCCGCCGGGTCTTGCCCGCGGATAAAATTTTTTCCCTCTCTGCTCCTCGCACCGGCTTTTGAAGCGCGGAATAAAACTTCGTAACACAAGTTCTTCTCACTCCCTTTTCTTTGCCTGGAAAAGTTTTGTTTCTTAAATTTTAGCTATAAGCCCTTAAAGTCCAATGCAGTCCGGTTGCCGCGGGTCTGGATTCCTTCAATGGGTGGAGCGGCATCCCAGGTAACTTTTTGCTCCTGATCTTTCTATACCATTGAAATTTTTGCATTATTCATTATTGGACTTGTTCAACAACCTGTTTTAGTGAACCCTATCGGGTTCGGGTTGTTGAACAAGTCTCGCAAAATGCAGATCACTTTGCAGTTTCAACAAAGAATTTGTTCAACAACTGAAGTTATTGAACAACTCTATTATACGCTTGTATTTTTTAACGCGCCGGGTTATATTACGAAATTATGAATGATTTAGAGGCGCGTCAATGACAGCTTCGGCTTCTCCGCTTCTTTCATCGCCCGGTAATATCTTGCCCCCATGTATAAATCCCTATAATGCAAAGACTTATAAGCGCCTCTTGCCATGCGCCGCCGCCCTGGGCTTTGCGGTTTTCTTTGCTTTGCCGCTTCTGCTTTCCTGCGCCACTACGGGCGAAACATTGGAAGGCGTTTCCCTTGCGGAAGCCATCGAGCAGTCGGCGGATAAAATCACGGCGGACCTGCCAAAGGGAAGCCGCTTGGCGATAGTGGCCTGGGAATCGCCCAGCGCCGGCCTTTCTGAATACATCATGGAGGAGCTTGCCGGCGCTCTTGTTGACCGGGACATGGAAGTGGCGGACCGGCAAAATCTGGGATACGTGTACAAGGAATTGAACCTGCAAATGTCCGGGGATGTGAGCGATGAAAGCGCCCGGTTCATCGACAAGTTCCTGGGCGCTGACATCGTGATCACGGGGCAGCTTACGGAACTCGGCGGCCCCTACCGCTACCGGGCAAGCGCAATACACGTGGAAAACGCGACGCGGGACAGCGTAACCCGCCTTGACGTGCGGGGGACGCGGCGCTGAGGCGCATGGCTGCGGCTTTGGCCAACCAGAAAGCCGCCGTAAAACCAGCCTCTTACGGGGAAGTCACAAAATCCGCGCCCATGACGGCGGGGGCCTTCCGCAACCGCGGCATGGCGTATTACAACAACAAAGACTATGACCGGGCTATCGCGGACTATAACCAGGCTATCAGGCTTGACCCCAATGATGCCGCCGCGTATAACAACCGCGGCAGTGCGTATTACTACAAAGGGGACTATGACAGGGCCATCGCGGACTTTACCCAGGCTATCAGGCTTAACCCCAATTATGCCTCCACGTATTTAGACCGCGGCTTTGCGTATTTCATGCAAGGGGATTATGACAAGGCCATTGCGGACTATGAAGCGGCGCTACGGATCGACCCGAACAATATCTCAGCTAGAGACGATCTGAAACGCGCCCGTCAAGCGCGGGGGTATTAGCAGTGAACAAGCCGCCTCCTTGTGGGGGCAGAAAATAATGATTTCCAGAAGTGAGCAAATGGCAGGTAAAAAACGATACCTGAAAATAGACGACTTTGAATACGGTGAAAAATTCGGGATTATTCCGGGAAAGGAAGGGAAACGGGAAGCGGCCCTGAAAAAGGCATGGGAAAACCGTGATTTTGAGATTGATAAATTCTGGACCCGCTCGGCTTATTTCTGGGGTTTTATAGCCCTGATATTCGGCGCTTATATCGGCGCAACAACAGGAACGAATGCATCACAAGCGGAAGCAATGTATCTTGATTTATATCTGATCCTGCTGGGCGGTATCTTCTCCACAGCATGGCTGCTGGTAATTAAAGGCAGCAAAAGATGGCAGGAGAACTGGGAGGCCCATATAGATAAACTTGAAGACGGCATTACCGGGCCATTATACAAAACCGTGTATTGTAACGGGAAACGTTTCTATTCAGTATCAAAAATCAATATGCTTTTGGCATGGGTGGTAATAATAACATGGTGCTGGCTTTTAATTATGTATATCGTCAGAAATATTGAATCTTTCAAAAATTTTTTTTATTGGATTTTGTCAATAAGAAAAGAATGTATCTTTATAGTGGCACCTATAGTGGTGCCTATAGCGTTAGCAATAGTGAGCGTTATTTTGCTGGTTATAAAAGGACAATCATCCGAAGGCAAATACATGGTAGAATTTGAAGGCGCGGAAGGAGTTTTTGTCGACAGGAACCGCACAGACACCTGACGCTGCCTCCAAGCGGGGCGGGAAACTATTGACAGTGGGAAAGCCCGCGGAGGAAAAACTAAGGAGCCGCGGCGTTCCAATCTTGGCAAAAGGCCGGCATAGCCGGTATAATTTTAAGGCTGGTTCTTAAACCGGCAGGTAAGGAGAAACAAAGATGAAAAGAACTATTGTTTTGGGTTTGGCGGCGACGTTGACGCTGTCAATGGCAGGATGCCGCAGCACAGGCGGCGCGCGCGGCGGAGCGGGATTGGGCGGCGTGCCGGCTTTCGTAAACGAGGCGCTGCTGAACGCGCCCGAAGACGTTGTTGTCGGCATCGGCACGTACAAAATTGGCGGCGATATGTCAAAAATGGCGCTGGGCAAGACTATCGCGGAAACGAGGGCCAGAGCCGACATTTCCCGGCAGCTTCAGACCATAGTCAAAGATATGATAACCGATTACACCGCCGTGGCTGAGATTGACCCTGACGCCGCTCTTTCGTTTCAGGAAAATATAACCCAGTCTTTAAGCAAAGCGGAACTGCGGGGCGTGAAAACCGTGCGCATGGACCGGGACAACAACGGCCTGCTTTGGGTGGTGATGCAGTACGACAAATCCGCCGCGGCCCAGGAAGTAAACCAGGCGGCCAGCGCCGCTAAACTCGCCGTTCCAGCCGCCGCCGCGTTTGACGCGATTGGACGCATGGATACAGCGTTCAGCAAAGAAGCCGGCGGCGGGCCTGTCCCCGTGGGGGAATAGCGGTCTCCGGTCCCCGCTAAGCGCTTCCTTTTTTACCGAACTTTTCGCGGTATTCAGGAATGTCTATCATGGGCGGGCGCTCCTCACAGGGAATGGCGGTCTTCAGCACCCGGTGAGCGGAGTCTTCCCGCTCCAAGGCGATATGATACTCCGCCAGTTCCCTGAGCAGCCTGGCGCTGCCGTACTTCCCAGCCCTGGAAAAAAAAGCTTCCAGAATGCCGTAAGCCATCTTTCCCAGGGCCGCGGTAGTCTGATTGCGGTGTACCCGTATATCAAGGTCAACCTGAGCCAGGGCTTCTATTCCAGCAAGTTCATAAATATCAATGAGATGCGCCAATTCCACCCCGTAGCCCACGGAAAATGAGAGCTGTTCCAGAAGGCTGCGGCGGCCCGCGTATTCCCCGGAAAGAGGCTGAACAAGGCGGGCAAGGGCTGGATAAAAGAGGGAAAAAAGGGGCCTCACCAGGATTTCCGTTACCCTGCCGCCGCCCGATGGATTGATACCCGCGGAGGAGCGGATCGGACGCTCATAAAAGGACTTGACGTAGCCTATCCTGTCATCTTCCAAGAGAGGCCCCAGAAGGCCATAGGCGAATTTTGGGGCTATATTGGAAATGTCCGCGTCCACCCAGACAATAATGTCCCCTTCAAGCGCATAGAGGCTCTTCCAGAGGTTTTCCCCCTTGCCCCGGAAGCTGCCGTATTTGGGCAGTATGCTCTTTGATTCAAAGACCCTCGCGCCGAAGCGTTCAGCCACCTGCCGGGTCTTGTCCCTTGATGACGAGTCGATCACGGCGATTTCGTCTACAAGGGGATAGCGGTCCATGAGTTCCGTCCGCATGACGAGTATTTCTTTCCCAATGGTCGATTCTTCATTCAGGGTAGGAAAGGCCAGCGAAATCCTGAGGCCCTTCTTTTCCTTGAGGGCAACCAGGCGGTCTAGGTCCTGAAACCTGGAATGGTGCCAGGTGCGCTCAAGAAGAGCATCCTCCGCGGCGCTCACAAGTCCTCCTTTATGAGCCGGTTAATGAGGGTCTCAAGCAGCACCCGGCCCCGCTCTATGGAATCTATCTCTATGGTATCCCGTGTCATCCCTTCGCGGCCCAGGGCGATTCCCAGGGACAGCGCGGGTATACCCTGGGCGGAAAGGTGCGCGGCTATGTCGGCCCCGCTTTCTTCCTGCGCCTTGATATGCAGTTCCTTCATGGTTCCCGCGGCGATACGCATAAGTTTATCGTTCACGGAAAGATCCCCTACGGGAATGAAGGAGGTAATCAGCGCCTCGCTCCGCAGTTCAGGCCCGGCCGCGGCGTTTTCGACCGTCGCTTTTACGGTGTTCATCGCCATTTCCAGCCGGGCGCCGTCTGAAGACTCGATTTCAATCTCCAGAAGCCCTTCCGAAGGGGTGTGGCCAAAGGCGGTTTTCGCGTCAATGTGGCGTATGTAGAGCCTTGTGGCCCCCCCCGTATCCCAGGTGATGCCCGCAAGTTTATAAGCCGTATCCAGCAGAGCGCCTGCCACCGGCCCCGATCCTGCGGGGGGCTTCCCTGCAATCTGCGAGCCGCTCTTTTTCTGCCTGCCCTCTCCTGAGGCTCCCGTTTCCAGGGACAAGTTTATTTTCATCCTGTATATGCCCCGGCTGTTGTCCACAAGTCTTCCCAAAGCAAGGCCCCGGACCCCGATTGCCGCCATGGGGCGGTTCGCATCATCCCCGCTTACAGGCAGGAAGAAGCTGCCGTTGCTCCTGTCAAAGGAACCCGCGGCAAAAAGAAGGATGAGTTCCCGGTTTGTCTCTATCCGTCCGCCGCGGATTCCGCCCGCCGTTGAAAGGAGGGCCGCCGCGCCCAGGCTGTCCGCCAGACCCGCGCCGCGGGCTGTTTCCGCATCCAGGCGGCAGAGGCTCTCAAGGGGATGCCAGCGCTCGGAACCAAGGCTTGTAAAGAGGAGGAGGGGCGGCAGGTTTTCCAGGGCTTCTGAGTGGACCCTGACCAGGATGTTTCCACTTTCGTCCACAAGGGGGCTTAGGCCCTGGGTTTTCAGGCGGTCCAGAATAAAAGCGGCCCGCTGTTCCTCCCGCTCCGTGGGGGAGGGGATTTCCGCCAGCCTAAGGGCGTCAGCCAGAAGCTGATCCGCCAGGGGGGACGCAGGTTTTCTGGGAACATGCAAAATCCCGGCGGCCTTTCCCGCAATTGCATTGATTCCGTGGATGACAAGCTTCCGCAGGCCCTCCGCTATCCTATTCTTCACGCATTTCTCCAGCAGGCTCCGGTTTCATGGTCTCCCGGTCTCAGGCCCGGTAATCGCTCACCCAATACGGTTTAATTTTAAGACATTTTCTATAGGCTGTCCAATGGCCTTACGCCTGCCAAGAGACCCTGGAAACCGGAGAAACCGCAGGTTTCAGGTTTAAAACCTCCGGTTCCTTAGGGTCTCACGCTAAAGCCTGCGACCCGCTATGAAACCGGAGACTTTTAGTCTCATGGTTTCACGGGTCGCTTGGAGTTTTGAGACCTCCGGTCTCTTGCGCTTTTTGTCAATGTGAACCTTTTGGGGGAGGCAAAAAACTCCCCGCACCCCTCTCCGGGGTCTGTTCTTAGGGCTGGTTTGAGACCTGAGACCTCCGGTTCCTTAGCGGCACGCTAACGCTTGCGCCTCCCAGGCGCTAACGCTTATACCTGTCAGGTCATAACGCTTATACCTGGCAGTGATAAGCCCTTATCACCGTCAGTGATAGGCCCTTATCACCGTCAGTGATAGGCCCTTATCACCGTCAGTGATAGGCCCTTATCACCGTCAGTGATATGGAACCATGAGACTGGGAGACCCTTCGGGTCTCCCAGTCTCATGGTCTCATGGTCCCTTAGCGGTCGCACTCGTTCCAGCGGCCTATCTTTCGTATTTTTTGATTTCTGTAGCGCGCAAGCACCTGGGCGGGGCGGCTTGAAAGGTCTTCCAGGTCCCGGATAAGGAGTTCTTTGATGCTTCGGGCCATGCCGTCCGGGTCCGTGTGAGCGCCTCCGGGGGGTTCGGGGATGACGCCGTTGATCACTTTGAATTCCAGCAGGTCGGCGCTGGTGATGCGGAGCATTGCCGCCGCGTCCTTGGCTTTGCCCGCATCCCGGAGGAGGATGGAAGCGCCCCCTTCAGGGCTGATTACCGAGTAAATCGCGTTCTCCAGCATATATATCTTGTCGCCTACGCAGACGCCCAGAGCGCCGCCCGAGCCGCCTTCGCCGATGATGAAGCACACTATCGGGGTTTTTAGCTGGCTGAAGTCCCGGAGGTTGCGGGCTATGGCTTCCCCTATTCCCCTCTCCTCCGCGCCCATCCCGGGGTACGCGCCTGAGGTGTCCACAAATGTAATAAGCGGGCGCCGGAACTTCTCGGCCTGCTTTGCCAGGCGCAGGGCCTTGCGGTAGCCTTCCGGGTTGGCCATGCCGTGATTGCGGCGCAAGTTTTCTTTGAGGCTCCGGCCTTTCTGATTGGCCAGAATCGTAACGGGCCGGCCCGCAAGGAAGCCCAGGCCGCCGATTAGCGCGGGGTCGTCGCCGTAACAGCGGTCTCCGTGGAGTTCGGTAAAGGAGTCGAAAATCCGGGTGATGTAGTCCAGGGCATAAGGCCGCCCGCTGTGCCGGGCCAGTTCCACGCGCTTCCATGCGGTTTCAGCCCTGGACCCTGAGCGGATCTTGGCTTCGAGCCTTTCCAGTTCTTCCGGCGCGCTGATCCCTGACTCGGCCATCAGCTTCTTGAGTTCCTCGATTTTACCGGCGACTTTGACGCCCGCCGTTCCTGTATCCATATTTGCCGCGTTTTTCATGGGCGGTACTCCCTGTGCAGGTCTATCAATGTGGAAAGGGTCTTCTTCTGATCTTTCCGCGGGACGATGAGGTCTACAAAGCCCTTCTCAAGCTGGAACTCGGCGCGCTGGAAGCCCTCCGGGAGGGTCTGCCTGATGGTCCCCTCTATGACCCTGGGGCCGGCGAAGCCGACCAGAGCGCCTGGCTCCGCGAGGGTCACGTCAGCGAGCATGGCGAAGGAGGCTGTAACCCCGCCTGTTGTGGGATCGCACAGCACGATGAAGAGGGGGACCGCGGCTTTGTCCAGTTCCGCCGCGGCGCTGGCGGTTTTCACCATCTGCATAAGGGAGAAGATGCCTTCCTGCATACGCGCTCCGCCAGAGGTCGCGTAGATGATCACCGGGGTCTTTTCATCCGCGCCTTTGAGCATGGCCCGGCAGACCTTTTCCCCCACTACCGAGCCCATGGACCCTCCCATGAATGTGAAGGACATGAGGCCCAGGATGGCCGGTTTCCCTTCGATGGTACAGGTTCCTGTGATGACCGCGTCCTTCATGCTGGTTTTGGCTTCCGCATCGGAGAGCTTTTCCTCGTAGCCTGACAGGTCTATGGGATTGAGGGAGCGCAGGTTGGCGGAAAACTCCTCGAAGCTGCCCGGGTCCGTAAGGTAGAGCAGGCGCTCATCCGGCTCCATGCGGTAGTGATGCCCGCAGGACGGGCAGGTTCTCAGCGCGTCCCGGAGGGCCGCTTCTTCGTGCAGGGCGCCGCAGGAGGGGCAGTTCCCATTAGTCTCAGAGGGCATATTCAATCTCCCCGGCCATCTCGCCGTAACAGGCTGTTCCGAAGCTCCCGGAACGGAAGGTCTTGTGTTTGATGATCCTTTGCTGCATTTCTTTGTTTGTCTTTATCCCCTCGATGACGAGTTCATCCAAGGCCCGGCTCATCCGCGCCAGGGCGCTGTTCCGGTTTTTCCCGTGGGCAATCACTTTCGCCGTCATGGAATCGTAATAGGGTGGCACGGTACAGCCGTTGTATAAAAACGAATCGAACCTGACGCCCGGCCCGCCGGGGACTTCAAGCCGGGTAAGCCTGCCGGGGGAGAGCGCGTTGATCCGGCACTCTATGGCCCAGCCTCGCAGTGGCTGCTCCCCGTCCTCAAGCTCCATGCGGCCTTCAGTACACGATAGAATCTGCTGGCGTATGATGTCCGTATCCGTAACGGCTTCGCTGACAGGATGTTCCACCTGTATCCTGGCGTTCACTTCCATAAAATAAAAGCTCTCCCCTTCAACGAGGAATTCGACAGTCCCCGCGCCGGTATAGCCGATTTCCCGGAACATCCTGACCGCGCCTTCGGCCATGAGCCGGCGCATATCCTCCGAGACTCCCGGCGAAGGGCTTTCCTCTATTAGCTTCTGGTGATTCTTCTGCACCGAGCAGTCCCGCTCGCCCAGGACCGCCACGGCGCCTTTGCCGTCCGCGAGGAGTTGGAGTTCCACGTGCCGGGGATTCTCAAGGTAACGCTCGATGAACACGGTGCCGTCGGCGAAGTTGGATTCCGCCTCCCGGCTTGCGAGGCTGAGGTTCACGGCCATTTCATCCTGGCTGCGGACTATACGCATACCCTTGCCCCCGCCTCCGGCCGCGGCCTTGATGATGACCGGGAAGCCGATTTCCGCTATCAGCCCGGCGGCTTCATCCGCAGTGGCAATGGCTCCCCGGCTCCCAGGGGTAACGGGGAGGCCGAAACGCCGGGCGCTGTCCCTGGCCCGGACCTTGTCGCCCAGGAGTTCTATCACGGAACTGTCCGGCCCGATAAAAATGAGGCCCTTGTCCCGGACCATGCGGGCAAACCCGGCGTTCTCCGAAAGAAAGCCGACGCCCGGATGTATGGCTTCGCAGCCTGTGCGGAGCGCCGCCATGATCAGGCTGCCGGCCGCAAGATAGCTTTGGGAGGAAGGAGGCGGGCCTATGCAGACCGCCCGGTCAGCCATGCGGACAGGAAGGCTGTCTCTGTCCACGGTGGAGTATACCGCCGTGGTTTCGATTCCCATTTCCCGGCAGGTCCGGATGATACGCACCGCGATTTCCCCGCGGTTTGCGACAAGCAGGCGTTTAATCACTTTTCCGCCCTAAAGCCGCTTTACTTCAAACAGGACCTGGCCGTACTCCACAAGGTCGCCGCTTCCGGCCTTGACGGACAGGATCTCACAGTCAAACTCCGCCTCCAGGTGATTCATCATCTTCATGGCCTCAAGGATGCAGAGGGTTTCCCCGGCCTTCACTTTTTTGCCCGCCGGAGCAAAGGGAAGTGCATCCGGGCCAGGCGAGGCGTAAAATGTCGCAACAATCGGGCTGGTGATGCTTTCTCCCGCAGCGGGCGAAGTCCCCGCGCCGGGAACTGTTCCTGTAACCGGAAGCCCCAGATGCACCGCTCCCTCCGCCTGGCTTGCCAGGGGCGGAAGCTCCGCGCAAGGAGCCTGACGCGCAGGGCGGACGGCGCTTTCCTTCCGTAAAATTATGTGCAGGGACCCTTCTTCTATATCCAATTCCGCTATCTGGCTGGCGCTGAATATCCCTATAAGATTTTTTATCAGTTCTTCATTCATGGCAGATTCCTCCCGCAAGGGGTTTCCGGTTTATTCGACAAGCTCCGGGTTAATTTCAGCATCGTAGTCAATGCCGGGGACATCAAAGCCGTGAGCTTCAAGAAAATCATGCTTGAAACCCGCGATGTCAGAAGCGGTGAATACGTTCTCTTCTGTTACTTTCTCCATAAGGGCCAGAGTTTCTCTCTGGACATCCTCCCGCATCTCCCAGTCGTCAAGACGTATGCGGCCTTCGCTGTCCACGGGAACCTTGTCCGGGTCCCGAGCCCCTTCGGGAGAATAGAGCCGGTCCCGGTAGAGCCTGACGATCTGCTCTATGCAGCCTTCGTGGAGGCCCTTTTCCTTCATCACCTTGAAAAGGCAGGACACGTAAAGGGGAATGATGGGAATCACCGCGCTTGCGCGGGTGACCAGCGCCTTGTTGACCGAAACCCATGCCCGGCGGCCGCGGCTGTTAGCGATGGCGAAGCGCTCGTTTATGGCCCTGCCCGCCCGTTCCAGGTCCTCTTTGGCCCGGCCTATAGCGCCGTTCTTGTATATCGGCCAGGAAAGCTCAGGCCCTATGTAGGTGTAAGCCACGGTCCTGAACGCCGGGGACAGAAGCCCCTCTTTTTCCAGGGCCTCAACCCAGAGCTCCCAGTCTTCGCCTCCCATGACCTTGACGGTACTGGCGATCTCATCCGGCGCGGCGGGTTCCACGCTGGCAACGGATAGCTTCCCAGTGAGCATATCCAGGGTCTTTCCCCGGTAGACCTCCCCAATGGGTTTGATCACCGACCGGTACATCACCCCGTCCCGGGGATCCGTTCTGACAGGAGATGCCAGGGAGTAGACCAGGAGGTCTATTTGCGCCGGAATACCCGCCGCCGCGGCGGTTTCCCGGACCGCGGCTGCCGCGGCGGCCTTCATCTCGAAGGAGAAGGCGTCCCCGTCCAGGGTCTTGGCGGGAATCCCGGCTTTGGCGGCTTCCATGTCGAAGGCGCGGTTGTTGTACCAGCCCGGAGTCCCCGGCTTTGTGGCCGAAGCCGGCTTTTCCAGGGAAAGGCCCACCGTAGCCGCCCCGTACCCGAAGGCCGCGGCAATGCGGCTTGCAAGGCCGTAACCTGTGGAACAGCCCGCCACAAGAACGAGCCTGGGACCGCCTCCTGAAGGGGCAATCAAAGATTGCACAATCTCAGATTGTGCAATCTTTGATTGCTTTGCATATTCGATTTCGCCACGCAGCGCCTTGGCGCAGCCCTGGGGGTGGCTGTTGAGGCAGATGTTGTTTCGTATCATCGGTTTAAGAATCATAACTGTCTCCAGTATTCATACTGATTTTCCAGGCTGTACCAGGCACAGCCATTCGGCCTCCGCGGCCAGTTCATTGCCCACGAATGCTTTGCCTGACTGCTTGATCATCCGCTCCGAGACCCGCAGGTTCTCGATTTCACAGCGGAGTTCATCGCCGGGAAACACCTGCCGGCGGAACTTCACCTTGTCCACGGAAGCCAGGAAAAACAGCGCGTCCCCGGCGAGAAGGCCCTGTTTCCGCAGGCCCGCGCCCCCTGCCTGGGCCATAGTTTCCACCAGTATCACCCCCGGCGCCACCGGGTATTGGGGGAAATGCCCCTTAAAGAAGAATTCGTTCCCGGAGAAAACATGGCAGGCCACGATCTTTTCTTTATCGGCCCTGATTATCTTGTCCACAAAGAGGAAGGGGTCCCTGTGGGGAAGAAGCTCTTCTATTTCCTTGCGCGCGCGGAAGCCCGTATCTTCGCTCATGAGTACCTCCTGAAAACCGCCACCCCGTTGTGTCCCCCGAACCCCAGGGAACCTGAAGCGGCGGCCTTGATCTCCCCGTACTGAGCTTTATTGGGCACATAGTCCAGATCGCAGGCGGGATCCGGGTTGTCCAGGTTGATGGTGGGAGGGAAGAAGCCTTCTTGTATGGCCAGAATGCTGGCGACAGCCTCTATGCCGCCGCCCCCGGCTACGCAGTGGCCGATCATGCTCTTCGTACTGGAAATCTTCATCTTATAGGCGTGGGGACCAAAGGCCGTCTTGATCATCTCCGTCTCTGTGGAATCATTCATCTCGGTGGAAGTCCCGTGGGCGTTGTAGTATTGTATGTCCTCGGCCCTAAGCCCCGCGTCAGCCAGAGCCAGTTTGATAGCCCGCGCGCCGCCCTCCCCGGAAGGCTCAGGGGAAGTGATATGGTAGGCGTCCGCGCTGCCGCCATAGCCTGCGAATTCCGCCAGGATGAGCGCATCCCGCTTCTTCGCGTGCTCCTCGCTCTCAATGACCAGGACGCCCGCGCCTTCGCCCAGGACAAAGCCGTCCCGGTCCGCGTCAAAAGGCCGGCTTGCCTTTTCCGGCTCATTGTTGCGTTTGGTTGACAGGGCCTTGAGCATATTGAAGCCCCCGATGGCAAAGGGGACTATGCAGGACTCGGTTCCCCCGGAAACAACCACATCGCAGCGGCCCGCCCGGATCAGGTCCAGGGCCTGTCCCAGGGCGTCAGTCCCGGAAGAGCAGGCGGTCACCTGGGTATAAGCCGGGCCTTTGATCCCGTAGAGTATGGAGACGTTGCCCGCCGCTTCGTTGCCTATCATCATGGGCACTGTGAGGGGAAGCATCCGCCTGGGACCCGCGTCAAATAGTTTCTTAAAGGACTCGGAAACCACCTCGAAGCCCCCAATGCCGTTGCCCAGAACTATACCGGTCCTTTCGCTCTCGCTCGTAACCCGCCGCTTTATTCCGTCTTCGGTCTCGGCGGCAACCAGGAGACCCGCCTGTTCCAGGGCCTGACGCGCCGCAGCCGCGGCAAACTGGGAAAAGCGGCACATCTTCCGCGCGTCCCTCTTGTCCATCCATTCGGAGGGATTGAAATTCTTGACTTCCCCGGCGATTTGCGAATCAAAGCCTTCGGGATCAAAATGAGTAATCCGCGCTATGCCGCTTTTCCCGGCAATAAGGGCTTCCTTGAATTCCGCCACGGAATTGCCTATGGGACACAAGACCCCCATGCCGGTCACAACTACCTTTTTCTTCATACATTAAACTCCTGTATAATCCGCCTCTATGTTAGAAGCCGGCTTTCCTAATCCAGGAACCGGCGCGTTCCTAACCCAGGAACCGGCGCGTTCCTAACCCAGGAAAGGCGGCTTTCCTAACCCTGGAAAGGCGGCTTTCCTAATCCAGGAAAGGCGGCTTTCCTAGCCCTGGAAAGGCGGCTTTCCTAGCCCTGGAAAGGCGGCTTTCCTAGCCCTGGAAGGCAATTTTGGAACTGCTGTTCCAAAATTGCTTAGAGATTTTTGGGACAATAAGTCCCAAAAATCTCAAGGCGGCTTTCCTAACCCAGGAACCGGCGCGTTCCTGCCTTCTCCCCCCAGGCTGAAGCCCGCGGCTAGATGAACATCCCGCCGTCAACGCTCAAGACCTGGCCTGTGATGTAGGATGCGCTGTCTGAGGCCAGAAAGAGCGCGGCTTCCGCAACGTCTCCTGGAGTTCCCGCCCGTTTCAGTGGAATCGTGGACAGCATCTTCTCCCTTGCCGCGGCGTTAATCGCTTCTGTCATGTCTGACGTGATGAAGCCGGGGGCTATGGCGTTGACCCGCACTCCCCGGCCAGCGGTTTCCCGGGCAAGGCTTTTGGTTAGACCTATAAGGCCGGCCTTGCTCGCCGCGTAATTCGCCTGGCCGCCGTTCCCGTGGAGGCCGACCACGCTGGACATATTGATGATAACTCCCCGGCGCTTGAGTATCATGTCCCGCCCAAGGGAGCGGGCCAGTACAAACGCGGCGCTCAGGTTTACGTCAAGGACTTTCTGAAAATCTTCCAGCGTCATCCTAAAGGAAAGGTTGTCCCGGGTGATCCCCGCGTTATTCACCAGGATATCAAAGCCCCCGGCTTCCTTTAGCGCCGCCTCTATGACTCCCTCCAGGTCAGGCAGATTGCCCAGGTCCGCGGTGATCCAGCGGAATTTCCCTTCCGACCAGCCGGCCCGCGCCGCGAGGTCATCAGGCTCCCGGGTTCCCAGTCCCCAGACTTCCGCGCCTTCGGCTATGAAGCGCTCCGTTATGGCCCGGCCTATTCCCCGGGAAGCTCCGGTAAGCAGCGCCTTTTTATTCTCTAACCGCATATATGCTCCTTAACCTGCCAGGGCCTTGTAACAGCCCTCGATTTCTTCCTTTGTACCCGCGGCGTAACAGGGAATGCCGCTCCCCGCGTCCCGCCAAAGGCCCTGGAGCGTTTTTCCAGGCCCTGTTTCCAGGACCGCCTTAATGCCGCCATGACCCGCAATGGCCGCTTCTTCTGTGGTCCAGCGGACCGGCCCGGTGATCTGCCGCAGCGCCAGGGCTTTGGCCTCCGCCCCGGAACTGAACAGCTTCCCCGTAACGTTGGAATAGCAGGGAATGGCCGGGTCTCTGAAGTCCACAGCCTCCAGCGCCGGGGCAAAGGCCGCGGACGCTTCCTCCATGAGGGGGCAGTGGAAGGGACCGGCAACGGCCAGGGGAAGAACCCGCCTCGCGCCGGCTTCCTTGAATCTTGGCGCGCTTTCTTCCAGGGCCGCGGCTGAACCGGAAACAACAGTCTGCACAGGGGAATTGAAGTTGGCCGCGTAAAGCCCCTCTATCTTCCACCCGGCAATGAGGGCCTCCACCCGCTCCGGGGCCAGGCCGATTACCGCGGCCATGCCCGGCGCCTTCCCTCCCGATGACTCCGCGGCGATATGATCAGCCGCGTCCTGCATGGCCCGGCCCCGGGCTTTCACCAGGCGGAAGCAGTCTTCCCCGGTGATGAGGCCGGCATATACAAGAGCGGCGTACTCGCCCAGACTGAAGCCCGCGCAGAGTCCCGGCCTTACGCCGAGTTCCCAAAGACGCGCAGCCGCCGCCAGGTTCGCCAGGGTAATGGCCGGCTGGGCAATGTCGCTGCGTTTGAGGCTTTCCCTGTCCGCGTCCCGGATGAGGGCTTCCATATCCCGGCCCATAATATCCGAAGCAAGATCAAAGAGCTTTCTCACTTCGCTTGAATCCAGGAGATCCAGGGCCATTCCCGGATACTGCGCACCCTGGCCGGGGAACAGAAAGGCCGTGTTTCCGTCTACCATACAATCAGGCTCCCGCCAAAGGTCAGGCCCGCGCCAAAGCCCACTATCAAAATCATATCCCCCCTGGCTATCCCGCCGGTCCTGCTGAGTTCGTCCAGGGCTATGGGGATGGAAGCGGCGGAAGTATTGGCGTAGTCCTCGATGTTCATAAAGAATTTTTCTTCCGGTATTCCAAGACGTTTCGCCGCGGCCTGGATGATCCGGGCGTTGGCCTGATGCGGCACTATCCTGTCTATGCTGTCTATCGTGATGTTTTCTTCCGCAAGAAGCCGCTCTATGATCCCCGTTACGTTTTTTACCGCGAAATTGTAGACCGCCCTGCCGTTCATTTCTATATAGGGAGGCAAGTCAATGGACTCCCCGGCGTGGTATGGGTCCCTGGAGCCGCCTTTGCGGACGATGAGGTATTCCGCGCCCGCGCCGTCTGATCCCAGGGCGGTCCTGATGAGGCCCCGTTTCTCCGGCCCTTCCCTGGGAGCGCCGGTCTTTTCAAGCAGCACAGCGCCGGCGCCGTCCCCGAAAAGCACGCACACCGAGCGGTCGTTCCAGTCCACAAAGCGGGACAGTATTTCCGCGCCGATGACCAGCGCCCGTTTCCGCCCGCCGGGAAGCTCAAGCAGCCCCGCGGCGGTTTCAAGGGCGTAAACAAAACCGCTGCATCCGGCGCTGAGATCCATGGCTCCGGCATGAGAGGCGCCCAGTTTATCCTGGACTATGCAGGCCGAGGCGGGACAGACATGGTAGTCCGGGGTGGATGTCCCCAGAATGATGATGTCCAGGCTCGCCGCCAGCTCTTCCGCCGAAGTTTCCGGGACCAGGCGTTTCTCGACAGCCTGAGCCAGGGCCTTCCATGCCGCTTCCAGAGCCAAATCGCTTACCGCCGCTCCGTCACCGGCGATATGCCGCGCTCCTATCCCCGTGTGGGAGCGTATCCATTCATCGCTGGTATCCAGCTTTTCAGCTAGTTCCTGATTGGTCACTCTCCGGGGCGGCGCGGCCCGGCCTGTGGCGATAATCTCTATAGCCATAATTAACCTTTATAAAGAGCCGTTTCTAAAACTTCAATTTTGCAAAGAGAACTCACCAAAAAATGCAGTTTTTTAAGAAACTCTAATGACAAATATCTCTAATTTGTCATTATAAATATAGCATAATACCGGGGATTGTCAAGCGTTAGTTCAGCTTCGTTGAGGGTACTCGATGGGAGGGTAGGAGTAAGTCTGGTTCATCCGGCGGCCCCGTGCAAACCGCTAATGCGGTTTGCTTAGGAGTTTTTTGACATATCTTGCCGCTGTTAGCTTCTTTGCGGGTCAAAAAACTCCCCGCAATGGTTCTACGCAAATAAATCCGGGGAGTTTTGCGGAATCAAAACAGCCCTCCACACCAAAAACAATCCGCAAAACTCCAAGCAAACCGGCTCCGCCGGTTTGCACGGCTCCCGGTGTACCAAGAGAGCCTCCCGGTGTACCAAGAGCGGCTCCCGGTGTACCAAGAGCCGCTCCCGGTATACCAAGAGATATCTTCGGTGTACCAAGAGAGATTTTCGGTGTACCAAGAGTGGCTCCCGGTGTACCAAGAAAGGCTCTCGGTGTACCAAGAGCGGCTTTCGGTGTACCAAGAGAGGCTCCCGGTGTACCAAGAGCGGCTCCCGGTGTACCAAGAGCGGCTTTCGATATACCAAGAGAGCCTCCCGGTATACCAAGAGAGGCTTTCGGTGTACCAAGAGAGGCTTTCGGTGTACCAAGAGAGGCTCCCGTGCAATCCGGCGGAGCCGGTTTGCTTAGGAGTTTTTTGAACTATTTGCGACCATGAACTTCTTTGCGGATCAAAAAACTCCCCGCACTTCTCCCCAGGAATCATCCCGGGGAAGAAATCCGGGGAGTTTTGCGGAATTAGAAAAACCCTTCACCCAAAAACAATCCGCAAAACTCCAAGCAAACCGGCTCTCGGTGTACCAAGAGTGGCTCCCGTGCAATCCGGCGGAGCCGGTTTGCTTAGGAGTTTTTTGAACTATTTGCGACCATGAACTTCTTTGCGGGTCAAAAAACTCCCCGCAATGGTTCTACGCAAATAAATCCGGGGAGTTTTGAGGAATCAAAACAGCACTCCACACCAAAAACAATCCGCAAAACTCCGAAGCAAACCGGCTCCGCCGGTTTGCACGGCTCCCGGTGTACCAAGAGAGGCTCCCGTGCAATCCGGCGGAGCCGGATTGCTTCGGAGTTTTGCGGGTTGGACCAGAGCGGCCCTTGGGGGCCGCTTGAAAACCCCTAAGCAATCTTGAGACCTCCGGTCTCAGCTTTGCCTGATTGCAGGGGCCGCAAAACTCCTAAGCAAG
>JAITSE010000057.1 GCA_031288005.1 Treponema sp.
GTTTCAATAGTGTATGCGGCAGGGTTTCCCGCAGCGTTGCTCCCTCCGTTCAGGTTGTAGCTAATCGCGTAAGAAACAGGCTCCCACTTGGCCCAAAAGGTTTTATCCCCGGTGCTGCCAGCATATATAACGTCGACCGCCCCCCCGCTGAAGTCCGCATTGGCGTACCAGCCGCCAAAGTCATAACCCGCCCGGGATGGAGCGGCCAGGGTAATGGCCTTGCTTTCAATAGTGTATGCGGCAGGGTTTCCCGCAGCGTTGCTTCCGCCATTCAGGTTGTAGCTAACCGCGTAGGTAATGGGCGTCCACTTGGCCCAGAAGGTTTTATCCCCCACGCTGCCCTTGGGTATCGAAGTAACCGCGCTCCCGCTGAACTTCTCATTCTCGTACCATCCGCCGAAGACAGCGCCGCTCTTGGCCGGAGACGCCAAGATAATGCCATTGCTTTCAATAGTGTATGTGTATGCGACAGGGTTTCCCCCAACATTGCTCCCGCCGTTGAGGTTGTATGTAATCGTATAGGAAGCGAGCGTCCATTGGGCGTATAGGGTCAGGTCTCCGGACACTTCCAGAGGCCAGTCGTATTTAGTCCCGCCCTCAGCCGCGCCGTACCAGCCCTGGAAGATATATCCTCTCAAGATTGGATCCACGGGAGCGCCGGCAAAGGCTCCCACGTTATCTTTTATGGCTTCTACCTGGCTTCCCTTGTTGCTGTTAAAACTAATCGTGTAAACGGGCTTTACTATGTCGGTCCACCGGGCGTAGAGCTTTACAGCGGCCCCGTCTTCTTTTGCCAGGTTCTTTACGAACTGCCCGGCGCTGTAGTTCAGCCCCTGCCCGCCAGTCTGCGTGTTCCATCCTTCAAAATTATAACCCTCTCTGCTAAAGCCGTTTTCCGCCAGGGGGCTTTCCGTGCCGTACACATGACTTGTTGCAGCGGTGCTTCCGGTTCCGCCATTCGCGTCGTATTCAACCGTGTAGCTTATTCCAGTCCATTGGGCGTATAGGGTCAGGTCTCCGGATACTTCCAGAGGCCATTCGTATTTCGTCCCGCCCAGAGCCGCGTCAAACCAGCCCAGGAAGATATATTCATCACGATTGGGGTCTACGGGCTTATCAACCGTGGCCCCTTCATAGTCAGTCACCTGCGGAACTTCCGTCCCTCCGGCGCTGTCAAAGGTAATCGTGTACCTGTTTAGCGCAAGCCATTGGGCGTAGACTATTAGGTCCCCGGCCAGCGTGTGCGGCCATTCGTATTTAGTCCCGCCGCTTTCCGCGTCAAACCAGCCCTGAAAGGCGTATCCATCTTTTACCGGGTCCACGGGCTTCCCAACCGGCGTCCCTTCGTAAACCTTTATCACGGAAACTTCCGTCCCCCCGCCTGCGTTAAACGTAATTGTATACTCCAAAATTTGACCATAGGCGTCATTATGCCAGCGGGCGTACAGAGTTAAGTCCCCGGCCAGCGTATAGGGCCAGGCCGTGAAAAGCGCCCCGCCCTCCGGCTCGGTAAACCAGCCCAGAAAAGCATAGCCCTCACGAGCGGGGTCCTCGGGCTTATCAATTTTACTCCCTTCATCGCCTGTCAGCGGCGGAACTTCCGTCCCTCCGGCGCTGTCAAAGGTAATCGTAAACTGCACATCCCGGGGCGTTTCTGTTTCGTTCCCGCCGCTTGCGGGGTTTTTACAGCCCAAAAGCGCGGCCAGAGCCAGGGCGCAGACCAGCGCCAAAGCGGACGCCGGCGCAAGCGCCGGTTTCATAAACCCATTGCATTTCATACTAATTCTCCTCTTTGACAAAACATGACGTTGTTATCTTTAATCCGCCGTCTGGCGGCATAATCGCCTTGAACATTCCCCGCAGCAGCGTTCTTATCCGACGAGATAACGCCGCTATCCGACGAGTTAAGAGTCTTATCCGACAAGATAAGAGTCTTATCCGACGAGATAAGAGCCTTATCCGACGAGGTAAGAGCCTTATCCGACGAGATAAGAGCCTTATCCGACGAGTTAACGCCGCTATTTAACAAGACAGCGGCCTTGCTTTTGAGATCAGTGAAGGCGTTCATTGAATATAACTCTTTGCGGTATAAGGAATTGTTTAACGGGGGGGGGGGGGGGGGGGGGGTAGAAAAGCGGCGGAAGAGAGAAGCGGAGAAGCCAAGGCTGTCTTTGGCATGACTGACATAGCCGCGCCCCCTTTTTATCAAAAAATAGTCAGCCCATTCAAAACATAATGCTGGTATCCAATATATAATAGTACCGGAAATTATGCAAGCGTATTTCCTAAATATTTTTAAAGCCGCGGGGCAGCAAAAAGCCGCCGCTCTCACGAGGTTTCCCATGAGGCGGCGGGCATAAACCCGCGCTCGTCGGGGTAGACCATTGCCCCCATTCAAAAGGGCTTACAAGGCTGGACTTCTCCGCCGGAATGCCAGGCGTCCTAAATTCCAGCCATGTATCCTCTGATATAGAAGTTGACCACCCGCCAATGGAAGAAGCCGTGACATTCCCAAACCGGTACCATTTCGCGAAAGGAAATACCCATCTAACGATGACGAACCCAGCATATTTGAGAGGGAACACGCTAGGCCGCGTCCCGAATCTTTTCCATTCGCTTGAAGAGCCAACACTTGTAGTAAACTCATAATGGTTACGAATTGTATTGGTAACGCACGTTTCAATGACATTGCTGATTCTCTCGCTCATTACGCTGGGCATTGAGGCGCCGGCCCTGTTCCGCGTATACCGCTGTTTTGCGGCGGGCTTGCTTGATTCCCTAACGCCGCTATTTGATGCCCTAGCTCCGCTATTCAACAAGACAGCGGCCTTATTTTTGAAGCGGGCTTCGCTAAGATCATTATATAACTCTTTGCGATATAAGGAATTGTAATAGGGAGCGGTAGAATCGCGGCGGAAGAGAGAAGCCAACGCTGTCTTTGCCAGGACGGACATTGCAGCGCCCCCCTTTAATCAAGCATACCCCGCCGCAGATCTCGAACCAGGAGACCGGAGATATGAGCCATAAGGTATTTATATCCGGGTTTAATACCGCGGAAACTTCGGAAACAAGTTTCATAAGGGAGCTTGCTCCCACATGACCGCCGCAGAACTGCGGGCTTGTTGATTATTTGATTTTTGTTATACTAACTAAATGAGAGGGAGGTTTATTGATAAATGAAACTTTACAGCCGGGGAGAATTAGCGTTCTTTTCCATTCTTTTTAGTCTGACCGGGCTCATCGTAATTCTATTTGCCCTGGGGCTGGGGATAATAAAAATCCCCCAAAAGAATGATGCCGCCGCATTGGGAACGGAACCGGAAAATGAAGGATCTGAAATTTCCGGCGCCTTTGAAACCCTGAATCTCAGGCAATCTCCGCCGCTCAACCCCCTCAGCCTCAATGCCGCCGAGTTGAACCAGTACACTCAGGATGAGCGGGAAAACATCGCCGTTTACGAACAGCTCAATGATGCGGTAGTAAACATTACCACCGAAACTGTAGCTATTAACTGGTTCCTGGAACCTGTCCCCCAGGAGGGAGGTTCCGGCTCAGGCTCTATCATAGACACCAGGGGTTATGTGCTTACCAATAACCATGTCATAGAAAACGCTTACAAAGTGTTCATCAATATGGCTGACGGCTCCCAGGCGGAAGGTTCCGTAATAGGCACAGACCCGGAAAACGATCTTGCGGTCCTTAAATTCTCCCCTCCCAGCGGCGTACAACTCAGAACTGTGCCTTTCGGCAGTTCCAGCGGCCTGCGGGTAGGCCAGAAAGTCCTGGCTATAGGGAATCCTTTCGCCCTGGAGAGGACTTTGACCGTGGGTATCGTCTCTGGTCTTGGCCGGCCCATACAGACTTCCCGGAATACCATCATCCGGGACATGATACAAACTGACGCCTCCATTAACCCCGGTAATTCGGGGGGGCCTCTCCTTGACGCCCAGGGCCGGATGATAGGCATCAACACGATGATTTATTCTCCTTCAGGCGGTTCTGTCGGCATAGGCTTCGCTGTCCCGGTGAATACCGCCAAAAGGGTGGTGGCGGAACTCATCGAATTCGGCAAGGTCAGGCGAGGCTGGATAGACGCCACTGTAGTTCAGCTTTTCCCGGCCCTAGTCAGATATGCTAAACTTCCCGTCGCTTCCGGGCTTCTTGTCTCCAGAACCAAAAAGAACGGCCTGGCGGAACAGGCGGGCCTCCGCCAGGGTACGGAACCTGTCCGTTACGGCTCAAGCGTCATCTATCTGGGCGGCGACATCATCACATCCGTAGACGGCATGAAAGTAGACAGCCTGGCCGACCTTTATTCGGCTCTGGAAGACAACAAGCCGGGTGAAAAAATAGCCCTGGAAATTCTTCGGGGTGGCAAAAACGTAAACTTGGAAGTAGTCCTGGCGGACCGGGAAGAAATTCTAAGCCGCTAAACAGGCGGACTTCAATCCGCATCGCCCCCGCATTCAGCGCTCCCGGCAAAAATTTCGGGAAAGGAATCACGGTAACTGAAATAGGATTTCTCTGAAAAAACCAGGTGATCGAGAAATTTTATTCCCAGAATCCGGGCCGCTTTGACCAGTGCGGCGGTAACCTCGTTGTCCTCCTGGGAAGGAAAAGTTTCGCCGCTTGGGTGGTTATGGCAAACGCAAATTCCGCAGCCCCGGTCAGCTATCACATCGGAGAATACTTCCCGCGGATGAATGAGGGTCTTGTTTACAAGGCCCATCGTAACAACCCGGACAGCTAAAACCTCATGAGCGCCGTTCAGGGAAACGCTGATGAACCTTTCCTGCCTGCGATCCGCATAGTGGCGGACCAGAGTATATATATCCTCAGGCCGACTGATTTTTACGCCAAATGGCCCCCAGCGGCGGCGTCCAAATTCCAGCATAGCGAGTATGGAGCAGACCTTAGATTCCCCCAAACCCGCCAGACGCCGCAATTCCTTGATGGACGGGATTTTCTTGTCCAGTTCCAGTATATCGAGCAATTCCGCGGCTAGGGCGCAGACGCTCTTTCCCTTAATCCCGGAATTAAGAACTATGGCCAGCAACTCCTGGTCCGACAGGGCTTCGGGGCCGTCCCGGATAAGCCTTTCCCGGGGGCGCAGGGACTGAGGCAGGGAACGCATATCCTGACCATGCGCTATCCTGTAGTTTAACTTTTTCTTTTCCCCGGCTTCGCCCGGCGCGGGGTAATCATTCAACCTTGCGCTGTTCATATCCTTAGATATGGTACGAAAATGAACGACGCTTCAATGAAAATCATTAAACTTGTTCAATAAGGCGGCTGGTGCTGACTGTTCCGCCTCCGTTTCCTGCTCTTACTGCTCAATTCCCGCGCCGTCATATTTCAGGATAATCCAGTCGTAATTGCTTTCAGGCGTTGTTAGATCGGGTTTTTTCCCGGAAATATATACATTATTGTTACTATCAATAGTGAATACAGGATAATACACATAATCAGAAAGATGAATAAACGACACAGACAACGCTCCCGAAGCGTTATATTTTCTTAATGCTAAGTTATATGTGTAAGAACCGCCTGTAAACCAATAATTTCCATCATACTTTTTCCAAGACAGCGCTTTCATCAGGTATAAGAAAAGACGAAAGCTCCGCGCCTGAAGCGTTAAAGCGTTTCACCCAGACATCATCGGCGGAAGCGCCGTTTATCAGGTCATTACCACGGCCCGCGGCAATAATGCTGTCTCCGTCAACCATGATTTTTACAGCGTATTCATCATCGCTATGTCCCCAGTCAATCTTTTTGTTCCAACCGGATGTAATTTCAGTACCTGATGAATCATACTTCTTTATCCAAACGTCTCTTTTGCTGTACTGATCGATGAGCTTGTTTCCGTAACCCGCAGCATATATATTACCCGAGGAATCAAAAGCCGCGGAATTTATTATAAAGGACGGTATTCTTGCGCTTGAAATAAGGCCGGTCTCTTTTACCACTACACCGTATGTGCCTGCATAAGAAGCGCTGGATAAATAGGTTTTTACTGTGACCACAATGTTACCGGTTTTTGTTGCCAAAAAAGATTTTGGGCTGTTCCATCCGCCATGTGTGCCGCTGAATATTGAAGCATTGTCATCCTGCCACTTGGCCGAGGCCTCAATGTTGCCCGTCTTTTTACCGTCGCCTTCATACGCGCTGTTCCACGCAACGATGTAGCGTTTTCCCTGTGTTACCGGAACAACATAGTCATAGCTGCCGCCGGAAGTCAACGATCCTTCATACCAGCCGTCAGGTATTGACGCTCCAGTGTACCAATTATTAATTGATATGCCATAAGCACCAGAATAAGAGCTGGACCATAGTTCAACTTTTATTATTAATTGTCGCTTTTTGACACTGTAAATGAACCAGGAGAACTGCCAAAAGGTTTATCACTGATTAAAGAATTGCCATCTTCCCAAAATGCTGAAGTATTTACATAGCCATTCCATGAAATAGCGTATGATTGTCCGCTTACCGCTTGAAAAGTCCAATATTCGTGATCGTACGACGACATCACTTCTCTGTTATACCAGCCGTTATTCGGCGTACTATTATAAATATCCCGGGAACTTTGTTTGCCCCAGCTTTCAAGGCCGCCGGTATTAAGATACCTGACAGCATCCCCTGAGTAAACCAAAATATTGCCGGAATTATCAAAGACCAGTCGTCCGGCATACTCCTTTGTCCAAAGCTGCGCTCCTGATCCCGAGTATTTTGTTATGCTTGAAGCGCTGACGATAAAAACATTGTTTTGAGAATCAAGGTACAATGTCCCGCCGGTATCTTTGCGCCATGCTTCCGTACCACTCTGGGAAAACTTGATCGTATAGTACCCGTCGGAAACGTATAGGTTGTTACCGGAATCTATTACGGCGTTTGTTGGTTTATGGCTTGTGCCATCCTGGGCGGCAATACTCCATGAGACGCCATCCCAAACATAGCTTTTACCCAAATTTGGATTGTAATACATCCAGCCTATCTGCGGGTTAAGAGGAGCGGAATATAAAGCGCCTTTCCAGGAAATTGAAACTAGGATTGTCGAACTGCCGGACTCGGCCAACAGATCCCAACTATCACCGTCCCAGATGTAAGAAATTCCGTTCGTACTATTGTGATAGGCGTATCCGCTGGAGGAATTTCCGGGCGGCTGTGTCAGGGCGCCCAGCCATAGCAATATGCCGCTTGCGCCGTCTTGCCCATCCGTACCGTCACGCATCAGGATTTCCCAACTATCGCCGTCCCAGATGAAAGCCGTCTTTTTTGCGGTATTGTAATAGGCCCAGCCGGACGAAGGGCTTGAAGGAGCCTGCGCCAATGAACCTTTCCAAATTATGGAGATGTTATTGACAGTTGTTACTTCTTTAGTAACTTCCTCCAGCGGTAGTTTACATCCAAAAACAGCTAAAGCGGCCAATAATGAAAGGTAATTTTACGGGACATAATATTCCTCCAGTTTTGCATATTGGACTTGGCGAACCGATCGTTCGACGATAAGCTATTTTACTGAACCCTTCGGAAACTTCGTTTCCACCGGGTTCGGGTTATCGAACAACTCTATTATTGCGGCTTACGCTTGTTTTATCAATCCTCACCCAAGGCGTTTTTTATAAACTCAGGCTGTTATGGAAGCTGTTTGCGCGGTAATCAGAAACTTTTGGCCGCCCGAATATACATTTGCGTAACATCGTTTCCGCGAGGAGCCTTAGCATGGCGGACAAAACGTGCCGGAGCGGCGGCGTGCGATAAGCTTCCAGCGTTGCCCCGCGCCTAGCCGTGAAGCCGCAGGCTTTTCACAATGCGGGAACTATCCAAAACGTCCGTTAATTTGTATTATTAGGAGTATTTTCATGGAGGAATCATGTTAAAACACATAATGCCGCTTTTTATTTTTTTCTTTGCCCTCACAGTCCTGTACGGGCAGCCCGCGGCCGCAGAGACCGAAAGTCTTGAGGCCGGGGAGCCGTCCGAGGGGCCGTCGGTCCGGCTGGATAGTGCTGTAAAAAGCCTTGCCGCGGAACTACAAAAAAAAATTTCCGCCGAAGGAAACCCTAAAATCGCCCTGGGCCAATGGGTATACGGCTATACCGTGCCGCCTCTCGGTTTTTACTGGGCCGCCCAGCTTGCCGGGGAATTGGCGAACATTCAAAACAGGTCTTTTACCCTTGTCTCCGGTGAAAGCGGCGGCGTGGATTGGACAGTTTCAGGCGAAATTATAGAAACTCTTGGCGCAATACGGGTGTATACCCGGCTTATACGTTCCGCCGGACAGTCAATCGAAGCGAGTTTCCACGCGGACTTTGAAGCGGACGATTATTTTGCCTATTTTGCCGGGATGTTTTCTTCTGACGGGGATTCGTTTTCGCAAATCCGCGATCCCTATGAGCGCGACGGTCTGGAAAACCCCCTTGCTGTGGAAATAGCGTCCGGCGAAGACGATGCGCTTATCATCCGCCGTACGATTCACTCTGAAAATGACGAAGACTTTTTTTTGCTTGCCCCGACCCAGGACGGCGCTTTAACTATTGAAACCACCGGAAATATGGACGCCTATATAATATTGTACGATGCCGCTTCCTTAGAGCAGCTTGCCTATGATGATGACAGTGGAGATAGTTCCAACGCCCGAATTCGCCGGCAGGTGGATTTAGGAAACCGTTATATCGCTAAAGTCGGCGGCTATGACGGCGGAGGTGAGGGAATTTATGGCTTCCGCGCCTGGATGTCTGAAATAATCCGCCTTCCCGCGGATGAATACGAAGATGACGATCTTATTGACTATGCCAAAGACATAAGCCCCGGAATTCCTCAGCAGCATAGTTTTACTACCGGGGATGATGTGGACTGGGTTAAATTTCAGGTAGAACAAGCTGGAAGCTATACTATCAGCGCCCGGGGCGTTAATTCCTCCGGGCTTGATACGTATATTGAACTGTACGATGACGACCTTAATTCCTTGGGTTATGATGATGACAGCGGAGAAGATTACGATTCTTCCCTTTCCCTGCGCCTTCAGGCCGGAACTTATTATTTGAAAGTGGAATGTTTCGACAGCGAATCGGATCAGCCGTATACCATCAGCGTGAAAAACGTAGAAATTGAGTAAATTTCATATTAAAGAATGCAAAATCATGACGGCGAAGGTGCTTTTTCTGTTATATATCTCCTGGTCTAATGTGAAGAGGAAAACGCTTTGACGTACACGTTCAGCGAGGGTCTTGCGCAGCTTACCGGGACGGCGACGAGGGATATTTTCAAGCTTTTAACGCGCCCGGAGATTATTTCTTTTGCCGGGGGGCTGCCGGCGGGGGATTGTTTGCCGGTTAATGCTGTCAGGGAGATTTCGGCGGAGATTTTTGCCGATCCCGCGGAGAGTTTGAAGTGTCTGCAGTATGGCGCTACCGAGGGGTATCCTGGGTTGCGGGAGTTGATTATCCCGCTGGTGGAGGATTTGGGTATCACGGGGATTGGCGTGGATGATGTGCTTATGGTTTCGGGGGGGGGGCAGGGGCTGGACCTTCTGTGCAAGGCGTTCTGCAATCCTGGGGATGTGGTTCTGGTGGAGGACCCTACTTTCCTGGGTTTCCTGCCTACGGCGCAGTCTTATTCCGCCAGGACTATTGGCGTCCGTCCTGGAGAGGGGGGGCTGGACCTTGAGGACCTGGAGCGGAAGCTTGTGGAGTATCGTCCTAAGCTGGTGTACTGTATTCCCAATTTTTCCAATCCTACGGGGAAGACGTATTCCGCGGAAAACCGGGCGGCTATTGCGGCGCTGGCGGAAAAATACGATACGATTGTTATTGAGGATGATCCCTATGGCCGTCTGCGTTTTGCCGGGGAGTTTGTTCCTGTTATGAAGAGTTTCGACGCGGCGGGGAGGGTGGCGTATGTTTCCAGTTTTTCCAAGACTGTTTCTCCGGGGCTGCGGCTGGGGTTTGTTATCGCTCACCGGGATATTATCAGGAAGCTGGCTATTGGCAAGCAGGGGGCGGACCTCCACAGCAGTAATCTGACTCAGCTTATTATCAAGAAGTATTTGGAAAAGGGTTTTTTCTTTCCTAATGTGGAATTGAGTCTGCCGGTTTACCGGAAGCGCCGCAACGCGATGATCGACGCCCTGGACCGGTATATGCCGGGGGAGTTTTCTCACACGAATCCTGAGGGGGGGCTTTTTATTTGGGGTGAATTTGACGCGCCTATAAATACGGCGGAGGTTTTCAAAGATGCTATAGCAAGAAATGTGGCCTATATTCAGGGGAATGTGTTCTTTGCCGCGAATCCTCCGGTGAACGCTATTAGGCTGAATTTCTCCAACGAGGAGCCTGAGCGGATTGAAGAGGGTATACGGACGCTGGGCGAGGTTTTTAAGGAAGTTATTTCCTGCGGACGCTGAAAAGCGCCGGAGCGCGGCTTGCGGCAGGCTTTACAATCAGGCTTTTACTTTTTTTAATAGAGTTGTTCGTCGGAAACGCGGAAACTTCGGAAACTTGTTTCCGCGTTTCCGACAAACAAGTCCAATTTTGCAAGGTACAATTATCAGATATGGACGATTCAAAAACAGGATTTTGAAAATGATCAACACACTAATCCAATACGGCTCATCCCCAAGGATGGTTTATTTTGGGGCGGATTCCAAATTAAATAAGAGGGCGGAATCATGATTAAAACAATGACGGCTTTTACCTTTGAAGTTGACGACCCGGATGCGGCGGCGGCGGAAATTCTGGAGCAAATTGATCTCAAAGCTCTTCGTAAAAACTCACTAGGCATACTCACCTGCTTCACCGAATTCGCCGCTTCCGGCGTTGTTCAGGCTGTATGCGCGGCGTTGCCGTTTGACGCAATCGGCATAACCACCGCTGGAACGGCAGTACCCGGCGGGGCGGCAGAAATAATACTCGGCCTTCTCGTTCTTACCAGCGACAATGCGGAATTCATCACCGGCGCGGTGGAAATAAGCGGCAAAGATATGGACGGCCATATCTACAGCGCCTACAAGGAAACCTGCGCCAAAGGCCCGGGTCTGCCTGTTATGATGCTCGCCTTTGTTCCCTTTATAAAAGACCTGGGCGGGGAAATTATAGTCCAAAGTCTGGGTAAAGCTTCCGGAGGTATACCCTTTTTCGGCTCCCTTGCTATAGACCTGTCGCCTGACTACAGCATAAACCGGAGCATTTACAATGGCAAAACAGAGAGAAACACTCTGGTATTCGCCCTTTTATACGGAGATCTGCATCCTTCCTTTTTCGTGGCCTCCATACCGGAGGATAAAATACACAAACAGCGGGGAGTCATCACAAAATCAAAAGACAATTTTCTTATGGAAGTCAACAATATGCCTGTTCTTGATTATCTCCAGAGCATAGGCATAAGGAAAAAAAACGGCGTTCTGCCGGCGGCATTTTTTCCGTTTGTAATAGACTACAACGACGGTACAAAACCTGTTGTCCGCTCCATCTACCTTATGACAAAAGAAGGCTATGCGGCCTGCGGCGGCGCTATGCCGGAAAACGCTACTCTCTCTGTGGGAGGCATAGACTACTATGATGTAATCCGCACCTGCGGCGAAACCCTGGAGAAAATTCAGCGGGAAAAGGAAAAGGGATCCTGCCTGCTCATGTTCTCATGCCTAACCCGCTATTTTGCGCTGGACGCTTACACCACCGCAGAAATGGAAACTGTGAGGGACAGATTGACAGATTTTCCCGGCTACCTTTTCAGCTACTCGGGCGGCGAGATCTGCCCCGTGTATAACTGGAAAGGATATACGTCAAACCGTTTCCATAACTGCACCTTCGCGGCCTGCCTTCTGTAGGAATAAAAAATGGCGGTAAAAAAAACTTTCGATTCCACGGAAGAAGAAATCCTGTATCTCCGCAGGGAAGTAAAAAGCCTCACCCGGCAGGCGGACTTCGCGAGGAATACCCTGGAACGCATCAAGGCCGCATCCCTTGTCCGGGAAGAAGTAAACGCCATACTCCGGAACGAGCGGCTCCGCCAGGACCACACCATGAGCCTCATCCTTCAATACAACCCGGACATTCTCATCGTTTTTAACGAGAAGGAATGCGTCCTCTACTGCGCGGATCTCTTCCTGCGGGTTACGGGCATCAGGCACGCCGGACTAGTGGCGGGACGCCACTTCAAAGAAATTTTTGGACCTTTCGTTACCAGAGAAAAACTCAATGATCTCTCGTCAAAATTCCGCGGCTCCCTGCAAAGCGGCAAACCTCAAATACTCGAAGAAAAGTTTAATTTCAGCGGCAAGGGCGAAGAGCGGGATTATGAAGTCCTCTTTACCCCCATGTTCGGCGAATCCGGCGAAGTATACGGCGCAATTATGATCCTCCACGACACCACGGAAATACAAAATTCCATCAAGCGGGCTGAAGATGCCAGCAAGGCAAAGTCCAATTTTCTTGCCAACATGAGCCACGAGATGCGTACCCCTCTCAACGCCGTCATCGGCATGGCGGAGATAGGCCGCGCTGCTCAAGACATAGAAAAAAAGAATTACTGTCTTGACAGAATTAAAAACGCTTCCGCCCATCTGCTTAATGTAATCAGCGACATTTTGGATATGTCCAAAATCGAAGCCGGCAAACTCGATCTTTCAATAACGGATTTTGACTTTACCGCCATGTTGAACAGAATTATCAATGTTCTTGCCTTCAAAATTGAAGAAAAAAAACTCGTCCTCGATATGGTTGTAGACCCGGCCATCCCGTCGGTGATTGCCACGGATGAACAGCGCCTAGCTCAGGTCATAGCGAACCTTCTCTCCAACGCGGTAAAATTTACGCCTGAAGGCGGCAGCATCACCATAGGAGCAAAACTGCTCTCTGAAAACAAAAACGGCTGCCGTATTGAAATCATAATTGCCGATACGGGCATAGGCATCTCGTCAGAACAGAAAAAGAAGCTCTTCCATGCATTTGAGCAGGCGGACAACAGCATTTCCCGGAAGTACGGCGGCACAGGCCTGGGCCTTATAATATCGAAGCGCATCGTGGAACTTATGAACGGCAGAATCCGTGTGGAATCTGAATCAGGAAAGGGATCGTCTTTTATTTTTACAATCCACGCCAGCAGATGTTCAGGAGAAAACGCCGAAAGCCCCTCCGGGAACGCCGCACCCGGCATAGAGAACTGCATTGAGGGATGCAGGATACTTCTTGCCGAAGACGTAGAACTGAACAGAGAAATCGTGAAGTCCGTACTGGAACCCTCTGGAGCGATCATTGAAGAAGCCGCCAACGGTAGAGAAGCTGTTGAAAAATTTATCGCCGCTCCGGAAAGCTTCAGCCTCATTCTCATGGATATACAGATGCCGGAAATGGGTGGCTATGAGGCAACCCGGCTCATCCGGGCAGTGGAAGCGCAAAACGCTAAAACAATACCCATCATCGCCATGACAGCTAATGTATTCAAAGATGACATAGAACAGTGCATTGCGGCGGGCATGAACGATCACCTGGGGAAGCCTCTTAACTTTAACCGCCTCATCGCCGTCCTGCGCCGCTACCTAGGACCTTGGGAACGGGAGCTTCCGGTCCAATACGAGGCCGGCGCTCCGTGACAGAGAGGGCCGGGAGGAATGCTGGTCTTTATCGCTCCCTTCATTATATACTCAGGTAGTTATGCATCCAAAAATTATTGACTGCTTCAGGTTCTTCGCCCTCCTCCCGGCGGCCCTCGCTATTGCATTGTCGGCATCCTGTACAAAAACCCTGGGATGGGGTCTGCTGCTATGGTCTGTCGAAGAGCCGCCCATACCCGCGGGAACCATACTCCCCGTGTATGTCAAGTCCAACATTAACCGTGTCTGGATTGCGGGGATTCCCGGTCTCTATAGAACCGTGGAGGGGTTGGACAAAATCGAAGTGCCCATGTCCCGCCTTGAATTTGTGGGGCGTAGAGGAACGGCCAAAGCACGGTCCATGGATTTCTCCGAATACGCCCTTGCCTATGCGGAAACCCTTCAGGATGGTCTGCCCATTCGGGAGGAGCCTAATAACAGCTCCCGCCGGGTCTACCGCCTAAGGCTGGGGGAGGTCATAAAGGTACTAAATATTTCAGAAGGCGCGCCGGCCATCAGCGCTACAGGAGATCCTCTGCCCGGGGACTGGTACCGGGTTCTTACAGAAGAGGGAATTACGGGCTACTGTTTTTCTTACCGGTTAAGGTTCTTTGAGCATTCAGGCGGGCCCATGACGCTTGCGGCCGAGCAAAACGGCTCAGCGGAAGAAGACAGGGAACTGGAAAAAATTTTGTCCTTGGTCTGGTCTCCTCTATCCTACGGCGAAATGGTTTCTTCTGGAATCATAGATCTTGACGAGCTTGCAAAAGGCTGGCGTTTTTTTACAGGCCGGGATGACGGGATTGCCCGGATATATATGCCTGAGATGGACAAAACTTTTTCTTATTCCCGCATTCGGCCTGACGGAAACAGAGCCTGGCAGTTCGAGGGGACCTCTCTCAGAATAGAATTACGCTCAGACAACTCCCTGGCGGTTCAGTATTCAGGCGGAGACGGCCCGGTAAGGACCTTTCTTTTTACGGTCCTTGCCGCAGATATGGACGACATCATCCTTCAGGAGGCTGAAAGGCAAGAGGAACTCTTCCTGGCCCTCTACAATCACGGCCCTGTTTTCACAAGCGCCAACTACGGAACCCTCTCTTTCACCGGCGACGGGGCTTTCTACTGGACGGACTACGCTATGCTTATACCCGCGGTTATCCCGGCCAGCGCCCTGGGCAGCGGGACAATCAGCATGGGACTCTTCACCGGGCCTAACATTATGGGAACTTACACCGGAGCCATGTCCCTCAAATTTTACGGCATTGGCGGCCCATCTGTTCCCGTGAATTTTCTCTACGCCTTTGAGAACCAGGGCCTGCGCGTTGAATACGTGCCGTCTGAAAATATCAGCGGTGTAACTGTAAACCGCCGGTCTTCTTCCCCAACAATTATCTATTTCTACAGGACCGGAAATTAGACGTGTCAGGATCAGAAAACAGGAACGCCTTTGTCCGACTTCAGGGCGTTTCCCTCGCTTTTGGAGGAAGGGACATACTGAAATATGTAGGCATGAACCTTGCATCAGGCTGCCGCGCTGCTCTGGCGGGAGTAAACGGATCGGGCAAGTCCACGCTCATGAAAATTATCGCCGGCATCATTGCTCCTGACTCGGGCCTCAGAACCACCGGCAGGGGCAGCCGCGTCTCCTACCTGCCCCAATCGCTGCCGGATGGCGGAGCCTCTCTTGAGTGGCGGGATAATACCCTTAGGGAAGAAGCGGAAACGGCCTACAGAGATATACGCCTCATGCTTGACGCTATGGAAGAAACAGGCATAGCCCTGGAAAAAGAGCGCGAAAACGAAAACCGCGTAAAGGCCCTGCTGGAAGAATATCACAGACTCCAGATCACTGTAGAAAATTCGGGTTATTACAGCCGGGAGCAAAACATCGCCGTAATTCTCAACGGCCTGGGCTTTTCCGCTGCGGATATGAGCCGCCGGACGGATGAATTTTCCGGTGGCTGGAGGATGCGTATAGCCCTTGCAAAGGTAATTCTTGAAAAGCCTGACATCCTGCTTCTGGACGAGCCCACAAACTACTTAGATATTGAGGCCCGCGTCTGGCTTGCAGGCAGGCTGCGTTCTTTTCCCGGCGGCTGCCTTATTGTTTCTCACGACCGCTGGTTCCTGGACGCCGCTGTTACGGAAGTTTACGAGCTTTTCAACGGCGGCCTGCGGCGTTACGCCGGAAACTACTCGGCCTATGAAAAAACCAGAGACGCGGAGGCGGAACTCCTGCTCAAACGCTGGTCCCTTCAGCAGGAAGAAATTGCCAGGACTGAGGCTTTAATAAACCGTTTCCGCTACAAAGCAAGCAAGGCCGGCATGGTTCAGGAACGCGTCAAAAAACTTGAAAAAATCGACAAGATTGAAATCCCCGAATCCTTAAAAAAGATAAGCGTTGATTTTCCTCCCTGCCCGCGTTCAGGCCGCACTGCGCTGACTATCCGGGGTCTTGGAAAAAATTATGGCTCTCGCCGGATAATTTTCGGCTTGGATATGGACCTGGAATCAGGCGAACGCCTCCTTGTGGCAGGACAAAACGGCGCGGGCAAGTCAACCCTTCTCAGAATTATTTCAGGTGGAGACAGCGATTATGAAGGCTCTATGCGGTATGGACCGGGAATAGCGGCGGCCAGCTTTTTACAGGATGCGGCGGAAGCTTCGCATCCGGCGGAAGCTTCGCATCCGGCGGGCGTCAATGCTCTTACTGTTCTGGACTGCCTGCAAGCCGAAGCCCCGGCGATTTCAAGCGGCAGACTCCGGGATATGCTGGGGGCCTTCCTCTTCCGGGGCGATGACGTGTATAAGCCGGTCCGTATCCTTTCAGGGGGTGAAAAAAGCCGCCTTGCCCTGCTCAGTATGCTCCTTAAGCCTCTGAATTTCCTTATATTAGACGAGCCTACAAACCACCTGGATATCTATTCCAAAGACATACTCCTAGACGCATTGAAACGTTTTGCCGGAACCATAGTGTTTGTTTCCCATGACCGCGCTTTTATGGAAGCTCTTTCCACCAAAACCCTGGCGCTTAGCCCCGGTCCTCCGGGCCGCCCAGGAAGAGCGCGTCTTTTCTACGGCGGCTACGCATATTACCTGGAGCGCATTGAGCGGGAGGCCGCGGAGGCCGGGGCTTTGCATGAAAACAGAAAAGACGACGGCCCTGGGGAGGGAAATACGGACGGCGTTTCCGGAGCTAAATCGCGGGCCCTGGGCAAGCAGCGGCAATCTCTGCTTAGGCGGCTTGAAAGGAGGGAAGAAGAAATTCTCGCGGCCCTGGAAACTTTTGAACTTGAGAAAGCCGCCCTGGAAACGGAGCTTACCAAACCTGAAGTGTACTCGATCAGAGAAAAAGCCCTGAAAGTGAAACGCCTCCTAGACGCGGCCGAGGCCGCGGTTGAGAACAAGGCCCGCGAATGGGAAGCCGCCGCGTCTGAGCTTGAGAAGGCCAGATCAGGTTGACATAATAACCGGGGTAATTTTAAACTACCTGTGCTGATTTCGTCTGATCTGCCGCCCGCGTCCTGATGGGCAGCTTTCGGCGGACGGCGGGGCGGGAAATATGTCAAAACCGGATTTCCCGCTAAATTTTATTTTTGGAGGATCTTTTGATGGAAAATTTTTTTAAGCTAAAAGAAAAGGCCCTTACGGCCAGGGGAGAGATCCTTGCGGGTCTTACTACCTTTCTCACCATGTCGTATATACTCGTAGTGAACCCCGGGATGCTTGGAGAAATCGGCGGCGGCATGACGGCAGGCGCGGTTTTTACAGCCACCGCTATTGCTTCGGCCCTTGCCACCATTGTCATGGCTTTCGCGGCAAACCTGCCTGTAGCCCTTGCGCCCGGCATGGGACTCAACGCCTTCTTCACTTATACTGTCGTTTTTGGCATGGGCTATTCCTGGCAGACAGCTCTTACCGCGGTGTTCCTTGAGGGCATTCTCTTTGTCATACTGTCGCTTTTCAACGTCCGGGAAGCAATTATCAAGGCGATTCCGCTGAACCTTAAAAAAGCGGTTTCAGTAGGCATAGGACTTTTCATTGCCCTTATCGGATTCGCGAACGCCGGGCTTGTGGTAAACGACGCCGGTACAATCTTAGGGCTTGGCGATTTAAGCGCCGGCGGCCCCTTTCTGGCAATTATAGGTTTCATCATCATCATGGGCCTTTCCGCTCTAAAAGTACCCGGCTCCATCCTCATAGGCATCATGGCCGCCACGATCATAGGCATTCCCCTGGGAGTAACAACGGTTCCCCAAGGCTGGTCGCCCATCGGCAGACCCGAAATGCCGCTTCTCTTTCAGTTCGATTTCTCTTCCGTGCTGAGTTTCAAGTTCTTCACGGTTTTCTTCACATTTCTCTTTGTCGACATTTTTGATACTGTGGGAACTCTTGTAGGAGTTACTACCCAGGCCGGGCTTATAGACAAAAACGGCGGTATCCCCAAGGTCAAGCAGGCGCTGCTCGCCGATGCCGTGGGAACTATTGCGGGCGCCGCGCTGGGGACCTCCACCGTTACAAGTTATGTGGAAAGTACAGCCGGCGTCGCCGCCGGAGGCCGGACGGGTCTCACCGCTCTTTCCACGGGCGTTCTCTTTTTACTGGCCCTGCTTCTCTCACCCCTTTTCCTGCTCATCCCCAGTACGGCTACAGCCCCGGCCCTTATCTTCGTGGGCTTCCTCATGATGAAACCCGTAACAGCGATTGACTTTACCGATCCTGCCGAAGGCATCCCGGCTTTCCTTGCCATTGTGATGATGCCTTTCGCCTATAGCATTGCCGAAGGCATAGTATACGGGGTGCTTTCTTTTGTAATCCTCAAAGTTATAACAGGAAAATTTAAAGAAATTACAATTATTACCTGGATACTGTTTATCATCTTCCTTTTGAGATTTCTGTTTAAGTAGATAATCAGCATCGGTGTCTCTGAGTCATTCAGAGGCGTCTCTGAGTTACTCAGAAGTGTTTCTGAGTAACTCGGAGGTGTCTCTGAGATTGCTCTGAGACCTTCGGTCTCCCAGTCTCAGTGGTCTCTTAGCGGTTTCAAGTGCGGGGAGTTTTTTGCGACTAAAAGATTCACAGTCACAAATAGTTCAAAAAACTCCAAGAGACATTGTGCGACCCTTCGGGTCTCACAATGTCTCAAAACACCCGCTTCCAGTTCCCGTCCACTGCCGCTTCCAGTTCCGCCGCGTCTTCGCCCCGGAGGGCGGCGGCCCGGGCCAGTATGAGCGGGAGGTCTGCCCAGCGGGAAAAGGCGGCGCCCCGGAGGGGCTGGTAGGGGGCGTCGGTTTCCAGGAGCAGGCGGTCCCGGGGCAGACGGGCGCAGGCGTCCATGGCGGTCTTGTGGTTCAGCAGAATACTTGAGCCAAAGGAAAACCAGGCGTTAATCCCCCGTTTAAGCAGGGCGTCCCCCTCGGCGGCGCTCCCGGAATAGGAATGGAATACCACGGCGGGCAGCTTTTTCAGGGACCCGGCGTGGGCAAAGACCTTGTGCATGGCCCGGCGTATGTGGAGTATCACGGGGAGTCCGTACCGCTCCGCGGCCTCCAGGTGGATGCGGAAAAGCTCCTCCTGAACGGCCTCTGTGCCGCGGTATTCCTGATTGAACAGGTCAAAGCCCGTCTCCCCTACCGCGTGCAGGCGGCCTTCCGCCGCCAGTTTTTCCAGGTCCGCCGCATGACGCCAAAGCTCCTCCTGACACGAGAGGGCCGCCGGGAGTTGGGGGTGGACGGCGAAGCACAAGGCCAGGGGAGCCGCCCCGTCCGCGCGGGCTTTCCGGGCAAGCTCCTCGTGGGCCTCGAAATCCTGGAGCCTCCAGGCGGAGGCCGCGCAGGCCGCTCCCAGGCGGCGGCGTTCCTCCTCCGCGCCGGGAAAGCGTTCCAGCAGGTCCAGCGGGTGAGCGTGGGCGTCGGAAGCCACCTCAGCCTTCCCCAAAGTCGCCCACGAAGAGGATCTCCGGTTCCAGGCTTAGGCCCAGGGCGGCGTATACCTTTTCACCGACCGCCTCCGTCAGGGCGCGGATGTCAGAAGCCCTTGCGCGCCCGGTATTGATGATGAAATTCCCGTGCCAGGGGGCTACCGAGGCCCCTCCGATAGAAAAGCCCCTTAGACCGAGTTCGTCGATGAGCTTCCCCGTGGGCTTCCCGAAGGCCCTGTTGTTCTTGAAGACCGATCCCGCCGAGGGAGCGCGGAACTGGCCTTTGGCTTCCCGGTCCCGGCGCAGGGCCGCAACAGTCAGGCGCAGTTCTTCAGGCACTCCCCTTTTAAGGGAAAACCGGGCCGCTGTGATGAGGGCTTTCCGCTGCTGAAAGGGGCTCCGCTTGTACGAGAAGTCCTCGTCTTTACAGGGGAGCCATAAGGGGCCGGGGGAAGCGCCCTCCCCGCCCTCCATATCGATGATTCCGGTTTCGATAAGCAGGTCAGAAACTGATTTTTCCTGACACCGGGCGTTCATCCAGACGGCCCCGCCCACAGCGCCGGGCATACCGGCAAGGAATTCGAGGCCGGCCCAGCCCTGGTCCGCCAGGGCCTCAACCAGGGCGTCTACGGCGGTCCCGGAGCGGGCAATTACGGCGGCTTCCGTCGGAAGCTGGGGCTTCCGCGGATGCCCGGCTGCTTTAGCTGCCCCGGCTTCCGGTTCCGGAAGGACTTCCCAGCCCGTCCAGCCGCCTGTGTCCAGGACTATGCCCCGTATGCCCCGGTCCGCGACAACCAGGTTCGCGCCGCCGCCCAGCACGAAGACTGGGACGCCTTCACGCCGGGCAAAGCCGAACAGTTCCACTGCGTACGCGGGGAAGCAGGCGCCTTCCGGACGGACCCAAACGTCAGCCGGGCCGCCGGTCTTGAATGTAGTATGGAGGGCCATAGGCTCGCCAAAGCGAATGAGGCCGGAAAGAGGTTTGGGGATGTTGATTTTTTCCGGGTTTTTCCGTAAGGTATCCACATCCTTATCTTATCAGGTTAGCTGCGGAGGTTCCATGCCGTTTTCCCTCTACAACACTTTAGGGCGAAAGACCGAAGTTTTTCAGCCTCTTACGAATGGAAAGGTTGGCTTCTATGGCTGCGGCCCCACAGTCTACAATTACGCCCACATAGGAAACCTGAGAGCTTACGTTACCCACGATCTCCTGACCCGCACCCTCCGCCGCCTCGGTTACGAAGTGACTCATGTAATGAACATCACCGACGTGGGCCACCTTTCGGGAGATGACGACAGCGGGGACGACAAAATGGTAAGAAGCGCCGCCGAACGGGGCAAGTCCGTTCTTGAAGTGGCGGATTTCTACGCCAGGGCCTTCTTTGAGGATACGGAGAAGCTGGGCATAATCAGGCCGGGAATCGTATGCAAGGCCACGGACCACATAGGGGATATGATAGCCCTCATCGGACGGATCGAGGCCCGGGGGTATACCTATTCCGCCGGGGGAAACCTCTACTTCGATATATCCAGATTCCCTTCCTATGGAGAGCTTGCGGGTCTCAGGTTTGACGAATCCCGGAGCCACGCCAGAACAGAGGCGGATGAAAACAAGCGGAACCCCCAGGATTTCGTCCTGTGGTTCACCAAAAGCAAATTCGAAAACCAGGCCCTAATCTGGGACAGTCCCTGGGGACGGGGGTATCCGGGCTGGCACATCGAATGTTCCGCCATGAGCGTCAAGTACCTGGGGGAACAGTTCGATATTCACGCCGGCGGCATCGATCACATCCCCATACATCACACCAACGAGATCGCCCAGAGCGAGGCCGCCACAGGAAAACGCCCCTGGGTCCGATACTGGGTTCACAACGAATTCCTCCTTACCGGCAGGGACAAGATTTCAAAATCCGCCGGAACCAGCCTTACCCTCAAGGCCCTGGCGGAGCGGGGCTATGATCCCCTGGATTACCGCTATTTTCTTTTGGGAGGACACTACCGGAGCCAGCTCCAGTTCTCCTGGGAGGCCATGGACGGAGCGCGGAACGCCCGGAAGTCTCTGCGGGACCGGATCCGCTCCCTTGCGGAGAAGGCCGGGGGCAAGGCGGCGGAGCTTCCGGGGGGCAAGGCCGCAGAATACGCCGGAGCTTTTCTCAAGGCCATGGAGGACGACCTCTCAAGTCCCCGGGCCCTGGCGGAACTCTGGGGGCTTCTCAAAGACAGCGCGGCTGACCCGGCGGAGGCTCTGGCGGCGGTTTTGGATATGGACAGGGTGCTGGGGCTTAATCTGGAAGCGGATATAACTGAAAAGAAAGCGGAACAGGAAGACCCGGCGCGGGTCAGGGAAATAGAGCGGCTCATCGCGGAGCGGGGAGCGGCGAAAAAAGCCAGGGATTTTGCAAAGGCCGACGCTATACGCGGGGCCTTGAAAGAACAGGGTGTTATTCTGGAAGACAGCCCTGCCGGTACGGTATGGCGCCGGGGATAGCAACACACTAAAGATGTTGTAACGATTGGGGAAAAAATTTGTTTTCGGCTATAGAAGAAGAAATATCCAGGGTGTCAAGAGAAGACATTATTTCCAAAGGGAATTCCACGGGAAGTATACCGGAGAATGCCGTGGAATTCCGCAGGCTCTACGATACGGTTTTTCCGATACTTTTTAGGGTAGCGTACCGGATCGCCAACAATGAAGAAGCGGCGGAAGATCTTTGCCAGGAGGCGTTTTTCCGTTTATATGAAAAAAACATGGTCTTTCCCAATGCGGATGAGGCCAAATACTGGCTTATACGGGTGGTGAAGAACGCTTCACTGAATTATGCTAAACGTAAAGAGCGGGAACGGAAAGCATATCAACGGGCGTTTCGTGAAGCTCCCCGTATCCAGGAAACGGGAGAACAAACCCTGCTGAAGCAGGAAACAGCCGTTGAAATCAGGGAGGCCCTGGACAAGCTGCCTGAAAATTTGCGTATGGTGTTGATTTTAAAAGAATATGGTGAATTAAATTATAAAGAAATTGGCCGTGCCCTTGGGATTAGCGAAGGCAATGTAAAGGTGCGTGTATTCAGGGCCCGGGAACGCTTGGCTGTGCTTATACATAAGGATGGTTCGCATGTGTCCTGATCGTCAAATTCTTTCCGTTTATCATGATCGTGAGCTTCCTTCTCCGTGGAAGGAAAAGATGGAACTTCATCTGGCCGGCTGTCCAGAATGCCGGGCCGCCCTCGCAAGAATTGAGGCGCTTTCCGCCGCCATGAGGGAAGATTCGGATTATAAGGCGGGCTTCTCCCCGGAAGAAGCGGGAGAACGAGTCTGGAACGCCCTGGCCGGCCTGAACCGGCAAGAAGAAATGTCCCACAGGGCGAGCCGCCGGGATAGTCCCCGGAGGCGGAAAACATGGAGCCGCTCTGTGACTATCTCCCTGCCCGCGGCTGGGGCGGCGGTGTTTTTGGCGGTTGCCTTCACCCTTGTCCTCATAAATTTGTCTTCACCTTCTGGCCAAGTACCGGATACGTCTATTTCCACCGATATGGAGCTTGATATGCCAGGTATCGTTCCGGTCTCGGATATGAACGATGTATTGCGACATCTGGGGCAGGATAATTCCGGAATCGAGTTCATAATCATACGCCTACCTGAAACCAAGTCTTTTATGAGCGCCGGAGAACCGGCCATCATCAAAGCCGCGGATTATTTCAAGAAAACCGGAAACAGATGATGACGCGCCTTCTGTTTTCCCGGACGGCTTTGCTTGGCGCTTTATTTGCATCTGTTGCCGGCATCCTAACAGGCCAGGAACTATCTCTGGAAGAACTTGTTCCTGCCCTCAAAAAACAGGCGGTAAAGATGGCCATTGTAGCCAGGCTTGTGGAGCAGAACCAGGAAGAAGTATGGAATTCCATTAATTCCAAAGTAACAATCCCCGGAAGGCCTATCGGCATGAAACTCGTGGGAAACAATATTGTTGTGGCGGTTCAGTTTACACCTTACCGGCAGAGAAACGGCCGGAATATACTGGTTGCCCAGGGCCAAATCTGGATAGACGTTCCCAATCATGGCATACGCTATCTGTCTACTATGGAAACCATTCCTTTGGACTATGGCGAACAGATCTGTTTCTTTCCCCTAGGGCCGGGACAAAATTTGAATGAACCGCGCATTGAAATCCTTGTGGAACTCCAGCCGTATATCGAAAATCAAGATGTTCCGGCTTCCGAAGCTCCAACTTCCCGAATTTCAGACCCCTCCGATTCAGAAAACAAATCCCGGATTAGGGAAACGCCGGTTCTTAATGAGTAATCCCCTCCTCAAATTTTTCTTTATCTCCCTAACGGTACTGTTATACTCAAGCTGTAAACAGGAAGGACCCAAAATAACAGAAATTTATCCCAGAATAGGAATGATGGGAGAAGTACTGACCATAAAAGGAGAAAATTTTGGAGATGAACAGGATGAGTCCTATGTCACTATCGCGGGGATCGCCCCTACCGCCTCCTCCTACATCGAATGGACGAACGACCATATTGCCGTTAGAGTGCCGGAATTTGGAGAATCAGGGCTAGTATACGTTCACCGGGGAAATAAAAAGAGTAATCCCGCAATATTTTCCAATCAAGCGACTATCCCAGAACCATTTTTGGAGGACCAAGTCGGCATAGGCCCTCGTATTATGTCCGTAAATCCCGCTTCCGGCGCTATAGGCCGGCTGGTGTCCATCACAGGAAACAATTTTGGAACTTCCCGGGAAGGCTGCGGCGTATATTTTATCTGGAGCGCCGAAGCGCCTGCATCGGTTCCTTCTGGAACAGGCGGCCCATCCTGGGTAGAGGTCTCGGAGAGCGATTTTGGGTACGACTTCTGGAGCGATCGGGAAATCAGGGTCCGAGTTCCGGATGGAGCTATCAGCGGAGGTCTGGAAGTCAGAACTCCCAGAGGCGCAAGCCGGAGCGTGTTCTTCGATGTTACGGGAAGACCAGGAACCAAGTTATATAAAGACAAACGGAGCTATGCTTTATCTTACTCAGTAGACATTCAGGTCCAGGAAACATCGTCCTCTAATACTCTCTATATCTGGGTCCCCCGGCCTATAATTTCGGCTTCCCAGCGCAATCCTGAAATCTTTACCCGCAGTGTAGAACCATATATTGAAAATTACCGGGGAGTTTCTCTTTACAGGTTTCGGGACCTTAAAGCCGGCTCAGGTATTGGGGTTGCCCTTTCTTGTTCCGTGGAAGTTTACGCTGTGGAAACCAATGTTTCCCCTTCCCAGATGCGGATTTCCCGTGATGATTCTCTTTCGCCACTGGCCGCCGCCTATACTTCATCCTCACCCATGATTCCTTCTGATGATTCGGAAATAAAGCGGCAAAGCCAGGTTATAGCCGGCAGAGAGCCGAATCCTTATCTTAAAGCCCGGAGCATATACGATTGGCTCCTTAAAAACGGAAATATTCAATGGGACGGACTGAATGGAGACGCCCGGGAAGCGCTGGTAAAAAAGCAGGCGGACCCCTATATGGCGGCTCTGCTCTTCTGCGCTCTAGCCAGGGCTGGCGGAATTCCCGCTCAACCGGTAGCCGGAGTTCTGGTGGACAAAACCCGGAGCACATTCCGGCACTTTTGGGCTGAATTCTGGATAGACGGCGCGGGATGGATACCTGTGGACCCGGCCATGGGAGCAGGAGCCGTCCCTCCTTCTTTTAACCTGAAGCAGGATCATAAAACCTATTATTTTGGCAGTCTGGACAGCCAGCGTATCGCCTTTTCCCGGGGAGAGACGATTTTTTCCCGGATGGACCCTAACGGACGCACCGCCGTCCGGGAAAGAGATTACGCTCTGCAAAACCTTTGGGAAGAAGCGGCCGGCGGGCTTGAATCCTATTCTTCCCTTTGGAGTGATATTACAATCAATGGCATATATATACAATAAAACGGCGTCAGCCTATAAACAGAGGCGGCGCGGAGAGAGGAGCACAAGTGGCACAAGTTATCACAGTAATATCCCTGGGAGGGTCTATTATCGCTCCCGACAAGGTGGATGAACAATTTCTTAGAGAATTTGTTTCTCTCATTCGGGAGCTTCTTGAGACCGATGAGAAACGGCGCTTTATTTTTGTTGCGGGCGGAGGCGGCCCGGCCCGGGTCTGGCAAAACGCTTACCGCAACATCGCGGGCGGCGGATCCCACGATCAGGAGGACTGGATAGGAGTGATGGCGACCCGCCTCAACGCTCAGCTTGTCAAGGCAGTCATGGAGGGGTACTGCACTCAAGATGTAGTGACCGATCCTTCCCAATTGGGACCACTCGTTGGCCGGGTTCTGGTGGCAGCCGGCTGGAAACCAGGTTTTTCTTCTGACTACGACGCAGTGCTTCTGGCTGAACGGTTCCGGGCGGACAAAGTTATCAATCTTTCTAACATCGCTCAGGTGTACACAGACGATCCCCGGAAAAATCCAGACGCTAAACCACTAGACCGTATCACCTGGGCGGACTTCCGGGCTTTAGTGGGGGATGAATGGACGCCGGGAAAAAACGCTCCATTTGACCCCATAGCAAGCCGCCATGCCGCCAGAATCGGGCTTCAGGTAATTTGCGCCGCAGGCCGCGATCTAAACAATCTGAAAAAACTTCTTACCGGGGAAGAGTTTTTAGGTACTATTATAGGCTGAGGACGCGGCGTATTGTTTTTTGCCCCGCGCTGGCGGCCTGTAAGTTTCAGAACAACAGGCCCTGAGTATCTCTGGGTTTCCGTTTTCCGGTTTCGGCCAGGGGAATGAGTTCTTCCAGATTTTTCAGGAATCTGCTCGGTCCGGCGTTTAGCTTTCTTCCATTCAGCATCCGCGTCCGCGCCCAGGACAGGTAGAGTCCCTGCCGCGCTCTTGTCATGGCGACATAGAGAAGCCGCTTTTCTTCATCAACGCCGGTATTTCCGCCGCCGTAAATAGTAAGAGGCAGTATCCCTTCTTCAAGAGCCGGCGCAAATATATAATCAAATTCCAGGCCCTTAGAAGCGTGGATAGTCATAACCCGCAGGGCTTCCCGCTTTTCAAGCCCGCAGTCCCCGCTCCCGCCCGCAAAGCCGTCTGACGCTAGAGCATCCAAAAATTCCGCAAGGTTTCCGTACATTTTCGCCATGGCAAAAAGCCGTTCCGCGTACAGAGGGTCTTCCCCGGAGTCTTCTCTTTTTCCGCGGCCCCGTCCCGGCGAAGCGCTTATTAAGGCCGCTTTCAGACCGCCGTCCTTTTCCGCATCTTCCCAGGCCCTTCGAGCCGCTTCCGCCGGAACCAGTCCAGAGAAGCGCCCCGGCGTCTCCCGCATCCTGTTAAGCACGGTCCTTACCGGTTCCGCCTCCCACCAAGGATGTTCTCCGGTAACTTCAAAGGGAATACCATGATCGCTCAGGGCCTTGATGATTGGCCCGGCCAGCGCGCTGGTCCGCAGAAGGATGGCGCATTCCCCAAGGCTTGTAAGCTCCTCCGCGCCCGGCTCCGCAGTCCCGCTGTCCATGGCGAAAAAGCTCGTCCCCCCGATGAGCCGGACTATGCGCCGGGCTATGCCTTCAGCCTCGGATTTTTCCGTGGGGTATTCCGAACGGAAAAGACTCGCCGTCCGGCTCGTTCCCGCAAGGAACGCGCCCGTCAAATGTCCCGCGGCTTTAATAATCGCCTCGCCGCAGCGGAAACTCCGGGACAGGTAAAACAGCGCCGCTCCGGGGTAATCTTCCGTAAAACGATCCAAAAAGCGCTTATCAGCCCCGCGAAATCCATAGATCGCCTGATTGGGATCCCCGATAACCCGAAGTTCCGATTCTCCTTCCCCACCCGCTTCTTCCACAGTTTCTTTCACCGTGGGAGCAAGGAGCCTCACAAGAACATATTGGGCAAAATTTACGTCCTGGTATTCGTCTATAAGAATATAGCGGTACCTGGCCCGGTACTTTGAAAGAAGCTCCCGGTTTCCCGCAAGAAGCCGCGCAGCCCCCGCGACAAGATCGTCAAAATCCAGCAGAGCCTTTTCCCTGAGCAGCCCGCGGTAAGTTTCGTAGAGGATCTCCGTTTCAGGATCCGGCTCCTCCAGACCGAAAGCCTCCGCAAGGCGCGGCAGAGAAGAGAGAAAAGGAGAGTCTGTATTATTAGCGCCAAGCAGTGGCGAAGTTTCCCCAGGAAGGAGTAAAAAACGTTTCCGCCCCTCAATATAGTTCCCAAGAGTCAGGCCAAGGCTCCGGACTTTTTTCCCCCGCACCGTACCCGCCGCCGCCTCTAGAATTTTATTCCGTCCTGATTCGCTTAAAACCGTGAAATCCACCGGAATTCCCCTGCCGGGCGGCTGTTCCCTCAACAAAGCGCAGCAAAAAGAATGAAATGTTGAAGCCCTTATACCACAGTCGATGCCGGCGGCTTTTTCAGGAAGCATCCCGGTTATACGATCCCGCAGTTCCCCCGCAGCCTTCACCGTGAAGCTAAGGGCCAGAATAGAGGCGGGGTCTCGGCCTTCGCGTATAAGCCGGGCTATTCTGCCTGAGAGGACGGCTGTCTTCCCCGCTCCCGGCCCGGCGATGATGGCGGCATATCTTCCGCCGTAGGAAAGCGCCGCTTCCTGGTCAGGGCTTGGGGCATAGGGATTTTGCGAGGGGGATCCGATATCCGTCCGGCAACATGAGGAGTTGTAGAACTCTAAGCAACCGTGGGACCGCGGTTCTACGAACCGATGGTCCCTTAGCGGTTGCACGGAAGCGTCCACAGACATGAAGGCAAGATCCGCTCTCCCCGGCGTCTCCTTTTGGGGGGCTTGAGTTTTACGCAACCCTTCGGACGGCACAAAAAGTCCTGTTCCGCGAAAAAAATCCGCCTCGTCCCCGGGAGGGAAGGCCCTGACTACCCCATACTCTCCGTCATAACCAGGACTGACCGATACATCCCCGGAGCGCATCCTGGAGACTGCTGCGGCTAAAAACTCTCCCGCCAAAGCGGGGCAATCCAGAGCGGCGATTTCCCCCGCGTCCATATCCATGAGGAGAGCGAATTCGTTTCCCGCCTTTTGGATAAGCGCGTTATAAGCGGCCCTCACTTTTTTTGAAGCCGGCCCGGTTCTAAGGAGTTCCCCCAGCAATTCAGACAGCGGGATAAGGGAACGGTAGGGCCGCCGGTTTGCCGCCCCCTCCACTACGGGCGGGCAAGGCATTCTTTCGTCCACCGGGCCTTCAGCCAAGTCCAGGACCCGTCCCATGACACCCCGGGTCAGCTTTTCACCGCATACCGGGCAGATCCCGTTCAAGGCCGCCGCTTCTTCAGGAGCGAGGCTGATCCCGCACTTGCGGTGGCCGTCGTAGTGATATTTTCCTTCCTGGGGAAAAAATTCGATGGTCTCAACTATGCGGTTCCCCTCGGCTTGGCCCGCTGCGGCCACAGACCAGACAGCCCTGCGCAGGGATGGGTAATCAAGAGACATATCGAAAATCACAGCTTCCCTTCCCAGTTTTTCAGGAGAATGGGCGTCAGAATTGGAAATCACGGCAAAGCGGTCCAAAGAGCTGACGGCCCAGTTCATCGGGGGATTGGAGGAAAGTCCTGTTTCCACCGCGGGAATGAAGCCCGTCAGGTCTCCGTAGCACTCGTCTATAGAATCAAAGCCTGACCTGGCGCCAAGGACGGAAAACCAGGGAGTCCAGATGTGAGCCGGTATGAGCAGGGAACGTTCGTCCGTATCCAGCAGTATCTCAAAGAGTTCCCGGGAATCCATTCCAAGAATAGGCCGCCCGTCGGAGCGAATATTGGCGCCTCTTTTTTCCAGCCGGGTCTGAAAAGAAGCGGCGGCCTTAAAATCGGGCAGAATGACAAGGTGGTGAACCTTCCGTACAGCGCCGCCTTTTTTATAAATCGTACTTATCTCACCGGAGAGGACAAAGCGAGGGAAAGCCCCGGAAGGCGCCGGCAGTTCAGCGGCCAGGGCCGGGCCCGCGTCAAATTCAGCGCGAAGCCGCTCTTTCAGGGCGTAAAAGCCTTCTCCCTCCTCTTCGAGATGTTCTCTAAGCTCCGCAAGCCACTGGGGATGAGTGCAGTCCCCGGTTCCCAAAAGGCCGATGCCCTTAATCCTGGCCCAGCGGTCAAGATAGGGGGGGCTAAGTTTTTTGCTTGTCGCCCTGGAAAAGCGGGAGTGGATATGGAGGTCCGCGATGATACGCATCATTTCATTATAAAAAGCGCCTGGTTTTTCGGCAATCCGCACTCTTTGCGGTTTGGGAACCTTGAGAACCGCGCAAGCGGTCTCTTGGGAAAACGCCGCATTCTCTTGGGAAAACGCCGCATTCTCCTGGGAAAACGCCGCATCCGCTGAGACCGTGGAACCCGCAGACCGGAGACTTTTAGTCTCATGGTCTGAAGACCTCCGGTTTCCAAAGTCTCAAAACTCCCAAGGAACCCGCATGGTTCCACTGATTCCCAGGAACCAGCCACGCGTTCCAATGCGGGGAGTTTTTTAGGCTAAGAAACCGCTTTAGCGGTTTCAAGATTCTCAAGACCCCCATTGTAGAGTATACTTTCCCTGTGAAATCTCTGCTCAGAACCCTTATCATCATCTTCGGCCTGCTTTCCCTAGGAACTTTTTTTGGGTCGTTTTTCCTTGCCCAGAAGGTATATACGCTTTTTCCAGGGAAGGATGGACCGCCGCTAAATTACCATTTTTCCCTGTACCTGCCGGATAACCGGAACGCTTTCTTTACCGGAATTATCCAAGGCGCGCGGCGGGCGGCGGAGGAATTGGACGCCGCGGTTTCTATTCATTCCATAGACCCGGAGAAGAATGAGCTTGAAATGGCCGCGTATACGGGGGTGGACGGGGTCATTGTCTGTCCCTATCTGGAGGACGGAACAGCACGGCTTTACCTCAACAGGCTGGACGCAATGCAGATTCCGACGGTGCTAATCAATCACAACGTGCCTAATGACCAGCCCTGGCCTTTTACCGGCGCAAACAATTTTGAAGTTGGGCGGACTATCGGGATGCTGGCGGGAAAATCAAGTGATGGCCCCATACGCCTTGCGATAGTTTACAGCGACAAGGCGCCGGGTTTCTACGGCGAGCGGGAGCTTATTGAAATGGGAATAGCCGCCGCTATGGAGGGGCGGCTTGCTTCTCCCGTTATTGGACTGCGGACTAAGCTTAACCCCCTGGATGCGGAGGCATTGCTCTACCGGCTGTTTCGCTCCAGCACGGCGGCAAACATCAATACTATCGTGTTCACCGATTCAAACGATACCATCGCCGCGGCCCAGGCGCTTATTGATATGAACATGGTTGGACGGATCAAAGTTATAGGCTTCGGATCAGGCGAAGGCATAGAAGACAATATCAGGAAGGGGATCATAGCGTGCAGTATTACTATCAATCCAGAACGTATAGGTTATGAAGCGCTGCGTTCCCTGGAAGCGCTGAGGCGCACGGGTTATACTTCGGCTTCTATCAATACGGGTATAGAAATTATTGACGGGGATTCTCTGCCATGAAAGCCGGACCGCGACTGCGCTTGTTCCGGTTCTATCGATCTCTCAGGGGTCAGATACTGTCCGGGGTTTTCGGCGTCTTTTTTATCCTGGTTCTGTCGGCGGGGTACATTCTTTATTCCGCCAAGCGCCTTCAGACTGTTTCGGATAATGTGTTTGAGCAGGATCGGTTCATCAAGGCCCTTCAGGATGATCTTACCGCATACCAGGCGCATCTTCTAGAATATCTTTCCACCCGCTCTTCTAATGCTCTGGCGCGCATCCTGGTAGACGGACAGTCGCTGCGGGGAAAGCTGCCGTCTTATACCGCCGTTACAGACGGAGCGGTCTCCCTCAAGGAAAGAGAGCTTTATACGTTGATTTATTCTTATTTGAATCTTGCCGACCAGTCGGTGGAAGAGAAGCGAGGCCGGAATATCACGGCCTACACCCGTATTTACGACGAAATGGAGCGGCTTTTGAGTTATATCAACGCGGAGATTGAAGCCATCAGCACTGAACGGTTTCACGGCCAGCTTGACGCCTACGGCTTGTTCATCGCTAAATCAGGTGAAGTTCATGCGTGGAATCTCTTCTTCATCATCTTTACGTCTTTATTTGCGACACTGCTGCTGCTTAAATCTGTCGGGCGCTTTACCGATCCGCTGGTCAGACTTTTTTCTATGGCAGCGGAACTGTCTGGTGGAAACTTTGACATCGGCGATATTGAAACCGGCTCAGTCAGGGAAATAGATCAAGTGATAGAAGCCTTTAACCGGATGAAAAATGAAATACGTCATTTCATTGAAGAGATGCGGCGGCAGGAAAATATCAAGCAGGAATATATGCGGGAAAAGATGCGGAACATGAAGATGGAGGGCCTTGTACGCCACATGGAGATCTACGCGCTCCAGGCTCAGATGAATCCCCATTTTCTTTTCAACACCTTGAATACAGGTATGCAGCTGGCTATTCTGGAAGGGGCCGACAAGACCAGCGAATATATGGATATTATGGCCCAGTTTTTCCGGCATATAATCCGGAATAAGGAAATTATCGTTCCCCTACGGCATGAAATTGAAGGTCTGAGGTATTATTTTGAGATACTCAAAGTGCGGTTCTCCAAAAATCTCGATCTGTTACTGGACTATGATGAGACGCTGCAAGATGCCTGCCGGGTTCCAGTTTCCATTATCCAGCCGCTGGTGGAAAACTGCATTGTCCATGCCTTTAAGGAAATGCCGCCCATGGCTCTAATTATCGTGCGGGCCGAAAAACAGGAAGATCGTCTGGTGTTGTCGGTGAGAGACAATGGATGCGGCATATCTCATAACACAGTAGAAAAACTGCTGCATCCTCTTTCCCTGGATGAGTCTTCTCAGTCCAGAGTGATGGGTCTTGAAAACGTTATTCAGCGGCTGTATTTTTTTTACCCTGATGATCCTGATCTGATACGCATAGAAACTGTCCTCGGAGAAGGGACAGCGGTCATAATCCGTATTGATACAAGGAGGGAGCCGTGTATAGGGTCTTGATTGTGGATGACGAAGATCCGGTTCTGGAAAGCTATTCCTTCATGCTGAAAAACAGAGATGATTTTACCCTGGCAGGAACCGCCCGCGCCGGGTATACAGCACTGGAGCTTATTTGCAGGCTGAAACCCGATCTGGTTTTTATGGATATCAATATTCCTGGAATGAACGGACTTGAAGTCATCGCCGATGTATACCAAAAATTTCCCGGTATGGTTTTTGTCCTTTCTACAGCCTATGAACGGTTTGATCTTGCCCAACGGGCCATTCCCCTGGGAGTGTTCGCCTATCTTGTCAAGCCGGTCTCGAAAAAAACTTTTCTTGCAACTTTGGATAAGATCAAGGAACATCTGGATAGGCAGTCTAGGGCGCAGATCATGAATATAGAGAACTCAGAACAGCAATTCCTGCGGAAAACTATACGGAAAGAAATAACTGAAGATGAATGGGAGCAGTATAAGTATCGGTTTGATTTGCCTTCGGATAAAGGCATTTTATGCTTTCTGGAAGCTGATTTTACCACCGGACGCGGAGCGGCGGAGCCGCGGTTTAACGAAGAAGAATCGACATGGGGACGGTTAATTGCAGAACAGCTTTCCTACCGCCATCGATGCCTTTTTGATACTCTCCTTAATCGAAGTATTTTTCTTATATCAGCAGATATAAACCGGGAAATTTTAGAACGTCACTTTGCCGAGGCGGTCCATAAAATTTTTCCACCATCTGTTCAGCCCAGATACGGTATAGGCGGCTGTTACCGGGGGCCGGAACTGTACAAGTCCTGCGCTGAGGCCCTGACTAAACTTGGCAACAGGCGGAGCCTTCAGGAGAATCAGGGCAGTGAACGGATGCGTCTGGCCCAGCTTCGCCGGAAGATCGGTATTGCCGATGCCGAAGAAGTACGAAAACTATTCACCATTCTTTGGGAAGATATTTTTACTGCCTGTGATTTTACCCTTGCCAAGGCAAAAATGATCCCCGTGTTTATGTTTCTTCTGGATGATAGCAGCGGGTGTTATCAGGATGCATCAGGCGAAGCAGCCATTTCTTTTGATACACTTCCTTTTTCCCCAGCGGAAGATATTATGACTGTCAGGGATATGGCCGAATGGGAAGTCTGGTCAGCAGATGCCTTTGAGAAAGTCCTTAAATTAGCTTCTATTCGCCGTTCAGGAAACTTTCCTCTCCCCCTTGTCAAGGCCATGGAGTATATACACGAACACTACACCGAAACTATTCAGCAGGGGGATGTTGCGGAAGCCGCCCAGGTTTCCACAGCCTATTTGAGCCGTCTCTTTTCAGAGCATCTTAAAACAAATTTTGTTGATTACCTTACTGAACTGCGGATAGAACGGGCTGAAAAATTTATCCTGGAATCAAAAATGAATATCAAGGAAATAGCTTACGCTGTGGGATACCATGACCCAAATTATTTCAGCAAAATTTTCAAGAAGGTTACGGGACGGCTTCCTAGGAGGCACTCAAGTTAAACGCATGGATGTCCGCCACGCTTATTGCAAGGAGAAATATATGGGACGAATTGCCTTATGTCTGACTGCGGCAACTTTTATGCTGCTTCTTTCCTGTGTAGATAAAACGCAGCATGGACTATCTGCCGCGCTGTCAGCAAGTACGGCGAGGGACACGGCAGACAAGGGACCTGACAAATCAGAAGTAACTATAGGTTTTTCCGTAGCCACCGATACCTTTATAGTGGAACGGTGGAATAAAGACATCAAAGTCTTTTCAGGTGAGGCCCAGGAACTAGGAGCCAGGACAATAGTTCAACTTTCCGCCGGAGGGACCCTGGAACAGATCGCACAGATTAACTACATGGTGAACCAGAACATTGACATTCTGGTTGTCATCGCCCATGATACGGAAGAACTGGCTGGCGCAGTCAGGCAAGTGCGAGAAGCCGGTATCTACGTGATCGCCTATGACAGGCTCATCATGGGGACGCCGCTGGATGCATATATTTCTTTCGACAACCGCATGATAGGCGTCCTTTTTGGACAGGCCCTTATCCAAGCGGTTCCCAAAGGAAAATACCTTGTGGTGAACGGATCGCTGCATGACATCAACAGTTTCGAAGTAAGCGCGGGGCTCCATGAAGTTATTGATCCGGCCATTGCCGCCGGGGACATACAGCTTGAACAGGAAATCTGGCTTGATGAATGGAGCTTTGATGAGGCGCTGGAAAAAATAGGTGCAATATTCGAAGAAACCACTGATTTTGACGCCATTGCCTGTGGAAACGATGCCATTGCAGGTGCAGCTATCCAGCTTTTGGCCGAGCGCAGGCTCGCAGGAGAAGTAATGGTAGTAGGCCAGGACGCGGAACTCATCAGTTGCCAGCATATATTGGAGGGCCTTCAGCTTATGACGGTTTACAAGTCTATCGGAAAACTTGCAGCAAGGGCGGCCAAAATCGCGGTGGCGCTGGTGAATAAGACGATTGTTCCCCAAGACACCATGACGGATAACCGCAGCGGCGTTATGATCCCTTCTTACATAGAAATGCCGGTTATGGTAGATAAAAACAATATGGACGTAATCATCAAAGATGGGTTTCATTCTTATGAAGATGTATACAGGAATGTTGCCTACTAGCGGCGACAGTTTAAAAAAATCTTTTTTGAAATGTTTTATTCGTGGATACTTTTCTTTCAGTAATTATATCTGCATCATTCATTTCTCCTGCCAATAATGGCAAAAACTGATTGTGCTTCTTTAGTTTATCCGCAGCAATGTTTAGGCTGTAATTTGCGTAACAATAAACACAGCCGCTTGGACATGAATTATATTCGCCAATATCGATGCTCTCAACACAGCCGCATTCCGGCCGCTGGTTTTTATCATTCTTTACGTCAAAATTAAATCCGGTTATTTTCGTAACTAACCTGTCATCAATGCATCTGCCATGAGCTATATTATATTTTGAAAGATCAATATCTTCCGCGCAGGTATCTATTAAAATGTTGTTCTCTTCAGCTGCCAGCGAAAAATTACAGGCTATTATATTTTTTTCTTCTTGGGTTATTTTATTTATTTCAGTCAGTCCATTTTTTATAATTTTTCTATAGAAATCAATAAAACTAAAAGTAACTTTTTCAGTATACCCCTTCAACTTCATGGCGAGCTCAGAAAATTTATCTATATGATATGGGATGCTGTAATTTGTGTTAAGCAGAACAGGATCATATCTCCAGATAATTCTCTGGGGACCAATCATGCAGGATAATTTTTTAAATATTTCAAGTATTTTATTTTTATGCGGAAGCCTTGGTTCTATATCCATGCCATAGGAATTAAGTGTAAATTGGAAATAGTACGCATATTCTTTTAAGATGAAGAGTTTGTCAAACATTGGTTTTGGATTTTTACTCCAAAAAACAATACAGTCAACAAAATCAGGATCTAGGCTGATTTTACTGACCTGATGTGGATTCACAGGATTCTTTACGTAAACATAACGTTCTTTTACCCTATTAAGAAACCAGTCTGAGTAATAGGCGGGAATGTCTGTTCTTCTGCTGGCGCTTATAATCATAACTATAGCCGCTCAATATAGCTGCTTGATAACTTCAGTTGTCGAACAACTTTTCTTTAAAAAATAGCAAACTGCTGGGCATTTTGCAAGACTTATTCAACGAGTAGAACCTGATGTGGTTCACCGAAATGAATTGTTGGACAAGTCAAATATCTAAAATTACAAAATAATTCCCCTATAATAATTTTTTCGACATCCGTAGCCATGCATAATCCTGTTTCAGGAGTTTAATCCGCCAGTTCCATTACTGCATCTTCAATAAAATTAAGCAGTCTGGCTTTCATCATAGCTCCCGGCGCGTCAACAGCCGAAAGAAAGTTCCGCCATAGTTCTATGAAACGGCCTGCGTCCCGTCTTTCCAACGGCAGGTGCTTGCCTGAAAGGACAGCTTCGCTGTTTTTATCCCTGATTACAGTCTCCCCGGCAAATACTGTCCGCAGGTCCATAAGTATATTTTTCTGAATCCGCGCAATAAAAACGATGGAGCCGCCGACCTCGCCTTCAATGCAGGGATTGGTAAAACTTTTAAAAAGAGAATAATCCCATTGTTCAAGAGGAATTCGGATACGCGTAAGGAGTTCCTGGGGGTTAAAGACCGGAGGACCAGTGAAAGATGAAAATCTGGCGGCGGAGATCCACCGGGAGATCATGGCACTCCGCAATTCATACCGAGCGTCAAGGGCGACAAGAGGGGCTGTAGCGTTAAGGCGCAAGTCAAGATGGCAGATATTTCCCCCTATGGTGGCCAGATTTCGCACTTCATGGCTGGCCGCGCACTTCAGAGCTTGGGTAAATATCTGGGGAATGGTTTTTCCCAGGTTGATGATGTCGTTCATTTTCACCATGGCCCCCATTTCTATATAACGCTCTGTTCGAGTAATATGGCATAGTTCGTCTAGACCCTCAAGAGACAGTAACTCTGCGGGAAGGTCCAAAAGGCAGCGGCTGCGCTGATTCCTGACAAAACTTGTACCACCTGCAAATAGAACAGCTTTTGGAAAGCGGTTCCAGGCAGCAAACAGGTCCTGCATATTGGCGGGAACGATGATATGGTTATACGCCTCGTCCATAGAGCCTCCGCTGTCTGATATCCGCAGCGATTAACACGCCTTCTACAATGCTTTCCGGTTCTGTACACCGGCATCTTATCCCGGTAAAAGCGGACAGAATTTCTTCCCTGGATGGCCTGGCTATGCGTTCAAGCAAGGCGCCGACGGATAGTATCTTGCCGCTGTCGCAATATCCGCAGCATTCAACGCCGGCCCGGGAAAAACCGGCGTCAATGTCATAGTACTCATCGGTTTGGGAAAACCCTTCTATGGTTATGATCTCACTGTTTCGTACCCGGAACGCTGGGACAATGCATGAAGGGACTACTTTGTTGTTTATGATTACAAAACACGCGCCGCAGCGTCCGGACAGGCAGCCGGCTTTTGCGCCCAAAAGTTTAAAGGAACCCCGGAGTATATCAAGGAGCCGTTCATCCGCTTCGGCATGAATCGCTACGTCTTCGCCATTTAAAATAAAATTAACTTTCATATATTCTCTCGTCCGGTTTTGAGTTTTTCCGCATCCCAAATATCCCGGGCCGTCAGGGGAATACGCTTAAAGGGATAATCCGCCGCCTGGGAGACCGCCTGGATAAAGGCAGCCGGTACGCAGTTGAAAGGAAGTTCTCCTATGCCCTTGGAATGGGCCGAATCGTTCCAAATAAAATCAATATGAATGGGCGGTATGTCCCGGGGCGAAGGGATATCATAAAAATCAAAACCGCAATCCGGCATTTGCCCCTCCTGGTAAGCAATTTTTTCCCTCGACGCCCAGCCCAGGGCATGAATAACCGCCAGTTTTAGGGAACGCCGGGCCCGTTCTTCCGAAAATATTCTGCCGCCGTCAATTTCAAGCCAGATTCCCCGGATTTCTGGGATTAATTCTACAGGGTCTATTTCTACCTCCACTACCGTGGCGCCCCAGGCAAGATGCCTGAAGACATTCTCGTCAAAAGAAAGACCGGCCCATCCTTCTTTTAGGACGGGCCGGCAGGAGCGGCGCACCGTGATAGGCAGGGGATCCCGGAATCGCTGTTTTCTAATGACAAGGCAGGCCCGTTCCACAAGCATGGTAAGGGCGGTGATGTTCCTGGAGAGAGTCGCGGGACCTGAATCTATTCCCAAGGAGGTGTCACCTGCAATCACCCTGACAGTCCCGGCATCTATTGAAAGAATCTCCGCCGCTATGTTACGCCAGATAATCGCGTATTCATCATTGGAAGAAACAATACCAGTCCTAATTTCCAAGACGCCCTCTTTATCCAAGGTCAGTTCAACTTCGTATACGCCGCTCCCCTCCGCCGGATATAGGAAGCCGCTTCCTTGATAAGCGGCGGCTATGCCTATGCCCCGCAGGGTTTCACAGTTTTCCCTTTTTTTGCCGCTCCGCCTAAATTCCCTGAGCATCTCGTAAGAAGCCCGTTTCCTGCGGTAATCCCCCATATCCGCTGCGGCGTCCAGCAATCCCGGGGGCATAGCGCCGGGAACCGGAGCGCCTATGTCAAGGAGCCGCTTTTTTTGGAAAAGGTTATTAACCCGCCATTCCAAGGGGTCCTGGTGCAGTGTTTCAGCAACAAGTGAAGCATGGCGCTCCATAGCGAAGAAGCCCTGGGCCATGCCGAATCCTCCAAAAGGGCCGGCCGGGGGAACGTTAGTGGAAACTGCCCTGCTCCGCATAAAGAGGTTCCCTATTTTATAGGTCCCCAAAGCCCCAAGACAGGTCCGGTCCAGTATTTCTCCGGTAAAAGTCCCGTAAGCGCCCATATCGGCCAACACAGAAATCTCCGTTGCAAGGAGCTGACCCTTGTCGCCCAAAGCGCTGCGTATTCTGATTTCACAAGCATGCCGTTTGGGACTGTATTTGAAATCCTCAATTTTAGAGAGGAAAATCTTAACGGGTTTTTTTGTGATAAAAGCGCCCAGCGCGGCATGGCAGGCAAGCAAAGACGAATACCAAATTTTTCCGTCCAGATGTATGCCTACGGCGGTGGGTTCCACGGTAATGCGGCTTTGAGGATATTTTAAAACTTGAGCTACCGAGCGTAAAACATGGAAGGGCCATTGAGTTGCCGTATATACCCTTATCCTTCCTTTACCTCTTTTTTCATTTTCGTATACCGCCACTGCCCCGGCTGCTTCCGGGTACCAATGATCTTGTATGCCCGTATTGTAAATTCCCTCAACAATGGTTTCAGCCTTTGCAAAGGCTTCCGCAACATTTCCTATGGCAATGTCCCGCCGGGCCAGAGTCGCGCTCTCTGGAACGGCCTGTGCGTGCAAGGCGGGATCTTTTTCCACGGCAAGCACTTTGATTTGGCCAGCCAGTTTTTCAACCATAACCCTGCCGGGACCAATGAGCAGGGCGGCAGGCTCCCCGATATAAGTAAAATCGTTCTCCGCAAGGATCGGCATGGCAAATTCCCCAAGACGATTCCTGCCAGGTATATCTTTGCTCTGGATGAGGGTAACGGAAGCAGGCAGTTTGGGACATTCAAGCCCGGTAAAAACACCGTTGGCTACAGGCGAACGGATGACGACGCCGTAAAGTACGCCATCGGGTTCTATATCGCCGGCAAACAAGGAGTTTCCGCTCACGGCTGAGGACCATGTCCGTCAAGCACGGCCTTTACCGCTTCAATAACCCGCCATATCTGGGCCTCCGTCATTCCAGGCCAGATGGGAAGGGAAACAAGCTGCTCAAAATTTCTCATGGATTCGGGAAAATCCTCCGCTTCAAGGGTATACCGCTTTTTATAGTATGGCATAATATGGAGCGGAATAAAATGTACCGAAACTCCTATGCCCCGCTCCTGGAGGGCCAGGATAAATTCGTCCCGGCTTATAACCCCGTTTTCCGGCCTGAGACGAAGCGGGTACAGATGCCGGGCGTCTCCCGGTCCCGAAGAAGGCAGGTTGAGGCGGCGTTCATCACGGAAAGCCGCGTCGTAACAGACCGCTATATCTTCCCGCATTTTGAGAAGATTCATAGCCCGGGTAAGTTGAACGCGCCCGATTGCGGCCAGAATGTCAGGCATATTGTACTTAAAGCCGGGCGCCGCAACCTCGTAATACCAGGACGCCTTCCTGTTTGTATATCTATCCCAGACCGTCCGGTCTATGCCGTGGTTACGCATGAGGGCGATGCGGCGGCATAATTCGCTGTCCCGGCTCACCACCATGCCTCCCTCTCCTGTTGTAATGGTCTTAGTCGCGTAGAACGAAAAGACTCCCGCATCCCCGGCGATTCCGGCCCAGCCGCCATTGGGAAGCCTGGCGGGGAATGCATGGGCCGCGTCCTCTATCACACGGACTCCGTAAAGCCGGGCCGCTGTCATGATCGCTTCCATGTTACAGGGAAGTCCCCCGTAGTGAACGGGAATCACCGCCTTGGGCTTTCCCCGGGGCCCGAAACCATCTCCCGTCCCGCTTCTTGGAGGATATGCGGGAAGCCCCCTTTCCAGGCGTTCCAGGGTGCGTTCCAGGGCCAAAGGATCGATATGAAAGCTGCCTGAGCCTGTATCAATAAACGCAATATCCGCCCCAAGGTAAGAGACTACTTCAGCGGTAGAAGCGAATGTGTAGGAGGGGACCAGGACCACGTCTCCCGGCCCCACACCGCAGGCTTCCAGGGCCAGGTGGAGGCCGCTGGTGGCGGAATTGACCGCCAGGGCTTCGAGAGAGGGATATCCCGGGGTTTGCAGAAATCCGGCGAAGTCTTTTTCAAAGGCCAGCGCTTCTTTCCCCGTGGTAAGCCAGCCTGAGCGGAGCGTTCTGAGGACCGCTTCTTCCTCTTCCAGACCCATGTAAGGCCGGGCAAAGGGGATGTCAGATTCCATAATTCCCACCAGAGACCGGCGTCATGAGGGTGGGAATGGCCTTGTGAAGGATTTCCCGCAGCATGGCGCTGTTCCTGTAGTATTCCGGTCTCTCTCTATCGAATTTACATATAGGCTTGAGCGCTTCGGTCAGCGCCCACAGGTCCAGCGCGTCCTGTCCATTCCTTTCAACCCTGAGGATGCGGCTGTAACCGGTGGGAACAGGCGTCTCCACCTTTGACCAGAGGACTTCACCTATACGCTCGCCCTGACGGACACCAATATACTCGATCCGTATATCCTCTTCAGGCTCAAAACCGTAAAATCGTATCATCTGTTCCGCTATGTCCCTAATTCGCACGGGATCTCCCATGTCCAAAAGGTAAAGATTTCCACTGCCGCCCACGCCGCCGGCCTTTAACACAAGAGAACAGGCTTCCGGAATGGTCATAAACCAGCGCCGCATCTCCGGGTCCGTTACCGTAACAGGGCCTCCCTTTTCTATCTGTTTCTGAAAGAGAGGCATTATGGATCCCCGGGAACCCAAAACATTACCGAAGCGGACCGCCATAAAATGACCGGCCTGAGAATTTTCCCCATCCAAAGCCGCGGCGTCCAGAACAAGGCGCTCGCAGAGATATTTAGAAACCCCATACACCGAAACAGGGTCCACCGCCTTGTCGGTAGTGATAAGCACAAAACGTTTTACCCTGTGTTTTCTAGCGGCGCTTAACAGGTGCTGAGTGCCGAAAAAGTTGTTCTCTATAGCGGCCACAGGATTTTCCTCCATCATGGGGACGTGTTTATAGGCCGCAGCGTGGAAGATCACGTCAGCCTTCAACCTTCCCAGGATGTAATCAATATAGGTTTCATCTTTGAGGTCCCCGATGACCGGCACCAGCGTGGCTTTTTCACCCACCCCCTCGTCCTGAAGCAGGCGGAGTTCCCTATCGATTTGATAAATCGAATTCTCCCCATGTCCGAAGAGGTAGAGTCTGGATGCTCCCCCGGAAAGAAGTTGCCGGCAAAGCTCACTGCCAATGGATCCCCCGGCGCCGGTGACCAGGACCCGCTTGCCCCTTAGATAAGCCAGGCTCTGCCTCAAATTGACTGCCACGGGAGTGCGGCCCAGGAGATCCTGGGGGTCTATGGAGCGAGTTTGGATCAGATGCGCGTCCCCTTCAATAATCTGGGAAATCCCCGGCAGGATGCGGATTCTTTCAAAGCCCGCCTTTTTCAAAACGCCGTAAAGCTCCGCAAGGTACTCCCGGCCCGCGCCGGGAATGGCGATAACTGCTTCATCCGCGGGATTCATACGCAGAAGCCGGGCTACGTCCTGTATGGGTCCGAGTACGGGAATCCCCTCTATTTTACGGCCTATTTTGCCCGGATCATCGTCCAGAAAGGCCACAACCCCGCCGAAAACGGCCTTTCGCTTTATTTCCGCCGCCAAGGTCTGACCCGCGAAGCCGGCGCCGATTATATAAAGCCGCCTCGATTTTTTGGAAGTCATGGATTTTTTCCACCCGACGGTTCAATAAATTCTATGGCTAGATCGATGGAAAAAGAATCTCTATAAAGGTCCAGCTTGATCTTCACCCTGCCCTTTCGCCTGTTGACTTTTACTATTTTTCCTTCAAGCCCCATGAGCGGCCCGCTGGCTACTACAATACGGGAATTCGCATCGAAATATACCCTGGATTTTCCGGCCACAGGCCCCGCTCTTTTTATAAAATGGAGCGCTGTCTCCAGGTCCTTGTCCTGCAGGGGGCAGATGTTCATATTGGATTTAAGAAAATGGTAAAAACCATCTATTTTGCGGAATTCCCGCTTATACTTCAGAATATCGTCTTCACTGTCAATCTCAATAAAAATATATCCGGGAAAGACCGGCGGCGTATCCTGAACCATGATCCCCCGGCGGCGCAGGCTGATGCTCCGCTTGGGAAAATACAGTTTCAGGGGCCTTCCCGGATACATAGCCCTATAGAGGGCGATATATTTTTCTTCAGACCTGGTTTTGACCTGAACAGCATAGTATTTCATCGGTAGGCCGTTTATAGCATAAAAACCCGGCTTGGACTATAGCCTCAAACTGCCGGTTTGCGGCTCTACAGTGTCTGCACCGCCCGGTGCAGGGTGTCCGCACCGCTCGGCGCAGGGTGTCCGCACCGCCCGGTGAAGGGCGGCTTCACAAGCCGCGGAACTAGTTCCCGTAAATGTGGGCGAATTCGTGGAGCAGTTCCAGGGCTTTTTCCTTACAGCCGCCGCAGACCGTCCCTATCTTTGTGGCCTCTTGAAGGGCTTCCCAACTGCGGGCGCCGTGGTGAAACGCTTCTTCCAGGTCCTTGTCGGTAAGGGAGAGGCAATGGCAGATTTCTACCGAAGGCTCCTTGAAAAGACCTGACCTGCCGGTTTTCGCAAGGTAATCGTCAATGGCGGAGCGCAAGGCTTTGTCCCCCAGCACGGAGCAGTGTATCTTGTATTCCGGCAGGCCCCCCAGCTTTTCCACCAGGTCTTGGGGCCTTATGGTGTATGCGTCTTTGATGTTCATGCCCTTGATAAGCTCCGACAGTACGCTTGTGGAGGCTATGGCGCTGGCGCAGCCGTAAGTTTTCCAGCGGACATCGGTAATGACATCCCCGGCAATCTTGAGGAGCATGAGCATCTGATCCCCGCACTTGATGTTCCCAGTCTGCCCCCGGGCGTTGGCGCCGAAGGTGGATTCATCCTCTACCAAAACGTTCCGGGGATTGGTGAAGTGATCTTTAACGGTATCCGAATATAGCCAGTCTGACATAGAAGCTCCTTAGGGGGTCTTCACCGGGATTTCCGATGAAACCGTGGACATGGCCCGCAGCCGCGCAATAATGGGCGGAAGGGCCTCAACCACGTAGTCTATATCCTTCTCAGTGACCCCCCAGCCAAGACTGAAACGGATGGAACCGTGGGCAAGCTCTGGACCAACGCCTATAGCCAGAAGCACATGGGAGGGTTCAAGGCTGCCCGACGCGCACGCGGAGCCGGTAGAAACCTCAATCCCCGCCAGGTCCAGGGTCAGGAGTATGGACTCCCCCTCCGCGCCGGGAAAAGAAACGTTCAGGGTGTTGGGAAGGACGTCGATCTCGTGGCCGTTAACCTTGATGTTGGGGATGTTTTCCTTAATCCCATCCCTCAGCCGGTTCCTGAGCCGCCGCATCTCATGCCCGTAGGAAGCAAGACCGGCCTTGGCCAGGACCGCGGCCTTGCCAAGACCCAGTATGCCGGTGTTGTTGTAGGTCCCCGCCCGGAAGCCGTCTTCCTGGTGGCCGCCGTGAATCAGGGGAAAGAGGGGCGCACCGGGCCTCACATAAAGAGCACCTACACCCTTGGGGCCGTATATCTTGTGGGCCGACATGGTAAGGTAGTCTATCCCCAGGGCTTCCACGTTCACCGGTATCTTGCCCACCGCCTGTACCGCATCGGTATGAAACCACGCCCCCTTTTCATGGGCCAGGACGGCTATTTCCCCAATGTCTTGAATAGCGCCTATTTCGTTGTTGGCCATCATCACGGACACAAAGAGGGTCTTTTCACTTAACGCGGCTTTAAGGGCGTCCAGCCTGACCTTGCCGAATTCGTCCACCGGCAGGATGGTCACCTCAAAGCCCAGGGAAGCAAGGTATCCCGCCGAGTTAAGCACACAGGGATGTTCAACCGCGGTGGTGATAATTTCGGTCTTGCCCTCAGGGAGCGGGCTTCCATCAGGGCCGCTCGCCAGGCGGCGCATGGTCTGGAAAACCGTATTGTTCGATTCCGAACCCCCGGAGGTGAAGACGACCCCGCGCGCGGACCCGCCAATAAGCGCCCCCACCGCCTGCCGCGCTTCTTCCACACGGGCATGAGCCAAACGGCCCGCGGCGTGCATACTGGAGGCGTTTCCGTAAACCTCAAAATCTTCAATCATCGCGGCCTTCACATCGTCTTTAAGCGGCGTGGTCGCATTGTAATCCAGATATATCTTGTGTTCAGGCATCATTTACTCCGCAGGGATCTGCCCCGCAACGCCCCCGTGCAGTTTTGAGAGACTTGCGGTCTCTCAAAACTGCTTAGGTAATTTGGGACCTGCTGTCCCAAATTACCCCGGACCCTTCCGGAGTCCCCGGCATTAAATAATAGTATACTAACTTTTCCGGGCCTGGACTAGGACTTCGCCGCGCAGCCAGGTTCCCGCATATAAGCCAGGCACAAAATACGCCTTGAGGGGATTTCATCCCAGCCTGTCGCCTTTCTCAACCGGACGATCAGGAACAGCCAGTACAACTCCCTGCCTGGAATACAGTCCCAATACCAGCGCCTCGGAACTGAACCCGGCTATCCTCCGGGGAGGAAAATTTACCACTCCCAGGACCTGCCGTCCGGTAAGCTCTTCCGGTGTGTAAGCTCCGGTGATCTGAGCGCTGGATTTTTTAACGCCTATTTCCGCGCCAAAATCCACGGTTAATTTATAGGCCGGTTTTTTCGCCTCCGGGAAAGGCTCAGCTCGTATAATTTCCCCCACCCGGATATCCAGTTTCAAAAAATCATCAAATGCCGCCATTCTTTCCTCCTTGAAAACTACAAACGTAATTCTTTAATTTTCATTCGTATTGAGGGGTTAATGCCCCGTCTGACCTGAGACCTCCGGTCTCCTGGTTTAAGAAACCTGATCCCTCAAGGACCCTAAAATCGCAGGTCTCAGGTTCCAGTTATGCGGCGGGCTTGCTTGATATTTGCCGCGCCGTTCCACCGCCGCTTACTTATCCGCTTTCCGTTTACGTGTACTGCCGCGGCGCTTTACGGCGGCGGACGCGCCAAGCATGACAAGAAGGGTAAAAACATAGGGTATGGCCAGGATAAAGTCAGCCGGTACGTTAAGGACGCCCTGGGCGTAATTGGAGAAAGCCTCGGCCAGGCCAACGACAAAAGCGGCGATGAGGAGGCCCGGAGGGCTGCGGTTCCCCAGAAAGATGACAACCAGAGCAATCCACCCCTTGCCGGCGGAGATGTTCGGGATAAAGACCCCCAGGTTCAGGGTAAGGAAGGAACCGCCCAGGCCGCAGGTAAAGCCCGAAATCAGAAAGGCGGCAAACCGGTACGCGCCAGGTTTCAGCCCCATGGATGCCAGCGCCCGGGAATGGCGTCCGCAGGCGCGGAGGCGGAAGCCAAAGGGCGTCCGGTAAAGGGCTGTCCATGAGACGAGGAGCAGGGCCCAGCTTGCGTAGATGTACCAGGTATGCCCGGAAAGAACGCCGCCTATCACGGGGATTCTTTCCAGCACGGGGATGTTGAGGGTCTCAAGGCCGGGTATGTTTCCCGGCGCGGCTACTCCCCTGGTGGCGAAGATATGATACGACAGCGTAACCGTCAGGCCGGACGCGAAAAGATTGGCCGCCAGCCCCGTGATAAAGGGGTTGGTCCTAAGTTTCAGCGTGATTACCCCTTGCAGGGCCGCCAAGGCCATGGCGGCGGTAATGGCGGCAAGGATGCCCAGGGCGGCGCTTCCGGTAAAATGAGCGCACACGATGGCGGCAAAGGCTCCGGTCAAAAGCAGTCCTTCCAGGGCGATGTTTAACATTCCCGCAAGTTCCGTAAACAGCCCGCCGGCTGCCGCCAAAAGCAGGGGGGTCATAATGGTTACCGCGCTGCGGAGTATAAGGACCGGCGTCATCAGGGGAGTCCCCCACGGGGCGGCTCCCTCTTCCTCGCCCTGTTTCCCGCCGTAAAGAGGTCCCTCAACACGGCGCTGGAAACCAGAAAGAAGATCGCCGCCTGTATAATAGAGGCAAGCTCAAAGGTTACATCGGAAAACTGCATGGCTATCCGCGCGCCCGCGCCGGTCCAGGCTAGGAAAACCGCCGCCGGGATAACAGCAGCGGGCTTTGACCGGGCAAGAAGGGCAGCCGCCAGGCCGTTCCACCCCATACCGGAAGAAAATTCCTTTATGGCCGCGTAATAGGCGCCGTAAACCGCCATGCCCCCGCCCATGCCGTAGAGCGCGCCTGAGATAAACATGACAAGGACCGTGTTCCGCCCGGTATCGATCCCCCCGTATTTGGCAAACCAGGGGTTAAGCCCGCAGAGCCGGGTCTCGTACCCTGTCCGGGTCCGGTGGAGAAAGACGTGTACCAGGACGGTCATGGCAAGGGCGTAAAAGAGGGCGGCGCTCAAATTGGAAGGCGGCAGGATGCGGGGCAGCCGCCAGGATTCGGCGATTTTCCGGGTTGACTGGAGGCTGGTCTGGGGGTCCAGAAAAGGCCCGGTAATACAATAGTTGGTGAACAGTATCAAGGCGTTGGAAACCAGAAAGGTGGTGATAAGCTCGTTAGTGTCCCACTTCTCCTTCAGGAACCCCGAAAGTCCCGCAGCCGCGCCGGAAAAGACCGCCCCCGCCAGAAGCGCCATAACCGCGCCCGCCGCGCCCAGCGGCGTCAGCGCATGGGAGACGGCCACCGTGACAAACGCGCCGGCGTAGATCTGCCCTTCGCCGCCCAGGTTAAAGTTCCCGCCCCTCATGGCAACGGCCGCCCCAAGCCCCCCAAAGATGAGGGGAACGGCGCTGTTTATCATGTTGCCGAAGTAGTAGACGTTCCGCAGAGGTCCCAGAAAGAAAAGGGAGAGGGCGGCGGCAGGCTCCCTGCTCAGGAGCAGGACCGCCAGGGTCATTGCCGCCAGGGAGATGAGGATGATAAGCGTTACGCCCCCCGCCCGGGCAAGCAAATCCCTAAAAAACACAAGCCGCCGCATCCCCGGCCCGCCGTTTTCTTTTTTAATATGCGTTTGATGGAATTCAGATTCCATGGTTAAACCCCGTCATATACGCCCCGATTTCTTCTTTTATGCCGGCGTTTTTGCCGTTCCCTTTCGGGCGCAGTTCCGCCGCCGCCGCGCCCCGGTAAAGAACGATGATCCTGTCCGCCAGGGACAGAATCTCGTCCAGGTTCGAGGAAATAAGGATGACTGCGGCCCCTTTGTCCCTGAGCCCCGCTATTTGTTCGTAAACAAAACGGCTTGCGGCAACATCAAGCCCCCAGGCCGGTTCCGAAAAGACGATATAATCCCTGTGTTGATCGATTTCCCGGGCCAGAATGACTTTTTGTATGTTCCCTCCCGAAAGGGAATCCAGCCGCTGCTCCGCCTTCCCCATGATACCGAACCGCTCGATAAGGCCGTCCGTGTAACGTGACATTTCTTTCCTGTCCGGGAAAAAGCGGGGGCCGCCCTTTTGCCGGAACCACCGGAAGAATTCCCGCCGCCGGTTCAGGATCAGGTTTTCCCGGACCAGGGCTTCCCCGGCGCTGCCCGCCCCCAGCCGGTCCGCCGGAACATAGGCCAGCCCCCGCTTACGCAGTTCCCGCGTCCCCAGACGGGACACATCTTCCCCCCGGAGGAGCACCCGTCCGGCGGTGACCGGGAGGAAGCCCCCCAGAACCGCTTCCAGCACTCCAAGGCCGTTCCCCCCTACGCCGGCGAAGGCGAGGATCTCCCCGGACCGGGCGGTAAAGGAGAGCTTGTCCAGGAGCGGCTGTTTCTGTCCCCGGCGTTCCACCGTCACGTTCTCGAAGGTGACGACCGGTTCTCCGGCGGAGCGGTTTTCACGCCGCCGGGCATCCGCCCGCAGATTTACTTCCGTTCCGACCATAAGGCGGGACATCTCAAATTCGTCAATGCCGCCGGTTTCCCGGAGGGCCGCAAGTTCCCCCCGCCGCAGGATCGCTACCCTGCCGGAAATCCGCTTGATCTCATTCAGCCTGTGGGTGATAAGGATCAGGGACTTGCCGGATTCCGCAAGGACCGTGAGGGTACGGAAAAGGGCGGCGGTTTCCCTGTCCGTCAGTACCGCTGTCGGTTCGTCAAGGATAAGGATGTCCGCGTTCCGGTAGAGCATCTTGAGTATCTCTACCTGCTGCATCTCCCCCACGGAAAGTTCTTCTACCGGCGTTTCGGGTTTGACGGAGAAATGATGCCGTTCTATGACCTTCCGGACCCGCCGTTCGGCCTCCGCCGTGTCATAAAAGACGCCGAAGCGGACCGGCTCCGCCCCCATGGTTACGTTTTGCGCCACCGTGAATTCCGGGAAAAGCATGAAGTGCTGGTGTACCATCCCTATGCCAAGTCTGTTTGCCTGTAACGGCGAGCGGATGTTCACCTTTCTGCCCTTTACCAGTATTTCTCCCCCGGTGGGGGGGGTAAGGCCGTAAAGGATGTTCATCAAGGTAGTTTTTCCCGCGCCGTTCTCGCCGGCAAGGCAGAGGATTTCCCCCCCGCGCAGGTCCAGGGATATGTTCCGGTTTGCCCAGTAAACCTGCTCTGCGGAAGGCGCGCCGTTTGCGCCGGAATAGAGCTTGGAGATGCCCCGCAGTTCCACTACCGGCGTCATGGCGTCACAGCGGCGGCAGGGTATAGTTTACCCGCCCAGCCTTAATACCGGCAAGGAAACTGTTGAACTTAGCCTGTATCTCCGGGGGGACATAATTGGTATACCCCGGATCGCCGGCGATAAAATCAAGGTAGCCCTCCGCCGCCCCCACAGTACGGGATGTACCGTATTGAATCTTCCCGGCCAATACGTCCGAGAGTATTTCTTCCACGAGTTTCTTCTGTTCCATAAGGCCGCACCCCAGGATAACTCCCGGAGCGGCGCCGTACTCGTTGGTGTTGTGGTAGACTATATACGCGCCGCGTTCGGCGGCGGTCTTGATGAGGCCCTGAGCGGCCCCCCCGGCGATGACGGCGAACACGTCCGCCCCGGCATCGATCATGCTTCCCGCCAGTTCCGCCGCCTTGTTCGCGTCATACCAGTTCCCTATCACCCGGAAGTCCACGGTGACGCCGGGATCGGCCATCTTCGCCCCGGCCAGGAAACCGGGGACTATGTGGTTGTTGAGCAGGGGATACTCCTGGGCGGCGATAAAGCCCAGGCGCTTTGCGGGGTTGGCGTGGGGCATGGCGCTCACGGTGACGAGTCCCGCAAGATAGCCAAGGTACAGGGACTGTTCGTACTGGTTGTAAAGGTACGTACATATCTGGGGGTTTCCCTCCCAGGCGGCGTCGGTGATGATAAATTTCTGACGGGGGAATTTTTTCCCCACATTGGCGCAGATCTCCGGCAGCGAAGGATTGGAACCCAGGACGACATCGTATTCGCCGCCCGCCACGAGGGAGCTTAGCTGCTCCTCCCATTCGGCCTGGTTGAACCCCGCCTCGTAGACCTTTACCCGTACCCCCTCATGAGTGGCGGCAAAACTTTCCGCCCCGGCAGCCAGAAGCTCGTAGGGCGGGCTTCCTGCCAGCATCCCGGTAATGTAGACCAGCACCGACAGGGAGTCTTTCTGTCCGACCTTCGCGCCGCCCTGCGGAACCCCGCCCGCAAACGCCGGCGCCGCAAGAAAGGCCAAAGCCGCCGCGAGAAGGACCGCCTTTCCCGCCGCCGTTTTCCGCGCGGATTTTGTTTTATTTTTCATTTTACACTCCTCTGGGGTCTTCAAAATTTTTTATAAAAGAACCCCTTTTACCCGCTTCAGGCAAGACCTTTAGAGCGTAAAAAAAGCCCCCGGGGATCGCTCTCCAGGGGCTCTTGTTTCGGAAAAAGAAACCGCCTCTTTTATGGAACCGGTTCCCGACTTTCTTCCGTCCGGACTATACCGTCGGCGCCGGAATTTCACCGGTTCAGTCCGCCGCATTAATGATTCTGACTCATTAATGCCCAGGACTCGCGGGCTATAACCGCCGGTCGGGAATTGCCCGGGACACCGGTCCCGGCTCACCCCGCCCTGAAAATCTTGTTTCAACATAAGCCGTAGGAATATAAAATCCCGTTTGACTCACGCATTTATAGTCTAGGCCATGATAGCTAAAAAGTCAATAACCCGGAACGCCGGCATCTTGAATCTTCGCAGCGGTATTTAGGCTTGTGGACTGATAGTAAAACTGATTAGGATATAACCTTTGTATAATAACCGCTCAAGAACAACAACTAAAAAAACCCGCTCACTGGTTTGCGAGGGAAACTTTATTGCGGAGCTGCTGATTAAGAGTCCCCTCTCGAGCAATCGAATTTGATAGAGTTGTTCGTCGGAAACTTCGGAAACTTCGGAAACTTCGGAAACTTGTTTCCGCGTTTCCGCGTTTCCGCGTTTCCGCGTTTCCACTGTTTACGATGGGAAAGCCGCCTTTGAGACAGCTTCTTATTTCCGTCTTTTCCAGCGTATATAAACCTGGCGTCCGGAACCGTTAGCCTGGGGGCGTTCCTCCGCTTCAAATTGGGGAATGGCCCGAAAAAGGTCGCCTAGTTTTCGAAAACCATAGTTTCGCGGATCAAATTCACTGGACTGGTTGTTGATCTTCTGGCCGACCGCGCCAAGGTAGGCCCAGCCTGATTCATCCGCAAGGTCGTCTACCGCGTCGCGGAGCAGTTTGAGGAGTTTGCGGTCTACCTTGAATTCCCTGCGCGCCTTTGATGCCGGGCGGGTATCGTCTTCATCGGTTTCTTCCTGAACAGCAAGCAAGATTTCTGTATATATAAATTTATCGCAGGCGGAAACAAAGGCCCTGGGAGTCTTTTTCTCTCCAAAGCCGTAAACCGTAAGGCCACTTTCCCGGATCCGCGCCGCCAAACGGGTAAAGTCGGAATCGCTCGAAACAATGCAGAAACCGTCGAGCTTTTCGCTGTAGAGCAAATCCATGGCATCGATAATCATGGCCGAGTCGGTGGCGTTTTTACCGGACGTATAAGAAAATTGCTGGATGGGCTGGATGGCGTATTCCAGGAGCCGGTCTTTCCAGGAGCGAAGGTTCGTGCTGGTCCAGTCTCCATAGATGCGCTTGATACTGGAGACTCCGTATTTGGCCACTTCACCCAGGAGTCCCTCAATGATAGCAGCCTGGGTGTTATCCGCGTCAATGAGGACCGCCAGTTTTGCCTGGCTCATCTCGGGGAGCGGATTTGAAAATTGATCTGAAAAAGGAAATAAAGGCATTCTACTCTCCAAAAATTGATTGTTTGATCCGCCGCAAAAGGCTGATTTTCCTAAGGGGCAGACGTATTTCATCCCCCTCAGGCAAAGTCTTAAAGACCAGGATGCTTTCGCTGTCCTGCTTTTCCATTGCCCTGGGGATGCCTATAAAACGATTTGACTTGCCGTCCGCAGCAATCCAGTGGACTTCCACCGGAGCTTTAAGGGAAATGGCCTGTTTTGCCACCATAGTCTTTCCCGAATAATCAAGATTCCTGGCTTCCGTTTTTTCACCCCTCAGAACGCCGCCTGCCAGTTGTGACTCATCTAAGATAAGCCGCCGGTCTATGCGGGAAGCAAATTCTTCCACTTCGAGTTTGGAAAGGGAAAGTTTTTGCAGGGCCAATCGGAAACGTTCCTGATATATTTTGGCGTCCCCGGAGACAGACTGGGGAGTTTTGCCGACTACGGAGCAGCTTGCTTGAGTTTCCGGCTTCATCGCAAAACTGGGCCGCGTCGGTTCCCAAAGCACCGGCTTGCAATCCGCAAGTGGATTACCGGGCGGGTCCTTAGAGCCGCGCTGATTCCAGTGCGGCGCGATCAAAGGCGAGTTAGGAAACAAAGACTCTGTTTTGAAAGATGGATAGATGGGCGAACTCTTGGCAGCCCCGGATATGGAAACGCGGGAGGCTGCCTCGCCTTCCTGCTGTGATGAAAGCCAGGAGACGGAAGGAACATTTTCCTCCGAGGGCCTAGCCACAATGTCAACTCCAGCCTTCCGCAGTCCCTGAAGGGCTTCATCCATTTCTTCGGAGCCATAACCGCGGCGGGATAGAAGGTATACTCCCGGCATAAGGGAGCGGGCAATGAGGGACGCTATAGGCTCAGCCTGGGCCAGGTAACGCCGGTCTTCCGAAAGGACCAGTATCGTCCCCTGGTACAAGGCAACGCCTGAATACCGGTTTTCCCAATCCTGCAAAGTCCATTTCAGATTCTGATTCACGGTTTTGCCGGAAAGCCGTTCAAAATGAGCTAATATTACGCCGGCGTTAAGGCCGAAATCAAAACCCCGGATCGCCGATTCCCTGGTTAGCTCAAAGCGCACTACCGTCCCCGCCGCCCGGACGGAACAAAATGCGGCCAGGATCAACGCGTCGGCAAAGGATATCTCCGGGTACAGGATGCAAGAAAAAGCTGTGTCCATGGCGATTACCGGGCCGAAAGCTTCACCTGAAAGGGGAGCCATAACCGGGACAGGACGGAAATTCCAGTCCTCATGGGCCGTATTTCCGGCATCCTTTATCCGCTTTATAAGGCCGGCGGCTTCAAGGGCGTCCAGAAAAACATCTGTCCCGGCGGAGCCTGCCGTTATGGCGTCTGAGTCAACTTCGCCCCAGCGGGGATTCCCGGCATCATCCCGCTCAAGAATTTCCACAAGGCGTTTAAGGGTAGACCGGGGGTAGAGCCGTCCCTCATCCAGAATACTGATAAAACGGTGAACAAACCTGGCCAGCTTTCGTATTCTGCTCTGATGAGGATACCGGGTTATAAGATCAGGGTTGCGGCAATAGATATAGACGCCCCCGGCCCAGTATTTTCGCCTTTCCAGAGGAGACAAATCCCTGAATGCGGTGAGCTGCCGCGCATCCGGATTCAACCGGCCTTCTCCAGGAGAGAAAAGCCCGATGATTTGCAGACCCCCTACAAGGCGCTCAATATTCAGTGAAGGAAAGAGACTTCGCCCGTTGTCCAGCGTCTTTTTCCGGACTCCTCCATCGGTCTTGAAAAATTCGCCCTCTTCAAACAAAAAAGCAAACAGCCCGGCAAGGATGCGATCATCCGGCGGAGAGAGCGTTTCCATCTCCGGCCGAAGCGGAAAGGACGGCAGAAGGATATCTATATCCATGAGCAGCGGGGAAAGTATCGGCGCCAGGATGGGATTTAAGGCCAGATAATAAACTCCGTCTTCCTGAAAACGGTACACAATGAGCCTCTCCTCCAGGTTAAGAAGCATCCCGTGTATATCCAGAAAAGAGTATTCCCCGGAAAAAAAGCTCTCAAGCTCTCCCGGCGCGGGTTCCCCCAGCAAGGCAATGGCGGTGATGACGCGGCGATCCGCTTCATCAATATACGCGGCGGCGATCTCTTGGATTTCCCGGCGGGACAGAAAGGCGGCCAGGTCTTCCATTAAACGTTGTTTGTTGAAAGGGGTCTTGATATTACCGAAAACGCTCCGCATAAGGTCGAAATAGGCGTTATCCGGCAGAGTAAGAAGCGCGGCCTTCCATTCATCTTCCGTCCGGAAAGACATTTGTCGCATTGAATTACCGGCTCCCGGCTGCCGCCCGCGGCGTTCCCGCCTGAATAGCCTCAGGGAGCAGTTCTTCCAGCGTCCAGTGCTGGATGAAATATTTATACCCCTGCTCGGTCAGGAATTTCTGGCGGTTCGCGGCGAAATCTTCCTCAACGGTGTAGCGGGAAACAATCGTGTAAAAATAGGAATTCCGCCCCCCCTCTCCGTTCACGCCTTTGGGCCTCAGGATACGGCCCAGCCGCTGGGCTTCCTCCTGGCGGGAGCCAAAAGAGCCTGAAACCTGTACCGCCATGGAAGCGTCAGGCAAGTCGATGGCGAAATTTGCCACTTTTGATACCACGATGACCCGCAGCTCCCCCCGCCTAAAAGCGCCGTAGAGCTGTTCCCGTTCCGCGTTGGGCGTCTTTCCCGTGATGACCGGAGCCTTAAGCGCCTTGCCAAGGGAATCGAGTTGGCTGATGTACTGGCCTATCACCAGGATGTAGTCGTCCGGGTGGTTTTCCACAAGCTGCCTGACCGCCGCCATCTTTAAGGGGTTTTCACTGGCTATGCGGTACTTTTCCCGCGGGGAAGCCACCGCATAGGGAATCTTCAGGTCCTCAGGCATATCCATGCGTATCTCCGTGCAGACGGCGCAGGCGATCCAGCCCTTCCCCTCAAGGTCCTTCCAGGGCGCATCGTAGCGCTTGGGACCCACAAGGCTGAACACAGCGTCTTCCTCCCCGTCCTCTCTGATCAGGGTGGCCGTAAGGCCCAGACGTTTGACCGCCTGCAACTCCGCGCTTACCCGGAACACCGGCGCGGGGAGCAGGTGGACCTCATCGTAGATAATCAGCCCCCAGGAATGCTCCCGGAAAAGCCGGAAGTGGGGAAAGTCCGCATCCTTGGCGGGCCGCCAGGTTAGAATCTGGTATGTGGCGACCGTTACAGACGCGACAGCCTTCGAATCCCCTGTGTACTCGGCGATCTGCTCAGGCGGCAGATCTGTCTTGTCCAAAAGCTCGTCTATCCACTGATGCACCGCGGCTACGTTGGTAGTCAGCACGAGGGTGCTGGTCTTGAGGAGGGTCATGACGGCCATTCCAACCACTGTTTTCCCCGAACCGCAGGGAAGAACCACCACCCCGTAGCCCGAGCCCGGCCTGCCGTCTCCCGCTACGGAAGAAGCGGCTTCAATCTGGTAGTCCCGGGGCTTGAAGGGAAGCCCGCCGCGGGTCAGTTCCCGGAAGGCGATCTCAAGCTTCTCCCCTGAAACCAGAGGAGCCAGGTCCTGCACGGGCCAGCCCATTTTGATGAGCGTTCTTTTAACTATGCCCCGGTCGGTCAGGCGCAGCCTGAAGCCCTGGGCCGTCTTTTCCAGGTATTTGTCCAGAACCTTAGCGGCCCCTATTTCCGCGCGGACAGAAGGATCATCCGCCACAAGGAGAAGCTCCTCATCCATGCCCCGCGGCCCCTCATGCCCGCCAGCGGCTTCGTCCTTGTTATGCGCGTCCTTAAGCCGGCTTTCGGAAACTATGCGGATCTTCCCGTAGCGGGATATGGTATCGGAAAAACCTTCGATAATTCCCGCGGGGATGGGGTAGCGGGTGTAAGTTTCCAGCGCGGCGGCAATGTCCAAAGGCGTCAATCCCGCGCCCGCGGCGTTCCACAGCGAAAGGGGGCTGATCCTGAAGGTATGTATATGCTCCGGGGACTTCTCAAGCTCCGCAAAGGGCATTATCGCGGCCCGGGCCTTTTCCGCCGCCGGAGCGTGAACATCCAGGAGCAGGGTTTTGTCGCTTTGCACAATCAATGGATTGGACGGGTTAGCTGCCATAGTCCGGTAAGTATAGTAGAAAATGAAAGCTGTTAAAAGAGCCGCGGAGCGCAAGTTGCGGCCTGCCCCTGCGACCCGCAAAGAGACCCGGAAACCGGAGGCCCGCAGACCTTTGGTCTGAAGACAGTGAGACCGGAGACCGTGAGACCGCGGTTCTACGAACTGCGGAAACAAGTTTCCGATGGTCTCAAAGCGGTCTCAGCGGTCTCCTGCTGTCTCCGGTCTCATGGTTTCATGATCTGAAGACCACTTTGAGACCTTAGGTCTACGATCTCTTGGCGGGCGCATAGAATTCTCCCCCTGCTGTATGATATGAATCATCCATGACAACAGGAGCAATACGAAGTGAGGCCATGAGAAGCGCGGACCCCAAAAAAATAAAAGCCCTGGCCTTTGATTTAGACGGGACCCTCCTTGCGCCAGGCGCCGTGCTGACGGAGCTGAGCCTGAAAGTTCTTGGGGCCTGTCTGGGCCTTGGGCTTCGCATCATCATCGTTACAGGACGCTCCGCCGCTTCAGCGGACAGGTACAGGCGGGAAATAGGCTTCACAGGCCCCCTGGTGTGCTTTAACGGCGCCAAGGCCGCTCTTATGCCCGGGGGAGAAGTCCTTTGGCTCAGGCTTCTCGATCCCCTTGCGGCGGATTTCTGCGTGGACCTGTCCAGGGAAACGGGCGCGTATTACCAGGCGTATTTTGTCCGCGGAGATAAGCCCTTCGGGGAAGCCCTCATGGGGGAAAAAGACGGGCCCTGGCCCGCGGCCTACCGGGAACATACGGGGATTCACCCTGAGTTCGGAGACCTCAAGGCCGCTCTGAGGGCGCCTGATTTTGAGGGCTGCATAAAAGGCATGTTCCTGGCCGAGCCTGAGCTTCTTGACAGGATACGGCCCAGGCTGGAGGAACGCTTTGGCTGCGGGGCCTGCGTAACAAAAAGTTCCAAGACCTTTCTGGAAGTTCTTCCCGCCGGGACAAGCAAGGGCACGGGGCTTAAAGCTCTTATGGAGCGTTACGGCCTTGCTCCGGAAGAGCTTATCGCCTTTGGGGATGAGGAGAACGACCTGCCCATGCTGGCCGCATCTGGTTTTGCGGCGGTTCCGGCCAACGCCGGGCCCCGCATCCGCGCCGCGGCGGATATCGTAACCTTGGCCAATTCAGAAGACGGGCCTGCGCTTTTCCTCTCAAGGTTTTTTGGCCTTGCGCGGCCTCCGCGAAGCCGCTAGAATCAACCAACCCCCGCGGAATTTTACTTTTAAGGAAACAGAACATGAAGAAGGATATTATCCTTGCCGGAGTCGGCGGGCAGGGGGTGCTTTCCATTGCCGCCATCATTGCCCGGGCCGCGCTTGCCGAGGGGCTTGCGGCGCGGCAGTCGGAAGTGCATGGCATGGCCCAGCGGGGAGGCGCGGTACTGGCTCATCTCCGTATCGCAGGCGGCGTCATCCCGTCAGACCTGGTCCCCCAGGGCGGGGCGGACCTCATCATTTCTATGGAGCCGCTGGAAAGCCTCCGCTACGCCGCGTGGCTTTCGCCCCAAGGCGCGCTGGTTACCTCCGCGGAACCCCTTGTCAATATCCCTGACTATCCTGATGTCTCGGCCATTACCCAGGTAATCG
>JAITSE010000081.1 GCA_031288005.1 Treponema sp.
TTTTCCGCTCATTTCCTTCTCCTTACAAGTAAACAAATTTATATATTCCGCTTGTAGAACGCTTTATTCGGCCTGCAAAATTCTTTATTCGGCCTGCAAAATTCTTTATTCGGCCTGCAAAATTCTTTATTCGGCCTGCAAAATTCTTTGTCCGGCTTGCAAAATTCTTTGTCCGGCCTGCAAAATTCTTTGTCCGGCTTACAAAATTCTTTGTCCGGCGCCTAGAACCAGCCCGTAAAAAACGTGCGGGGAGTTTTGCGTCATAAGCAGCCTCCACGCGGCCCAAAGGGACGCACTGCCATAACAGCCCGCAAAACTCCAAGAGACCCTGCGGGTCTCAGACCGCGCAGCGGTCTCAAACCAGCCCGTAAAAACTTGACAGATACATTCTTGACCGCTAAAATCTAAATGTTGAAGCGCCAACAAACAGGAGTCAATTTATATGGGCGAAAAATTCGATCTTGATTCATATATCAGGAGGGTTCCGGATTTTCCAAAGCCGGGGGTGCTTTTCTACGACATAACCAGCATCTTAATCCACCCCGCGGCATTCCGCTACTGCATAGATTCCATGATGGAGATTTACAAGGACAGCCGGCTTGACGCTGTGGCCGCCATTGAAGCCCGGGGCTTTCTTTTCGCGGCGCCCTTTGCCGTCAGCATGGGCATCCCCCTCCTCCTCATCCGCAAGAAGGGCAAGCTGCCGGGCAGGAAACTTGCCAAAGCTTATGACCTTGAATACGCCCGGGCGGAAATTGAAATTCATCCTGGAGACGTCCCCAGGGACGGGAAAGTCCTCCTTCTGGACGATCTGATAGCTACAGGCGGCACCCTGCGGGCGGCCCGGGAACTCATCACGGCTTCAGGAGGGAACGTTACGAACATTTTCGGCGTGGTGGGCCTTCCATTCATGAATTTCAGGAAAGCCCTTGGGGACATAGATATAAAGACCCTCATTGAATACGATTCGGAGTAAAGCGTTTTACCTGGAGTGCAATTATGGCGAAAGATAAAAAAAAATATCTCTACCCTGCCGGCTTTTTGCTTCTCATTGTTTATTTCTTTGCCGCCTCAAGGCCCGTTCCGCCTGAAACAGTTCTTAGGCCCCAATGGATCGTTTCTCTTGAGTCAGGCTATCCGCTCTTTTTTGAAGGCGAGTCCGCGCCTGAGCCTGATGAAGACGAGGGGCGGCCTCTGCCGTTTATCCTGGGGAACCGCTTCGGCTATTTCAACCGGGACGGCGGCTTTGACATGAACAGGACGGCTAGAGGGAATGCGGCGATTTCTGAAAACTATTGGACCGAGTACGAAGCCGCGCCCAGCAGCCTTGAAATCAGAGAACTCCTTAATGAGGCGCCGCTGAAAATTCTTGAGCCGCGGGGTTATCCTTTTTTTATGGACAAGCGCATCTTCATCATCAGCGAAGAACAGAATTCCCTGACGGCCCTGGACAGCGGGGGAAACAGCCTGTGGACTTATGATTTTGCCGCCCCGCTTACCGATGTGGACGCCGCCGCCGGTCTCGTCCTTACGGGCTCGCTTGACGGGGTGGTCAACCTGCTGGATATGTCAGGCCGCCGCGTCTTTTCTTTTGAGATAGGAGGCTCCCGGTATTCCGCGGTCTACGGCTGCCGCATTTCCCGGGACGGATCAAAACTGGCGCTTGTTGCGGGCTTTGACGATCAGCGCTTCCTGCTCATGGAAAAAATTGGGGATTCTTATAAAGTAGCTTACCATGAATTCTTTTCAGGCGGCTTCCGCAGGCCGGTCCATATTTCCTTCATAGACAATGACAGATGGGTTGTTTTTGAAAGCGAAGGACTGCTCGTTCTATACAATATAGGCGCCAGGGATTCTATAAAACTTCCCCTTGAGGGAAACATCATCGCCCTGGACGGTTCGGGAGCGGACAAGCTGCTCTTTGCCCTTACTTCCCTTTCGCCGCGAAAGAAACAGCTTGTGGAAATACGGCTGCCAGGCGAAATTATTATGAAGGCCCCTTTCTCAAGCGAAAACGCCTTTCTTGCCCGGCGGGGACGGCGGCTTTACCTTGGGGGGGGAGGCGCCCTGGCGTCTTTATCCCTGAGCAGCCGCTGAAAGCGGCAATGGGCAAAAACTACGGCAAAGGGAGTATGGGCTAAAATGAAAAAGCAAAGTAAAAAGCGATGGGCGCTTCTCTGCCTGGGGATTATTATGGAAATTGCTCCCGGGATTGTTCCGCCTCAATCCCGCGCTCTTTTGGCAATGGACTGGCCTCAAGCGGCCGCGGCCATATCAGCGAATTTCGGCGCCAATGACAGAGGGCTGCCCTGTTTGTTCACCGTTTTTGAGAGCGAAGATCCTGTGAGGGCTTCAGGAGAGGGAGAGCTTATATTTATGAGCGCGCCGGGCGGCGCTTCCCGCATTCCATCCCCCCTGGGCGCATGGATGGCTTTGGATCATGGGGACGGCCTTATCAGCATCTACGGCCATCTGGAAAATCCTTCCCCGGTTCCGGTCCCAAATCATCCTGAGCAGGGCAGGGTCATCGCCGCGGCGGGGCAGTCGGGCTGGTCAAACAGAAAAGGCTTTTCCTTTGCTCTTTTCGACCGCAAAGAGAGGCGGTGGATCAACCCTTCCATGATTTTAAGCCATCTTCCTGATACTATGGCGCCGGTCTTTCATTCGGCGGAGCTTATAGACTCAGAAGGCCGGGTTTTTAACCTTGGGACGGCAAAGAATATAAGCCAGGGGCGCTATACCCTTTTTGTCCACGCCTCTGATACTATGCTCACCGCCCAGGAGCCTCAAATTGCGCCTTACAGCATACTTTATTCCGTAAACGGCCAGGAAGCCGGGGAACTGGCCTTTGGAACCTATTCGGCAAGGGACGGCGCGCTTATGACGCCCAGGAACGGCCTGGTTTCTGTCCGCCAGGTCTACGGGCGCTACCCGTCCTTTGAAGCAGGGGAACTGTGGTTTACCCGCGGGCAGTCGATTCTTGAAATCATAGTCATGGATATTTCGGGAAATTCCCGGAACGCTGTATTCAGGCTTCAGGTTGATTAAAACCTGGTCCACTCCTCCTGCCTCCCAGGAAGAACGTCTCGTCCCATGCGCTGTATGCGGCGGCTTCCGCTTTGTAAAACATTTTTCCTGCGGGGATTTCGGCTATGTCCGCTGCGCCCGCTGCGGCTTGGTTCAGATAAACCCCCAGCCCGTTCCCGCAGCGGTGCGGCGCCGCTACCGTGAAGCGCATGGGTCTGACTACCTTTCATACGAATTGGCCAACGAGGATGCCTTCCTGCGGCTCCAGAAACTGGCCCTGCGGGACTCAGGCTTCTTTGAGTCACAAAAGGATTATGCCGCGGCCGGGAAAGCGCCGAAAGTCCTTGACATAGGCTGCGCTACAGGCGCCCTTCTTGCGTTTCTTGAGGGACAGGGATGGAAGGCCGTGGGAATCGAAATCTCCACTCCCCAGGCCGAATACGCCCGGCTGAAACGGGGGCTTGATGTCAGGACTCTGCCCCTGGAGGAAAACCGTTTTCCAGAGCACAGCTTTCAGGCGGTCTGGGCTTCGCACCTAATCGAGCATCTGAACGATCCCGCGGCTATGGTCCGGGAACTCAGCCGCATTTTGGCGCCGGGCGGTTTTTTTTATGTAACCACTCCGAACATAGAGGGATTCCAGGCCCGGCTCCTTGGCCCGCGTTGGCGCTCCGCCATTTTTGACCACCTCTACCTCTTTTCGGTAAAGACCCTTCACTCTTTGCTCAGGCAAAACGGCTTCACGATAGAAAAGACCTTAACCTGGGGCGGCCTTGCCGCCGGCCTTGTCCCGCCGGGAATAAAAGTCTGGGCTGACCGGGCCGCAAAAAAGTTTAATGCCGGGGACGTGATGATAGTGAAGGCGGGGAAATGAAGAACCCCGCTCTAAATTGCGGGGCTTTCTTAAGGCTACTTTTTTTTCTGCACCAGATGCACCGCAAAGCCCGCTATCTCGTCTCTGAGGTAGACGGCGATCACCTCGCCCCCTGCGCCGATTTTGGCGCTTTCATCGTTAAAGACCGCTCCCCGGCGCTCCAGATAGGCCTTGGCCCGAATGAGACTGTTTACGGCAATTGCGATGTGGCCGTTTTTTCCAAGATATGGGGACTTCATGATCTCCACCCCGTCGCCGGCGAAAACCGAAGAATTTCCGTCTTTGGGGGCAAAGCCGAAAAGAGCTTCAAATAGGCCGGCAGCTTTAAGGGCTTCCCCCGCGTTTTGAGTGTTGATTCCCACGTGGGCCAGGGAGAAGCCCATAATGCCGCGCAGGGCTTCCCTGCACAGGGCGGCGACGCCTTCATAATTTCCTGAGTTGATGAGATCCGCTCCTGCCATCCAGGATCCGCCGCAGGCCAGAACCTTATCGAATGCAAGGTAGGAGGCGATATTGGAAGCGTTGATTCCCCCGGTTGGTATAAAGCGGACCTGGGGAAAGGGGCCTGACAGGGCTTTTATATAGTCCAGGCCGCCTGCCTGCTCCGCGGGAAAGAACTTGAGATCTGTGAGGCCGGCTTCCAGGGCGATTTCAAGGTCTGAAGGAGTCGAACAGCCGGGGAATATGGGGATGCCTTTCTCCCGGCAGCGCTCCACTGTTTTGGGGTTATATCCGGGGCTTACGGCAAAGACCGCTCCGGCGTCCACGGCCCGGTCAACATGGCTTGGCGTAAGGACTGTCCCCGCGCCAGCAAGAATATCCGGGACTTCAGCCCTGATGCGGCGTATGGCTTCCTCAGCCTGGGCGGTGCGGAAAGTGATCTCAGCGCAGGGAATACCACCCGCGATGAGGGCGCGGGCAAGAGGGACCGCCCGGTCTGGGTCGTCGATCTTTATGACCGGGATTATACCGATTTTTTTAAGCGATTCAGCAATAGTTTCCATAAAATAACAGCTCCATTGGGTATAAAATATTTTATATAGTACAGCGGACGGAAAATTGATACAATGGGAATCAGGGCTTGCATGAAATTTACCTGTGTCATCTTTGATCTGGACGGAACTCTAGCTGATACCTTGGACGATATAGCCTTTTCAATGAACCGCGCTCTTGAAGCCAATGGGTTTCCGCCGCTAAGACGGGAAGCCTGCGCCGCCATGACAGGCTGGGGCATAAAGCGCCTTGCTTCTCTGGCCCTGCCGCCTGACGCCGCCCGGGATGAAAAGACTGTGGAAACCGTAGCCGGCTGCGCCGCCCGGTTCTACGAGGAAGCTCCTCTGGTTTATTCAAGGCCGTACCCCGGCATTCAGGAACTCCTTTTGGAACTTAAGCGGCGGCGCGTAAAAACCGCTGTCCTCACGAACAAACCCGATCCCGCGGCGCGGCTTGTCGTGGAGGGGCTTTTCCCGCCGAGGTCCTTCGACGCCGTCCGGGGAGAAACGCCAGGACTTCCCAGAAAGCCGGATCCATCCGCCGTGTGGGAGCTTCTTATGGAACTCGGCCGCGCTCCCCGGGACGCCGTATTCGCCGGGGACTCGGAAATTGACATAGAGACCGCCCGGGCCGCCGGGTGCTGCGCCCTGGGAGTAAGCTGGGGTTTCCGGGGCAGGGAAGCCCTGGAAAAAGCCGGGGCTCCGCGCATTATCGACAGCCCAGATGAACTTTTAAGCCTTATCATTGAAACCAAAATGTAAACCGCCCTGGGCGGGGCAATACGGAAACTTCAGATGGAGGAATATGTTTTCATGAATCGCTTGTATTACGGTGATAATATAGATGTTTTGAGGAAATATGTAAAAGACGAGACGGTAAAGTTGTGTTATATCGATCCTCCTTTCAATTCAAAACGTAATTATAATTTAATTTATAACAATATTGGCGAAGATGATTTTGCTCAAACTCAGGCGTTCATTGACACATGGACATGGGATGATTCTGCCGAACACTCTTTAACGGAAATAAAAATAAACGCTGCAAGCGGCTATTCAAGGCAAACAATTGAGCTAATAATTGGCTTTGAAAACGTATTAAAGAAAGGCGCGCTGTTGTCGTATTTGGTCAGCCTCACACAAAGGATACAGGAAATTTATCGTGTGTTAAAATCTGATGGTACATTTTTCCTGCATTGTGATCCAAGCGCAAGCCATTATTTAAAAATAATTTGTGACAGTATTTTCTGTTCACAGCGCGGACAGTTTCAGAATGAAATTGTTTGGAGAAGAACAGGGGCGCATAACAAAATAAAGCGTTTTGGTCCTGTCCATGATATTATATTATTTTATTCAAAAACCGCTGATTTTACATGGAACAGCCCCAAAAGGCCGTATATGCTTGGGCATATTAATGAATATTTTATAAAAAATGGCAATGAATACCGTACCAATTATTATGGGAATGTACTCACTGGTTCAGGGACGCGAAACGGCGATTCCGGCAAAATCTGGCGTGGTTTTGATCCTGCGCAAAAAGGCCGCCATTGGGCGATTCCAGCGGCTTTACTCGATGATATAGACGAGGATATTTCAGAATTGAACGTGCTGGAAAAGCTTGAATATTTTTATGAGAAGGGTTATATAAAAATAATTGAAGGCCATGCCTGGCCAATGTATGAGCATAGGATAAATCAGGATGACGGACAGCCGGTTTCAGATATTTGGGCTTTTCAGCCATATACTGAGAAAACAGTTTTTGGTACTTTGCAAGGCATAGATGAAGATGTCAGGTGGCTGTCGCCTAAAGATAAAGAAAGACTCGGATATCCAACGCAAAAACCTGAAGGGCTTTTGCGCCGTATTATAAAATCCTGCACCAATGAAGGGGATATGGTTCTTGACGCATATTGCGGCTGCGGAACCACTATATCTATCGCGGAGGACACAGGGCGTAACTGGATAGGAATAGATATAACATATCACAGTATCAGTTTAATTCTAAGAAGATTAGCGGACTCTTTTGGCGATAAAATAATAGAAACTATTGAACTAAACGGCATCCCGCGTGATTTTGATTCGGCAGTGAGTTTAGCCAATAACGCAAATGATAAAACAAGAAAAGAATTTGAAAAATGGTCTGTATTGACATACTCCAATAATAAAGCGGCAATTAATGCCAAAAAAGGTGGAGACAGGGGCATCGACGGCATAGCCTATTTCATTGACGGCAGTCCAACCGGAGAAACACTTGTAAAGAAAGTTATTTTCAGTGTTAAATCGAATGTTAATATGACTCCAGGTTTTGTGCGTGATCTATACGGCGTCGTTGAACGCGAGAAAGCGGCTTGCGGAGTATTGATTACCCTGTACGATGCGCCGAATCTGGTTAAAGAGGCAAAAACGTATGGAAAATTTGTCCATAGTTTTTTTGGAACGGAATATGATAAAATATCTGTTGTTTCAGCCAGTGAAATATTATCGGGCGCAAGGCTAAATCTGCCCTTAAGTTTAGAAGTTATAAAAAAAGCGGAAAGAAGCAGCCGGCAAAAAGTATTGTTTTGAAAAAATATTGCGTAAGCGGGCTAAAAAAACCGCGTTCAGCGGGTCTGCCGGCTCCAGGCTTCATTCGGCCAGGCAGCTTCGCTCCCACATCTGCATTGCGGCGGGGCAATGCGGAGCGTAAATACGGAAGTTAAGGAAATGGAAACAATAATCGATACAGGCGTGAACCTGATGCATCCATCGTTTGACAAGGACAGGGAAGCGGTCGCGGCGGCTGCCAGGGCAGATGGGGTCTCTCCTCTGATCATCACCGGGACCAGCCTTGAAGACAGCCGGAAGGCCATGGAATACGCCGCGCTTCATCCAGGCTGCCTCTACGCTACCGCGGGGCTGCATCCCCACGACGCGAAAAGCTACGGCCCCTCCACTCTCCCCGCGCTCCGGGAACTCGCGCTCCGGGGGGCTGTCGCCATTGGGGAATGCGGTCTGGACTATAACCGGGATTTCTCCCCCCGGCCCGCGCAGAGGGAATGTTTTGAAAAGCAGGCGGCTCTTGCCGTGGAACTGGGCCTTCCCCTCTTTCTCCACGTCAGGGACGCTTGGGAAGATTTTACGGCCATACTCCGCTCCTGCGGTGTAAAAGACATGGTAGTCCACTGCTTTACCGGCTCCGCGGCTGATCTGGAGCGCTGTCTTGAAATGGGCGCCTTCATCGGTCTTACAGGCTGGATTTGCGATGAGAGGCGGGGGCGGGAACTCCGCTCCCTTGCGCGGCTCATACCTCATGACCGCCTTCTTATAGAGACTGACGCGCCCTTCCTCCTGCCACGGGACATGAAAGCCAGGGCTGGAAGGAACGAGCCCCGCTTTCTGCGCCATATACTTAGGGTCGTCGCCGGGATACTGGGGAAGGACGAGGATCAACTCGCCCGGGAAACGCGGGAAAACTCCCGCCGCTTTTTTGGTCTAAGCCTGCACTCAGGCTTAGACCGCGCAAGGGAGACAGCTTGGTTCCCGCAGGGAAGCATGGATGGTTCCTTCAGGGACCTAGATTAAGTCCCCCGGGGACCTAGTCTAAGTCCCTCGGGGAAATATGGATGGTTCCCTGAGATAGGCTAAAAAACTACCAAAAAACAAAAGTGAAGAACTTTTGTCCCCTTGCCACAAATTCCCCATTTTTGTAATATGAGCATAGAAATTAATTCATTACGTATTGATTTCCCAAGTTTGACATTCGTTTTTATAAGATGTAAGGAGTTTCCATGAAAGTAGAAGAACTAAAACACGCCAAATTGCGAAAATGGATTGAAGAGGCGGCAGCCCTCATGTCCCCGAATGCTGTGGAGATCTGTGACGGCTCCCAGGCTGAATATGACCGGATGATCCAGATCACCCTTGACGCGGGTCTGGCCACCCCCTTAAAAAAGCGCCCCAACAGCTTTCTGTTCCGCTCTGATCCTTCTGATGTTGCCAGGGTAGAAAACCGTACCTATATCGCCAGCGCCAAAAAGGACGACGCCGGTCCGACGAATAACTGGATCGATCCGGCGGAGTTGAAAAAGACCATGAGCGCTCTATACAAAGGCAGCATGAAGGGCCGGACCATGTACGTCATCCCCTTCTCCATGGGGCCGGTGGGATCGGACATTGCCAAGATTGGGGTCGAGATTACCGACTCTCCTTATGTTGTGGCCAATATGCACATCATGACCCGTGTGGGGAGCAAGGTACTGGACGTATTAGGGACCGGCGGTTTCTTCGTGCCTTGTTACCACTCGGTTGGCAAAGCCCTTAATCCTGGGGAAAAGGACAACGGCAAGTGGCCCTGCGCCCCTATGGAAGACAAGTACATCAGCCACTTCCCCGAAACCAGGGAAATCTGGTCCTACGGCTCAGGCTACGGCGGCAACGCCCTCCTGGGGAAGAAGTGCCTGGCCCTGCGCATCGCCTCGGTTCTGGCCCGGGACGAAGGCTGGCTTGCGGAACACATGCTCATCCTCAAAATCACCAACCCGGAAGGTAAGGTCAAGTACATCACCGGCGCTTTCCCCTCAGCCTGCGGCAAGACAAACCTCGCCATGCTCATCCCCACTCTCCCAGACTGGAAGGTCGAGACCGTGGGCGACGACATCGCCTGGATGAAGTTCGGCCCAGACGGCCGCCTCTACGCCATCAACCCCGAAGCGGGCTTCTTCGGCGTTGCCCCCGGGACCAATGACGAATCCAACCGGAACGCCATGGAGTCCATCAAAAAGAACACTATCTTCACGAACTGCGGCCTTACCGAAGACAGCGACATCTGGTGGGAAATGATAGGACATGGCGCCCCCGGCAAGGAAATCATCGACTGGAAAGGCCAGAAACGCCCGGCCCCCCAGACCGACAAGAGCCCCAAAGGTGAGGAAATCGCCCACCCCAACGCCCGGTTCACCGCACCGGCGCGGCAGTGTCCGGTTGTCGCCCCGGAATGGGAAGACCCCAAAGGGGTACCCATCAGCGCCTTCCTTTTCGGCGGACGCCGGCCCAGCACTATCCCCCTGGTGAATCAGAGCAAGAGCTGGATACACGGAGTGTTCATGGGTTCTATCACCGGTTCGGAAGTAACCGCTGCGGTCATCTCCGACCAGGTCGGCCAGGTGCGCCGGGACCCCTTCGCCATGCTTCCCTTCTGCGGCTATCACATGGGCGACTACTTCAAGCACTGGATCAAGATTGGCCAAACCCATGACGAGAGCAAGCTGCCCAAGATATTCTTCGTTAACTGGTTCCGCAAAGATGCGGACGGCAAGTTCATGTGGCCCGGCTATGGGGAAAACTCCCGAGTCCTGGCGTGGATCTTCGACCGCTGTGACGGCAAGGACAACTTTGTGGAAACCCCCATCGGCAACCTTCCCAAACCGGACGCCATTGAGCCCCCCCAGGGAGTCAGCGCCGGCGCCTTAAAGGAACTGTGCTCCGTGGACATTGAAGGCTGGAAGAAAGAAATCGCCGATGTCAGGAAGAACCATTATCCCAAATTCGGCGACAAGCTCCCGAAAGAGCTATACGCGGAACTGGACGCCATCGAAGGGCGGCTTAAGGGCTAGTAAGCAGCGCCGGGCGGAAGTCAGCTAATTTAGCGGCTCTTCAAGCGCAGCGTAATAAAGCCCTTTTTTTTAACGCTTTAACAAAGAGGACGGCGGAGGAAAGACTGCCGCCCTCGTTTCTTTATTCGTATGAAAACCAAGAAATTTTTTAAGTTCACACTATTTTGATCTTCCGGGGCGCACAGACGGCGAGTCAAAGTCAGTTAAAATTGTAAATTATCAAAGCCGCTATTATACTTATCGAATAAGCGTTTTTCATAGAAAAAAAAAAGTAAAAATATGGAGATTGACAGTGGAAGAACGAATTTTAGGGAAAACCGGCTTATCCGTCGGAGTGTTTAGCTTCGGCGGGATAGCGGTCAGGGATATGCCTCAAAAAGAGGCGACGCAGATTGTAGCAAACGCAATAGAACAGGGTATCAACTATTTTGATGTATCGCCGCTTTACGGCAATGCTCAACAGCTATTAGGAGCGGCTGTCAAATCCGGGAGAAGCCGGGTGATCCTTGCCGGAAAAACAAACAAAAGAACAAAGGATGCGGCACTGAAGGACCTGCACGAGTCACTCCGGCTCCTGCATACCGATTATATTGACGTGTATCAGCTTCACGCCGTGGCCGTGGACGAAGTTCATAAAGTGTTCGATCAGGGCGGTGCAATGGAGGCTTTGGAAATGGCGAAAGAGAAGGGCCTTATCAGGTATACTGGTTTTTCAACCCATTATGACGAGGCCGCCATTAAGCTTATGGGGGGCTATGATTTTGATACTATGCTTTTTCCGGTAAACTGGGCGAGTTGGCTTAAAAATGGGGTGGGCCCGGCAGCGCTGGAGGAAGCGGCAAAACGAAATTTGGGATGCATAGCGGTAAAATGTCTAGCCGAGCAAGCCAAAGACAGCGAGTTAGACGGGTATCCCCGCTGCTGGTATAAACCTATTGCCGATGACCCTGAACTGGCGGATCTAGCCCTGCGTTTCACCCTGTCAAGACAGGTGCATACCGCATTGAGTCCGTCTGATGTCCGACTGCTTGACCTGGGCCTTTCTATTTTAAAGAAGTACGGAGGTGTCCCAGCGCCGTTGACGGAAAAGGAATTCGCCGTATTAAAAAAGCGGGCGCAAAAGGTGCTGGTTGCGGTTTTTTAATCTATGACAGACTATAACTAAAGAGCTTGTTCAATAAATCAGTTATTGTCGAACTTAGAATTCGCGGCAACCGGGTTACTGAACCGAAGCTTCGCATTTTGAGAGAAGTTCCGGTTCATGGATAAATCGAAAGGCTATGCCTGCAAAACTCTTGAGCCGCTCACGGATTTACTTCTTGGTTCATAAAAAAGCGTATTATAAATAAAGGACACAATAGCTTTATGGAAACAGTTGATAGGTGTAGTATTTTGGTCATTGATGATGAAAAGAACAACCTTTTGATTTTATATAAAATATTATCCCCGGATTATACAATATATACCGCCAAATCAGGCGGCGAAGGTTTACGGCGGGCGGCGGCGGAACGTCCAGATCTTATCCTTTTGGATATTGTCATACCAGATATGAATGGATTTGATGTCCTTAAAACCCTCAAATCATGTCCCAATCTTAAAGACATCCCGGTCATCATCATTACAAGTCTGGACAACGATACTGATGAAGAAAAATGCCTCCTCCTGGGAGCAGTGGACTATATCTCCAAGCCTTTTAAGAATGCCATAGTTATTGCCAGAGTCAGGAACCATATACAAATCGTTCAGCATATAAGAATGATAGAGCAGCTCAGCAGAATAGATCCTTTGACCGGCATCCCCAATCGGAGATATTTTAACGAACGTATCAATATAGAGTGGCGGCGGGCTATCAGGGACAAGACGCCTGTTTCTTTCTTGATGATAGATGTGGATAAATTCAAAAATTACAACGATACATACGGTCACCCTAATGGAGACGCTCTGTTGCAGGTCATATCAAAAATTTTTATTTCCGCCGCAAGACGTCCTTCAGATGCAGCCGTCCGGCTTGGAGGAGAGGAATTTGGTATCCTGCTGCCTGAAACTCCAGCGAAAGCGGCTTCCATAATAGCAGAAAGGGTTCGGGAAAAGGTAGAGGCCGCCAGGATACCCCTGACAGACGGCAGACTTACTTCGGCTACCATCAGCATAGGCGTTGTTACCATGATTCCCGCAAAACAATCAAGGCAATCCGGGATAGAAGATTTTATCGCCCAGGCCGATGCAAATCTCTATGCCGCAAAGAACACAGGACGCAACCGGGTATGCTCAGGGTATGTACATAAGCCGGGGTCCGAAAAAACCCGAAACGTGATATGATATAAATTAACCAAACCTGCCGCATAGCTCAGACCTGCGGTTTCAGGTCCCGGTAAACCTAATGCTACAGGTTTGGCAGGGCATTAAACCCTTAATGTGGAAAAATTTTCTTTCACGGCAAGCAATATAAACGCATCCGCCTATAACTAGCTATAATATGTTAAGGTAAGGTAAAAATTTTTTCTGAAGCGTTGCGGAGTATTGACACCACAACAATATAGGGGCTTTAATATAGCCAGAGCGCCTGGTATTTTGTACACATACGAATGTTAATTTAGCGGCATCAGAGAAGACTAGAGCGGCAGTAAAATTTCATGCTGGGAGGGAAAACATGACATTTACCGTTAAGCTGACGAAAGATTTTCAAAATAAACAGTCTCTGAAACAGCGCAAATGGTTTGTAAACGACTGCTATGGACACAGGCAGGAATCAGGCGGCGCATCCAAAAAAATTATATCTGCAAAATCAAGCAGCCCCGCCGTAGGGTCTCTCCCACGCCGCGGGTTCCTGGATATTAAACCTTCAATACGGATGAAGAACCCAGGAGCAAATGCGCTTGCCGGTGTGGACCCGGCCCTTCAATCAACTACAGCAAATATTGGACTTGTTCAACAACCTGTTTTAGTGAACCCGGGAACTTGCAGTTCCTACGGGTTCTGGTTGTTGAACAAGTCTCGCAAAATGCATGGCATTTTGCAGTTTCAACAAGGAATTTGTTCAATAACTGAAGTTGCGGAAACTGCGTTTCCGATGAACAACTCTATTTATGAACCTTCTGCCGGAAAATATTTTACCCGGCTGAGAAAAAATTTTTGTATGTGTTATAGCCGGGCGATGCCCGCTTTATAACTGCCGTTCCGTATGGACGGTATATAAAACCATGCTTAACAATGCGTTTAGCGTACGGAAATGTATTGTTGAGTGAAAGGAGACAGCAATGAATCAGGCTTTACAGGCTCTCGCTTTACAGGCTCTGGCTTTACAGGCACTCGCCTTACAGGCTCTGTAAAAAACCGGGTGATTCGTGCAAGTCATATGCAGCGGATCGTAAACGACCGATTAATGCGGATTCATCAGCGCTTCTTAATTATTAGACAGCAAGCGACAGTTTTACGTTGATGGATTAACAATTGCGGCAGTTGTGACTACTGTCGCTGTAGTTTAGAAAATAAGATACCCCGCCGCTTGCGGCGGGGTATCTTTGTTTAAGAAAAAGTCCTGCGGACTGCGAAAGGTGTATTTTTTAGCGGGAGTTGGAGAACCCTTGGTTCGCCAACTCTCATTTTATAATTGTCCGCTGCAACCATAGCGGCTGCGGGCATGAATGCGCTGTATTCTAATTTGCGCTCACCCTTTTCCCTCCACGATCCTAATCTCTTCCTCCGTCAGGCCGTACAATTCGTACACCAGCGAGTCTATCTGTTTATCCAGCGCTTGAATTTGCCGGCCCAGCATTGTTTTTACCTGGGGAACATTTTCGGCCTGCTCTTTCTTTTTTAGGGCGAGCATCTGATCGACAAGAGCGGTAAGTTTATCGTGCCGGGCTTTATCGAATTTTTTGGACAGATCAAGAATAGGAATTGGAAGTTTTGCAAGTTTGGACAGCTTGATCTGCGGAAAAATACGGCCATCTTCTTTTACATTTTGCTCGTATAACCATCTAAAATATTTTGAATTAAATATGGCTAAAATATATTTTATATCAACAGGGCTATCTTTTTTCATGGTCCCTGATTGAATGCTTCTTCCAAACCATATACCAACAGTGTCAAGAGCCGCTATAGGATATTCTGCTGTTTGCCTCCATAAAATTTTTGGTGTCCCGGCAAAATAGCCTGAATTCAAAATAACCCGTTCGTTTTTCCGCAATGCTCTGGTAATATCAACATTCACAAATCGTCCGGTCCGCGAGGCCATAAAATAAGCATTTATATCTATGCCTTTCCAATACTCAACATCTTTTTCACTCCTGCGTTCTCCTTCATAAAAAAGGCGTTTGCTTAAATCAGAATTCCCCTTATCAGAAAGGCCAACGTTTACCCGCTGATAATTTATTCCAGCGTCTTTGATGTCCAATATTTTTTCCAAAAAGGCCTCCTTCGTTTTTAATTCCCGGTAAAACGATACAAACGCTTCTTCCGTTGTTTTCTTGTATATGTTTTGCATTACTTTCCGATACACCGCGGCGTGCGCCGCTTCGATTCTCTGTTCATTTGTTCTGAGATTGGTTGTATCCATAAAAAGAACAACATGATTTTCTTTTGCTTTTTTCTTCTCGATAATGAAAATACCACATGGAGCGGCAACATGAGGACCAAAAACACCATCGCCAATATTCCAAAGCCGGTGTATTGTTGTGTTATCACGCAAAAAACGCCTGACATCAATATATCGCGGCTGCAGCATAAACGCGCTTGGAACAATAAAACTGCAAAAAGCATTATCTCTGGACAAATTGCAGGCTTTTTCTATAAATATTTTAAAACTGTCTTTATAGCTTTGTGTACTGTTTGGATAATGTTTTTCAAAATAACGGGTATAGTCATCGATATTCGCGCCCCACGGCGGATTTCCAATCACCGCGTCAAAGCCGCCGTCTCTGAAAACCTCGGCGAATTCCGTTTCCCAGTCAAAGGCGTTTATCCGGTACTGATCATCTTCCGTTAAATCAAGGGTTCCCTGGGCGTAAAAATTGGTTCCAATAAGACTGTTGCCGCACTTTATGTTCCGGCTTAAATCCGGCAAAACCCGCTCGTTAAAAAGCTCTTTCTGTATCTCCTGCTCGTTCATGCCTTCAAGCGCCTTTAACAGCAGCGATAGTTTTGTTACCTCAACGGCCTGCGCGTCAATGTCAACGCCGAAAATGTGGGCGGTAAGGAT
>JAITSE010000072.1 GCA_031288005.1 Treponema sp.
GGTTCGGGTTGTTGAAAAAGTCTCGCAAAATGCGGAGCATTTTGCAATTTTAAGTGGAATTTGTTCAATAACTGAAGTTATTGAACAATTCTATCTAAAAATAGTCAGTCCATTCAAAATATTATACTATTATATAACAGTATCGGCAAATATGCAAGCATTTTTCTTAAATATTTTTAAAAGCCGCGGACCAAATAAAACCCGCCGGCGAACCAGTGCGGGGACAGACCCGTGCAAACCGGCGGAGCCGGTTTGCTTGGAGTTTTGCGGATTGTTTTTGGTGTGGAGGGCTGTTTTGATTCCGCAAAACTCCCCGAATTTATTTCCGTAGAACCATTGCGGGGAGTTTTGCGGATTGTTTTTGGGTGAAGTGCAATTTGCTTTGCAAATTGCTTAGGAATTTTTTGACCTTTTGTGCGGCTGTGATCTTCTTTTGCGGTTCAAAAAACTCCAAGCAAGCGGCTCCGCCGCTTGCACGGATTCCTGCGTCCGTATAGGAGGAATGATATGAAAAGCGAAATGTTGTTAAAGCGGTTTCATGAGCGCCTGAGCCCTATGCTCCAGGGCGGGCTTATGCTGGGCGCGGCTTTGCTGTGCCTGGCCCTGGCGGGCTGCAAAAATCCATCCGCCGGCGGCGTGGAACAGACCCCGCAGTATACGGTAACTTTTAGCGGGAACGGCGGAGTCTTCGAAACCCCGGAAGCTCCCAAAGCCGCAGACTCGCAGACCCGGGAAACGGACTCAGACACCGCGCTTTCGGAACTCATGCCCCCGCCTCCAACGAGGACGGGCTATATCTTCAGCGGCTGGTACACGGAGCCTGAGAGCGGCGGGGAACAGTTTACTCAGGAAACGCCGGTAACGGCGGATATAACCGTGTACGCAAAATGGATATTACAGAGCCTTTCCCGGACGATAACTTTTGACGGAAACGGCGGCGGGACCGGCTTACAGACCCGGAATGTAGAGAAAGGCGGCGCAATTGGAGCGGAAAATATGCCCCCGGAGCCGGCGAAGACGGGCCATACATTCGCGGGCTGGTGGACGGAGAAAGACGGCGGCGGGGAGCAGTTTACCCAGGAAACGCTTGTAAGCAGGCATATCACGGTGTACGCGAAGTGGACGCCTATCCCATACAAGGTAAACTTTGACGTGAATGGAGGAGACGGCCCTAATCCTGAGCCGCTGGCTTTGAACTACGGCAGCGAGGCCGGGGAAAATATGCCCGCGAATCCCGTGAAAGGCGGCTATGTTTTTGCGGGCTGGTTTACGGAGACCTCGGGCGGAACAATTTTCACCGCCCATACGCTTGTAAGCGGGGACATTGCCGTGTACGCAAAATGGATATTGGGTTCTGATTTTCGCACGGCGTCATTTAACGCCGGCGGCGGCAAGCCGGACGCGCAGGACCGGTTTCTTGAGCCGGGCGGCGCGGTTGGAGCGGGAAACATGCCCGTGGACCCAGCTAAGACGGGCCATACCTTCGATGGATGGTGGACGGAGCAAAACGGCGGCGGGGAGCAGTTTACCCAGGAAACGCCTGTAACAGAGGATATTACCTTGTACGCAAAGTGGACGCCTAACAGATACACGGCGGCCTTTAACGTGAACGGGGGAAAAGAGTCCTACCCGCCCGTGGAGTTGGACTATGGCGCCGCGCTTTTGGAAAATATGCCCGCGCCTCCAACAAGGACGGGCTGTACCTTTGCCGGCTGGTATATGACAGAGTATGGCGGCGGGGAGCAGTTTACCCAGGAAACGCCGGTAACGGCGGATATCACCGTGTACGCCAAGTGGACGGTTAACAAATACACGGTAACTTTTAACGAGGACGGCGGAACCTTCAAAGATACCGAAGACTCGCGGCCCCGGGTAGTGAGCTATATCAGTTCGGTTGGGGAGAAAATGCCCGCGGACCCAGCTAAGACGGGCCATAACTTCGACGGCTGGTGGACGGAGCAAAACGGCGGCGGGGAACGGTTTACCGCCTCTACGCCTGTAACCGGGGATATAACCGCGTACGCCAAGTGGACGCGCATCAGCTACACGGTAAACTTCAAAGCCGGCGGCGGAGAGTCTGAAACGCAGACCCTGACAGCGCTGTACGAAGAATCGCTTGGACAAAAAATGCCCACTGTGGAAAAGCCGGGCCATACCTTCGAAGGCTGGTATACGGAACCGGACGGCGGCGGGGACCTGTTTACCGCTTCCACGCCGGTAATCGCGAATATCGCCGTACACGCCAAGTGGACGATTATGATCTACACGGTGAAGTTTTTCGCGCCCGGGGCCGGGGGAGACGGGTCTAATCCTTATGCGGAGCTGACTTTGAACTACGGCAGCGCGGCCGGGGAAAACATGCCCGAGACTAATCCAGAGAGACAGGGCTTCGCTTTTGACGGCTGGTACACGCTGGAAGACGGCGGCGGGCTGTGGTTTACCGCCTCTACGCCGGTAACAGGGAATACCGTGGTGTACTCAAAATGGAACTCTGTTATAGATTTTAGTGTTACAGACCCTCAAGGCAGCGAAAGCGCAGGCTGGACCTACGCAAGCAATACCTACACGATTAAGAACGGCGCCAAGGTCACCGTAAAGGGCAAAACCACGGAGCGGCGCATTGTTGTGGCAAGCGGCGCAACGGCAGTCATTACGCTTGATGGCGCGGATATGGAAATGCAAGGCGGCAGCGCCTTCCAATATACTCCTCCGCTCATCGTAGACGGCGGGGCGAATGTAACGCTCAAGCTGGCGGGCGTTAACAGACTTTTTGGATCTGGTTCGGGTAACAATAGCGGTCTTAGATCCGATGAAAACTCTGTTCTGACTATTACGAGCGCGGCGGGCGACGGTTCTCTGGACGGCTCTCTTACGGCGCAAGGCTGCGGCTTCGGCTCAGCCATAGGCGGCAACCAGAGCCGCAGCCCCGGTAAAATTACCATCAACGGAGGCACGATTACGGCAAATGGCACCCACGACGGCGCGGGCATAGGCGGCGGACAGGGCGGCGCGGGCGGTATAATCACTATCAACGGAGGCAAGGTTACGGCCACGAGCGGCAACGACTGCGCCGCTATCGGCGGCGGGAGGAGCGGCTACGGCGGCGAAATTACGATTACGGGCGGAATCGTAAGCGCCAGAGGCCGTACCGGCATCGGCGCGAGCATAAGCGGCTCAGGCGGGACAATCACAATCACGGGCGGCACGGTTACGGCACAAGGCGCCACCAACGGGAGCGGAGCCGGCCTGGGCTGGGAGAGCGGCAATGGCGGGACAATCACAATCACGGGCGGCACGGTTATTGCCGAGGGCCGCGGCAAGGACATAGGCGGGAATGTAAACCCCGGCACAATCACGATTACGGGCGGCAGCGTGAAGGCTTCCAAGGTTTTAGCCGGCCAGTCCGTAAAAGACGGCGGCGGCGCGTCCGTTTACCTCAACACCCTCACCGTTGGCTCTGCGCCGCTGAGCAATACGGCGATCACCGCGGCAACGATTGACGGCGCGACCAACTACGGCGTCAAGGACGTGAAGACCGGCGCGGACGGCAAGGTCTACTTCTGGCTGACCGAGAACGCGGAAGGATCGGTGGAGCTTACCGCGGGCGGCGCGGACTACAGCAAGTCATATCCGCGGATGAGCGCCGGCAATACGGTGACGCTGCAATAAGGCGGAGCCGTGCAAACCTAAGCAAGCCGATAAGCAAGCCGCTAAGCAAGCCGTAGGCTTGGCTTCGGCTTGCTTCGGCTTGCTTAGCGGTTTGCTTAGGAGTTTTGGGAGCGGCATCTAAGTTGCGGATATTATTGTAAGTCCCAAAACTCCCCGGATTTATTTCCGTAGAACCATTGCGGGGAGTTTTGCGAACCGCGGTTCTACGAACCGATGGGTCGCTTTGACCCGCAAAGAAGCTAACAGCGGCAAGGTGTGTCAAAAAACTCCGAAGCAATCCGGCGGAGCCGGATTGCACGGGAGCCGCCTGCTTAGTTAGGCCAAGAGAGCCTAAAGGTATCACGCTTTAACGGTTGCAGGTCTCAGGTCCATCTCAGCCGTTCACCCGCTCCACATATTCGTTGGTTTCTGTATTAACCAGGATGCGCTCGCCCTGCTTTATAAAAAGGGGAACCCGGACGGTCAGACCCGTTTCTGTACTAACCGGCTTTGTGGCGCCGGAAACGGTATCGCCCTTCACGTAATTTTCCGATTCGGCCACGGTAAACACCACCTTATAAGGAATTTTAATGTCGATGACCTTGCCTTCCCAAATAGCCAGTTCGTAGTGACCGCCTTCTTGCAGGTAGTATTTCTTTTCTTCCATATCGGCAAGAGGCACCTCGTACTGATCGTAGCTGTCGTTGTCCATAAAGTGAAAGTTATCCTGATCCGCATATTGGTATTGGCAGGTCCTGGTATCCACTATGGCGTCTTCTACTTCCTGCTGGGTGGGGATGGTCATGGTTAAAACAGAACCGTCCTTGATGCTCTTCATTTTAATCCGGGCTATGGCAGTTCCTTTCCCGGGATTGTGGAATTCCCGCTCAATGACCAGATAAGGCTGCCCCTTTTGGAGCAGGCAGCTTCCTTTAGCGATATCTCCGCCTCGTATCATGTAATTCCTCGCTTAATAATTTGTTAGATGAGCTTGTTCCAAAACTCGGTTAGTTTTGGAACAAGCTCATTATATTCTATGAATAATTATACCGGAATAAGTATACCGGAACCGCCGCGAATCAGTCTATAAGAGCCTCTCCAGTTCCCCCACAAGGCCGGCAAAGACCTTGCAGGCCGCTTCCACAGGGGCCGGGTCGCCCATATCTACTCCGGCGGCTTTGAGGGACTCCAGGGGAAACCTGGACCCCCCCGATTTGAGGAAGGCGAAGTAATCCTCCCGCTCTTTTGCGCCCCCTGAAAGAACGCGCTCCGCCAGGGCAAGAGATGCGGAGATACCGGTGGCATATTTGTAGACGTAGAAAGCGTGGTAGAAGTGGGGAATCCGCAGGACTTCGAGATCGCTTTCTTCTTCAAAAATTACAGAAGGTCCGAAGTATTTTTCAAGAAGTTTCCGGTACTCCGCCCGGAGCAGATCCGCTGTCAGCGGAGCGCCCGCTTCTTCCAGTTCGTGGGAGCGCTTTTCGAATTCCGCGAACATGGTCTGCCTATAAAGAGTCGCCAGAATATCGTCTACCCGTTTGTTGACCAGACAGGTCCTGAAGGCGCCGGAGACGTTCTTCACAAGATGCCTGTAGAGGAGTTCTTCGTTAAAGGTGCTGGCAACTTCGGCTTCAAAAATGGTGTAGTTATAGTGCGGATAAGGATTAGCGCGGACTGAATACCAGGTGTGCATCGAATGTCCGCCTTCGTGCGCCAAAGTAAACACGTCCCTCACGGAGTCTTCTTTGTAGTTCATGAGTATATATGGCGCCCCAGTGTAGCCGCCTGAAGAAAAAGCGCCGGAACGCTTGCCCTTATTTTCATAGCGGTCCGCCCAGCGGCCCAGAAGTCCGGCCCTAAGTGTCCCAACGTACTCGTCCCCCAGGGGAGAAAGAGCTTCGCTTACCATATCCACCGCCTCGTTCCAGCTTGTTTTCATGGCCGCTTCTTTAAGCAGAGGAACATAGACATCGTAGTGGCGCAGGACATCCAGCTTTAGGAGCCGTTTCCGCAGGGCGTAGTACCGGTGCAGGGGCTCCATATTCGCGCTTACTACGGCGATGAGATTGTCGTATACGGATTCGTCCACATTGTCAGGGAACAGCGCCGCGGCCCTGGCGGAGGGGAAGCCCCGCACCCTGGCCTTGATCACATCCTTCTTGACCGAGCCGCTGTAGAGGGCCGCGAGGGTGGTCTTGTGTGAGGCAAAGCCCTTATAAAAGGCCCGGTAAGCCCGCTCCCGGATGCCGCGGTCGTTCTTTTGCATGAACACCGCCCAGGTGGATTGAGAAATGGGAAACGTCCCTTCGGGAGTTTCCACGGAGCCAAAGTCCATGTCCACATTGGTCAGCACCGAAAACGCCTCATTGGCAAGGCCGTCTCCCTCTTCGTATATCGCAAGGAGGCGTTCTTCCGAGCCGCTCAGAATATGAGGTTTGTAACGCAGTATTTTTTTGAGATAGATGCGGTATTCCTCAAGCCTCGGGTGAGGCAGGAAGCGATCCATATCAAGCCCTGGAATGGTCTGAATTTCGGGAACTGCCCAGGCAAGGGCGGCCTGGATTTTAGCGGCGGCCATCACAAAACGGCCCTTCAGAGTCTGCCTCTCGCCGTCTCCTTGATCTTCAACTTCCCGGAGTTCGCTGTAAAAGGCCAGGCGCTCTTCCAGAATTCCCAAATCACGGGCGAAATCCAGGTAGGCGGCAAGAGCCTCCGGAGAAGCGCCCAGGGTCCCGCGGAAGGCGGGGATGGCTTCGGCCATTTTCTCGTAGGCCCCAAGACCCGCGTTCCAGGCGGCGGCGTCAGGGAATAAACTGGAAAGGTCCCAGGTATCATTGACATCAACATCTCTGCGGAGGGGTATTCTTGCGGCTGGTTTGTCCTGATTTGTCATGGTATAGCTATACCGTGAATAAGAGATTCCGTCAATCTGCCGATAATAAACCCGTGAAACTTCTCAGACGTCAGACCTTTTTTCCGTTTCTTTCTCTGCTGTTTTTATTGTGCTGCTCCTGCGCGACTAAGCCGCCCGCAGAAAAACTTACGACCCTGCTTCCACAGGCTCCTGCCCAACCACGGCCCACAGCCAGTCTCGGCTTTGAACGGATAGAAGCGGTTACACCGGAGACCCTTTCCCTGATTTTCCTTTTGAAAGCGGAGAACTCCGGGGCTGAGCCGGTCCGTATACGGGCGGAGGGCTTCAGGGCTGCGGTGAACAGCGTTGAACAGAATGAACTGTCCGGCCTTGCCCTGGAAGAGGAAATTCTGGAAGCCGCTTCTTCCGGTTCATATCCCCTGCGGTTTGAGACCGCGCTGACAGCGGAGCTGTTTCGGGATTTACAGGACCCGGCAGGGGAAGCGGCGCTGTCAGCGGAGCTTGTTTTCACCTATGCATCAGGCGAGGAGATAAAAACTACTGTCGAGGCCCTTGGCATATTCCCCATAATACGAAAACCGGAAGTGCGGATCACCGCCATAGCTGTGAAAAAGGCTGATCTAATCAATACCAGATTCAAGGTCAGCCTAAGAATTGACAACCCGAACAGTTTTCCTGTTGAGCTGTCTTCATTTAATTATGAGCTTTACAACGCTGGACGGCTCTGGGCTGATGGCGTGAAGGAAGACGTTCTGGCTGTTCCCCCGGAAAGTTCCGCGGAGACGGAACTCCTGCTCGTTATGAATTTTCTTAATATGAACCGGGAGCTTTTGAATCAGGTAGCGGCTATGCGCGACATAAGCTACCGGTTTACCGGGAAGGCGGAAGTGAGTACCGGCATCGGCTATTTTCCAGGGTTCAGCATAAAATATGATCTTTCAGGCCATGCGGAGGTCTCGGAGTGAAGAAGCCCGAACAAACGGATTTTAGTCCTAATGACTAAAGTCATAAGATTCAGCGGGGCAGCTTCGGACGGATGTTCTTAATCCGGATTACCGTTATATTTAAATCATGCCTTCTTCACTTGTGCAGATTATCATGCCTTCCCATGTCAACGGCGTAAACAGGCTTTTCGGCGGGCAGCTTATGGCGTGGATAGATATTGCGGCTGCCGTAGAAGCCCGCCGCCATACCAAAAGCCAGGTTGTTACCGCCGCGGTGGATAACCTTATCTTCCTGGGTCCCGCCTTTCTTGACGAAACCGTGCGTCTCGACGCAATAGTTACCTGGACCGGGAAAACCAGCCTTGAAGTCAGGGTAGACAGCTTTATAGAATCTCTTTCCGGCGGGGAAAGGCTGATAAACCGGGCCTACCTTGTGTTTGTCGCCATCGACGGGGAAGGACGGCCCGCCCAGGTTCCGGCATTTACGCCCCGGACAGCGGAGGGAAAAGAGGAATGGCGCAGGGCCGCCGAGCGCCGGGAGATGCGGCTCCGTTTCGTTGGTTGATTTGACCCAATCAACCAACCCCGCCGCAGAGCGGCGGGGTATGGTTGTTCTCATAAGGTATTTGCATTCGGACTTTCATACCTTTATGACCGCGGCAGAGCCGGAAGCAAGCGCGGAAACTATGTTTCCGATGCTTGCCGGCATGAAACCCTCAATACGAATCAAAAAACATTAGGACATTACAGTTCCCAAAATTTTCCGATCCGGATTCCACCTCTACCACTTGCCTTTTTGGATGGCTTTTTCGATGGATTCCTGAACCAGCTTATTGTACCAGCCGTAGTCAAAAGGCTGCTTTGTCCTGACTACCGGTTTAATCGCGGCTTCAAGCTCATCGTGACAGGCTTCACAAATATCCCGATGGGCCAGGTGAAAATAATTACGGGCGGGAATAGGCTGTTCAACAGCGTGTTTGCAAACATCGCATGTAATGGTTTTCATATTACACTCCTCATTGTAAAAGTAACTAATTATATGGTACACCTAATAAAGAAAAAAGTCGAGAGGTTTACAGGTGGGATTTGAAAAATTCAGAGTAACGGATCGTGAATTTGGCCCCAAAACGGCGCTCATCATCGCGGAACTGGGTACTTCCCATGGTTGCGATCCGGTCAAGGCCGCCGAACTCATCGCCGCCGCCGCCGAGGCGGGCGCGGACTGCGTTAAATCCCAGGTTGTTTATGCCGATGAGATACTTCACCCGAATACAGGAGAAGTCGCCCTGCCGGGCGGGAACATAAGGCTCTACGACCGTTTTAAACAGCTTGAAACGGACATTTCTTTCTTTGCGAGAATGAAGGAAGAAACGGAAAAACGGGGGCTTCTCTTCCTTTGTACCCCTTTTGGCATTAAAAGCGCCCGGGAACTGCGGAAATTGGGGCCCGAATTCATCAAAATCGCCTCACCGGAGCTCAATTTCAGCTCTCTCCTCAAGGAAGTCGCCTCCTATAAGCTGCCGGCGCTCCTTTCGACAGGGGTCTCAAAGCTCGCCGACATAGAAGAAGCGGTCTCCCTCCTGGGCGGGGAGGCTCAAATCTGCCTGCTCCACTGCGTAACCTGCTATCCCGCGCCGGAAAGGGACTACAATCTCCGGGTTTTGCAGAGCCTCCGCTCGGTCTTCGGGCTCCCCGTAGGGGTGAGCGACCACAGCACAGACCCCGAACTGGTTCCGGTTCTCTCCATAGCCATGGGGGGAGGGGTGATCGAAAAGCACTTCTGCCTTTCCCGGGATGATCCGGGCCTGGACGACCCCATCGCCCTGCCTCCCGCCGCCTTTGCCCGCATGGTTAAGGCGGTCCGCCGGGCCTCGCGGATGGAGGCGGCGGCGGTCCTGGAGGAGCTTTCCCGGCAGCGGGGCCGGGAGCTTGTGGAGGCGGTCCTGGGGGACGGGGTCAAACGGCTGGCCCCCTCGGAAAGGGCCAATTACGAGCGGACAAACCGTTCAATCCACGCCCTCAGAGACATAAAAGAGGGCGAAACCATCAAAAAAGGCATGATCGCCTCTTTAAGAACCGAAAAAATCCTGAGACCCGGCCTCCCGCCTTCCTGGGAAGAGGCGATCATCGGGCGGAAGGCCGCCTGTTTCATTCCCGCCGGGGAAGGAATCCGTCTCGAGGACATTTGAGGCGGGAAAGGATTCCTGATCGTAACTATTCAAAAGGGGGGGCTGTTTCCGGGCATGGATTCCCATACTGTTACCCTTGCTTTCCGCCCCCCCTGCGGCCGGGCCCGGCCTACCCCCCCAATGCTAAACTTTACCCACGGATTTAATGAATTTAACCACAACCACACGAAGCAGGGTTATTGAAGCAAATGTTTGCAAGGTTCGTGTGAACCTATGCTCATCTTCCGGGTATAACCGCAGGCATAAACCCGCAATACACCCCGTTCACGGGTTTCTTCCGCCGCGAAGTGATTGCGGATAGGTATCTGTGGGTCAGGTTTAGCCCAAATGGGGGTCTGACCCCTTGAAAAAGGTCTGACCCCCTGAAAAGGGTCTGACCCTCAACAAGGGACAGGCCCCTGAAAAGGGTCTGACCCCCTGAAAAGGGTCTGACCCCCGAAAAAAGGTCTGACCCCGAAACAGAGGGGGTAGACGGAGACCCCGCAGGGCCGCGCAGCGGCACGTGGAGGCTCCGGCGTTGGGGGAGGCTTCCCCCTCAAAGTTATTCTTGTGGTTTTATAATCGCTTCGTTTTGTAGTTTCTACCGAATTTCAGCCTTAGACAGGTTGTCAATTTCGAAAATT
>JAITSE010000085.1 GCA_031288005.1 Treponema sp.
CTGGCCCGGCTGACGGTTATAAAGGGCGCGATTGACGAGGCATACACGGTAAAGCAAGCTGCCCGGAAACTTGGTATTAGTCTACGATGGGTAAAGCGCCTAAAGAAAGTGGTGAGGGAACAGGGTGATGGCGCTGCCATTCACGGGAATGCCGGACGGCATCCGGCTAACGTTACCGATGAACCGATACGGACAAAGATAATCGCGTTAAAAAAGAGCGGGGCATACGAGAAAGCGAACGTTACCCACTTTCGGGAATTACTGGAAGAGCGAGAACAGATAAAAATCAGCTATAGCTGCCTGTCCGTTATACTCAAAGAGGCCGGAATTATCTCTCCCAAGACACGGCGGAACGGGGGCTAAAGGCGGACTATGAGGGAGAGAAGGGCAAAGTTTGGGGAACTGGTACAAACTGATGCCACTCCGTTTGACTGGTTTGGGCTTTGGCGTTCAGTATGCCTTACACGGATTTCAGGATGATGCCACGGGGGATATTCTAGGGCGGTACCTGTGGGAACACGAATGTCTTCAAGGGTATTTTGAAGCGTTTCGGGCAGTCCTGAACGACTATGGAGTACCGGAAGTTCTCTATGCCGACAGGATAGGGATATATTTTGTCAACACTAAAAAACCTGAAAATGTCGTTAATAAGTGATAAGTTCACCCCCCAACAGGTTTCTGATGGCCGCGAAAGCGGCCTGCCTTGCCCCCGTAACGCCCCCGGCCTCCCATTAACAACACTAACGGGCTGCTACGCTGGTTTGGCCCCCAGTCTGGCAGCCATTAGGCGCCGTCGCTGCCCCATTTCGGCTCTATACCTACTGCGGAAGCCTCTTCGCCCCAATCAAACTCTATCTGCACTTTGCCGGATGTCGTATCATACTTGAGCTTGTTACTGATATTCCCGTCCTTGAACAGCACCACATACACGTAATACTTCCCTCCAACTGTGGGCAGCGTTATTTCCTTTTCCTGATCCCCGGCTTTTAGATCCCCAAGACTCCCGGTATAGGCTGAATACTCTGGTGCAGGATCATTATGCCCCGTCACCGCATAATACCCTTCCGCTGTACCACTGTACCCTTCGCTCGTAAACATTATCTTGGGTGTACGGGAGTCCGACGGTCCCTTAAACGTTCCATTCTTGAGCGTCAGCGTCTCCGTATATCCAGGCAGTTCTTTATCACTTGGCCCTGTTGCCGCAGCTACCCTGTAGGATACCGCCCCGTTCCCGTTCACATTCACCTTCGCTTTCTTCCCAAAGCTGCCAAAGTCCGTCTCGCTATCCTGGGCCATGTCGTTCACTCCGTTACGGATGATCCATATCGGAGCCTTCCCGTCCAGGTCAAACGCCGATTCTCCCTTATACGCCGTCCACTTCTTCCCCTCTTGCTGATTGAAGGGAATATATTCCAGCTTGAAGTTGACAGACCCTTCCGTCCCCGCACGCCTTATTCCACTGACATACTCTGACTTTATTGGCAGGCTCACAACATGCCCCGTTACCGTAGGTTCCTCACCGGTCAAATCTTTAAGATTCGTCCCTCTCACTATGGAACTCTTGCTCTTGACCAGCAGTTCGTCCCCGGCAGCGCTGTCTATCGCCTTCTGGGCCTTTATCAGATTCGAGAATCCGTCATTGAAGGTCCCCCGTTGTACCGTCCAATTTACGGTCCAGCCAACTGGAAGCAACAGGGCCTTCTCCGGTTTCCCGTCCTTTACTGCCGCCTCCCGGGTCTTTAAGCCCCCAGGGACTCCCGTATGAGTAGTCATGAACTTCGTGTCCACTACCATAGGCCACATCGTCACCGTGACCTTCCCACTCTCTTTTATCAACTGCTCCTTCAATCCCGTTGCCAGAAGAGTGGGGGGATTATTCTCTTGATAGACATAGTTCCCATTGCCATTCTTGGCTTCCTTGGCATAGTCCCGTTCCCAATGTCCCATCAAAAGAAGAAAGGAATAGGTACGTCCCAGGGGCAGGGAATCAATCTCGAGTATTGCCTGCCCTGAACTGTCGTTTCCCCTGCGGACCTCGTCAAAGGCGATAATCTCTTTAGCGTCATTATCCACCACGATAAGCTGGATAATGTTACGAATATCCCCTTTTATTCTGGCTGATCCAGGACTCGCCACTGAACGGAGCTGGCCGTTCTGTCCAACCATTATGTCAATGCTGAAAGGGTCGGTACTGAGAGCGTATCCGCCTTCTGGTTTTGGGGTCTCCATGGATATGGGATTGAAACACCCCGCAAGGGCCAGGGCCAGCAGGATACCGGTAAAGCTTACGATTTTTATGTTTTTCACAATAACTCCTTAAAAAATTTTTCGTGTTATACGGATAATCCGAAATATTGAAGTCATCTTATCTTGACAAGATAATTACAGCTATTATTAATTAAAATACCATCTAAAAGGCAAAAAAACAAATTTTTTTGGAAATATTTTGTGCCAAGCCGGAGTCATAGGAAGGGGGAAGTCTCCCCCCTGGCTCCGGCCCTACGGGCCTCCGCCACCCCCCTCAACGGGGGCGCTGCCCCCGTAACGCCCCCACCGGGGGGTCTCGGACCCCCCGGACCCTCCATTGTTTTTTTTGGCGATCTTACGTTAGAACACAGCCACTACACAGCCATTCGCTATAATGTGCATTATTGACAATTTCAGGATTATATGATAGCATAGAATATGCAAGAGCCAAGAGCAGTATGACGGTCCGTTAGTCCTTGTCAAGGGGGGTGCCCCCTTACACGCACTGATCTGCGTTCCTACCTATAATGAAGCGGAAAACATTAAACCATTTATAGATGCGGTCTTCGATAATGCGCCCGACGGCGTTGATGTTCTGGTTATTGATGACAATTCCCCTGACGGAACCGCGGACATCGTTAAGGAAGCGCAGAAAAAGTATCCTGAAAAACTGTACCTTCTCAATCGTCCCGAAAAACAAGGCGGCGGAATCGAAAACCGCTCCCTTTCACGGAACCTCATTTCTATCGGCGCTTCTTTATATTGCCGCATTTTATTGATGTCTCCTGTAAGGGAATGGACAGGCGGCTATAACCTATGGACAAAAGAAGCCCTCGAACAGATTGATATTACATCGATTTTCACCCGGGGTTATTCCTTTCAGATTGAAATGAAATACAAGGCGTTCCAGGCAAACTGCGCCATAGCCGAAATCCCGATTGTTTTTCCCGACAGGAAAAGGGGCGCGTCAAAAATGCCCGCCTCATATTTTATAAAAGCCCTGATTGATGTATGGCGGATAAGATTTTCCCACATTGGGGATAACATGATTAAGCAAATGTTCAAGTTCGCGGTTACCGGCGGACTTGGAACCATAACCAACGTGGCGCTATTTTTTCTGTTTGCCGACATTGCGAAATTACCGCCTATACCCGTGAGCATTGGCTGTTTTCTCGTCAGCGGCACACAAAACTATTATCTGCATCACCGGTGGTCCTTTGCCCAGGAGACGCGGGGAACAAAACCCTCGATAATAAAATGGCTTTTGTTTTTATCATCCGCCCTGTTCGGATTAAGCGTAAATATAGTCGTAGTGAACATGATGCTGCAAATCATGGTTCTGCCCTATAAAGTGATTGCCCAGGCTTGCGGAATCGCGGCGGGAATAGCGATTAATTTTACAGCGGCAAAAATTGTCGTTTTCAGGAGTAATTATGCGGATAGCCATTCAAAACAAAAGGGATAAAATTATCTATGCCGGGCTTTTTATCATCGCCCTGGCCGTTGTTTTTTCCTCCACTTATAACCCTTTGAATTTCAGACGGATGCATGTTGATTCATCTGTTTATATGACCATTGCCCAGGGAATAACCCGGGGGCAACTACCGTACAGGGATTTTGTTGACAACAAAGGCCCCCTCGCATACCTCCTCTCCGTTCCTGGTTTGATGCTTGGAAGGTTTACGGGCGTCTGGGTTACCGAGCTTGTTCTTATGTGCGTTTCCATTTTTTTCGCTTACAAAACCGCCCTGTTTTTTGGAAGTAAATTTAAAGCGCTGTTGGGAACCGTATGCGGCTTTGTGGTATTCCTTGCTTTTTTTACGGTAGCCGCCGGAACGGAAGAATATTCCCTGCCTTTTTTGATGATCTCCCTTTATCTTTTTACCAAGTATTATTTTTCACCGGAACGGGATATAGGACTGTTTGAACTGATCGCGCTGGACATCTGTTTTGCCTGCGCCGTTTTAATCAGGCTGAACATGTTCCCCCTCTGGGTGGGATTTTGTACGGTAATTGTTGTTGAATCCATAACAAAACGCCGGTTTGCGCTGTTGGGCAAATGCGTGTTTGGATTTTGCCTTGGAATCATGATTGCTGCCGTTCCGGTATTTTTGTATTTGAAGCTGAATGGAATCATGGCCGATTTTTTCTATCAGGTTATAAAGGGAGGCGCGGCACAAGGTTTCAGCGCATCCGGCCTTAAGCAGTTGGCGAAAAACATCTTTATCGTAATCAACAGAAGCTATTCCTTTGCGCCGCTTTTTTACGGTTTTTTCATGCTCATAACAAAATATAAACAAAACAGCTTTTCCTTTTATCTTGGATATACATTCTCGTATATTTTAATGGTAGTATTCCTTTCGTTTTCAAGCGGCGACAGCCATTATAATGTAGCGCTCGTTCCTTTTTTTGTTCCTGCGTTCACTTCTTTTGTCGAAACTGTTTATGCCGCCTTTTCCGGCGTAAGAAGGAGAAACGCCCTGTTGGTCTTTTTTCTTTGCGTTGTTTTCTCCGAAGGATTGTTCAAGTATCTTGATGATTTAACGGAAATGTTTTACAACGATTCCGGAACGCAGTTGATTAAGGCCGGAAAAACGATCGATGAAAACACGAGAGAAGACGATAAAATAATTTCCCTGGGAATTAACGGTTATATCTATCCTTTTAACCAAAGAAAAGCCGTGTCAAAATATATTTACCAAGGATCAGGCATTGACCATCTTCCCGGCGCGAGGGAGGAGTTTTTGTCCGATGTATTGAACAACAAACCCGCGGTCATTGCCATATTCAGCGAGGATGATCTTCGCTATGATTATCTCCCCGGCTGGTACGCTCCCGTCTATGCCATGATTGCTGCGGAGTACCGCCTCTTGTCGGATGAACATGGATTCTACCTCTTCATCCGGACGGCTTCCAGCGCTCCAGAGATTCGGCCATAAATTTTTTTATATCCATGCCGTAAACTTCCCGCAGAATTTTCCCATTCAGAACCTGATCCGGATGGCCGTATGACACAATCCTACCTTCGCTCATCAGAGCCGCACGGTCCCCGAAGCAGAGAACCAGGTTGAGGTCATGCATAACGGCGGCGGCGGTCTTTTGGCGTTCCTGGGCCCAGCGGGCAAGGCTGCGCAGCAATTCAAGCTGATGCTTCAAATCCAGATGGTTCGTCGGTTCGTCAAGCAGAATAATGTCCGGGTCCTGGACCAATGTCCGGGCCAGAAACACCCTCTGAAGCTGTCCGCCTGACAACTCATTTATCATTCTGTTTCTTTCGCCGTAAAGCCCGAGGCTCTGTATAATATCCGTGATGAAGCCGCGGTCTTCATTTGAAAGGCTCTTTAGAAAACCATGTGAATGGGCGTACCTTCCCATGGCTACAGTATCATAGACGGTGTATGGGAAATAGACCCGCCGCGATTGTCCCAAAAAACCTATTTTCCGTGCCAGATTTTTTCGTGAAAGAGAGGCGGCGTCCAATCCGTCCAGTTTTACTTTTCCCCGGCATGGGATGATGCGGGCCGCGGCTTTGAGGAGCGTACTTTTGCCGCATCCGTTGGGGCCAGCTATGCAGAGGACTTCGCCCCGGCTCGCCCGCAGGGTAATATCCTGTATCACGTCAACGCCGTTATATCCGGCGGACAGGTTTAGTATCTCAAGCAATGTCAGCGCTTCCTGAAATACACCCAGGCGAAGAAAGGCGCGCCGATAATGGCGGTAAGGGCGCCAATGGGGAGTTCCGAAGGGGATACGACAGTCCTAGCGGCAAGGTCGGTTATCGTGAGAAGCGCTCCACCGGTGATGAAGGACATTGGAAGCGCGTATTTATGCATAGACCCGGTTATGCGCCTCGCAAGATGCGGGGCGATAAGGTCCGCAAAGCCTATGGCCCCGCTTAGAGCAACCGCCCCGCCTGTGAGTATAGCGGAAGCGGTCAGCAGTTTTTTCCGCGCCTTCCGGGCGTCAACTCCCAAGGTTAGGGCATCCTCCTCCCCAAAGGTAAGGATATCAAGCTCCCCGGCGCTGCGGAAAAGGCCAAGGGAACCCAGGATGAGGAAGGGCAGCATGAGACCCGTGTATGACCAGCCTTTAAGGGCGAAGCTGCCCATCTGCCAGAAAAGGAGGTTCCGCAGTTCTTCCCGGTAGAGAGCGCACAACGTGGTAAGCAGAGCGCTTATAAACAGGGAGAAGACCATGCCGAAAAGGATAACTGTATTGTTGGAAAAGTTGCCGTCCAGTTTGGAAGAAAAGCCGATAACAAAAAAGACCGCCAAAAGTCCGCCAAGAAAGCCCGCCGCGGGAAGGGTAAAAGCTCCAAGGAAGGGGAGCGTAAAGCCTGTGAGGATGATTAATGCCGCCCCCAGCGACGCCCCTGACGAGACGCCGAGTATATACGGCGAGGCAAGCTGGTTTTTTAGGACCGCCTGGAACACCGCTCCGCTGAGGGACAGGGCGCCGCCGGACATAAAGGCCAGAATCGACCTAGGGAAGCGCAGATTCCACACAATCGGGATGATTTTTGGGTCCAGGCCGGCCCTGGGGGGCAGCTTAAACACTTTAAACATGATCACCTCAAGGGTGTCTGCGGGACTGATTGGCGAAGCGCCCAGAGAGATTCCCGCGCAGAGCGCTGCCAGGGATGCAATGACGCCAAGAGCTATTTTACAGCGGTTTTTCATGCAAAGTTTCTCCGGTTTTTAGATGAGCGGGCGCTTGATCCCGCATGATTGAAGGCTTCAACGCGCAATATCCGAATGATGTAATTCTTTTATAATATAAAATTAAACTAAAGCGCTTCAGCGTCCATGGATAGAAAAACCCGCAGCCTCCCTGCCGGCGGACTGCGGGTTCAAGGTTCCTTCAGTACGGCCTTATTTAAGATACAGCGGCCGCTCCTCGTATGATGTGTGGAGCAGCTTATGGGCTTTATGGCCGTTAGGCTCGCCCAGGAATTCTTCGTATACCTGTTTAATGTATGGGTTTTGGTGGGAACGCCGGAGGGCGGATATTTCATCGTCCTTATAGAGGCCGGCTGTGCGATTGGTCCTGACTTCATCGGTACAGCCGTAGGGCTGCCCGCCTCCGCCTATGCACCCGCCGCGGCAGGCCATAACTTCCACAAAGTGGTATGGAGTCTCCTGCCTTGCGTCCCGGGCGGAGCGGATTTTATCAAGCACCGCCGCGATGTTGCCCATCTGATGAGCGACGGCAACCCGTATTTTTACGCCGTTGCCGAAATCAACTTCAGCCTCCTTGACTCCGGCAAGGCCCCTGGCGGGCAGGAAATTCACATCCCCAAGTTCTTTTTTTGTAACCAAAAAGTAGGCGCTCCTGACCGCGGCTTCCATGACTCCTCCGGTAACGCCGAAGATAGTCCCGGCTCCTGTGTAAGGTCCCAGGGGGCTGTCCGCGTCTTCTTCCGGCAGGGCTAGTATATCTATGCCGGCCTGTTTGATCATCCGGGCTAGTTCTCTGGTGGTAAGGACTATATCCACATCGCAGCCGCTGCCTGCGCTCTTCATATCTTTGTTCCGCCGGGTTTCCCACTTTTTGGCGGTACATGGCATGACCGACACGGAATAGACAGCGCCGGCGTTTAGTCCGGCTTTGTCCGCCCAATACGCTTTGATCATCGCGCCCATCATTTGCTGGGGGGATTTTGCCGTGGAGAAGTTCGGGATCATGTCGCTATAGTATTTTTCCATATAATCGACCCATGCGGGGCAGCAGCTTGTGATAAGGGGAATGTCCGGGGTAACGGCCTTGTTTCCCGCCGCTTCGGTAAGGCGCTTTACAAGCTCTGTGCCTTCTTCCATGATTGTGAGGTCGGCTGAGAAGTTTGTGTCGAACACGGTCTTGAAACCGAGGCGCCTGAGAGCGGCGTAGATTTGCTTTGTTACCAGTGAACCTGGAGGAAGGCCGAATTCTTCCGCCAGCGCGACCCGGACCGCCGGGGCGATCTGCACTACCGGATGAAGATCTGGATTATGCAGGGCCGCCCAGACTGCCGCGGTATCGTCCCGCTCATAGATGGCGCCAACCGGGCAGTGGGCGGCGCATTGACCGCACTTGATACAGGGGCTTTCGCCCAGGGAAGCGTCCGCCGCTGAAGCGATACGGCCTTTAATGCCCCGGCCCAGGAATTCCAGAGCCCAGACGTTCTGCATTTCCTGGCAGACCTTGACGCAGCGTCCGCAGCGTATACACTTTTCCGGGTTAAGTATGATGGCCGGATTGGTATCGTCCACAGCCAGGCCCTTGAGTATTTTTTTATATGGTATCTCCCGGATGCCGAATTCCGCCGCCAGGGTCTGAAGTTCGCAGGTTCCGTTCCTGGGACACTGTAGACAGTCGCTGGGGTGGTTGGAAAGAATAAGCTCCAAAACGGTACGGCGCACCGCGATAATCTCCGCATCGTGGGTGATTACGCTCATGCCTTCCGTTACGGCGCTTGTGCAGGCTCTGACCATCCGGGGGGAACCTTCCATCCGTACTATACAGATGCCGCAGGAAGCCCATGGCGGCAGGTCTGGATTATAACAGAGGGTGGGAATTTTGACGTTGGCTTTTTTTGCCGCCGCCAGAATCGAAGTCCCTTCTTCCACTTCAAGGGCTATACCGTTTATTTTTAGGTTAACCATGATTTCTCCTCGCTTCTGAATAGGCCCGGCCTAGGCCTTGATAACGGCGCCGAACTTACAGTTCTTGAAACATTCGCCGCATTTGATACATTTGGACTGGTCTATGACATGGGGCTGTTTCCTTTCTCCCGCAATACAGTTTGCGGGGCAGCGCCGGGCGCAAAGCCCGCAGCCTATACACTTGTCAGCCGTAATTTCAAACCTGAGCAGGTTCTTACACTTACCGGCCCGGCACTTCCTGTCCCTAATGTGTTCCAGGTATTCTTCCCTGAAATTATTGATGGTAGACAAAATCGGGTTGGGCGCCGTCATGCCAAGCTGGCAGAGGCTGGCCTTGGACATGGACTTGCCTATGATTTCCAGTTTTTCCAGGTCGCTTTCCTCTCCGTTGCCCTTGGCAATTTTTTCCAGGATGTTGAGGAGTTGAGTTGTCCCTATGCGGCAGGGCGAACACTTCCCGCAGGATTCGTCCACGCAGAAATCCATGTAGAACCGGGCCACATCCACCACGCAGTCGTCTTCGTCCATGACGATCATGCCGCCGGATCCCATCATGGAGCCGTTTGCCATCAAACTTTCGTAGTCAATAGGGGTATCCAGCACCTTTTCTGTGAGGATGCCGCCTGAAGGACCTCCGGTCTGGACGCCTTTGAATTTTTTTCTGTCCTTGATGCCGCCGCCTATATCGAAGATAATCTCCCGCAGCTTCGTTCCCATGGGGACTTCCACAAGACCGGAGTTTTTCACCTTGCCTGTGAGGGCGAATACCTTGGTGCCTTTGGATTTTTCGGTACCGATTCTGGCAAGCCACGCGCCGCCTCTGGCGGTGATAACCGGAACATTTGCCAGAGTTTCCACGTTGTTGATGATTGTAGGCCGCTGCCAAAGCCCCTTGTTTGCCGGAAAAGGCGGTTTGGGAACCGGCATACCCCGGCTTCCTTCGACAGATTTTATAAGCGCCGTCTCCTCTCCGCAGACAAAAGCCCCTGCGCCCAGGCGTATCTCGACATCAAAGTCGAAGCCCGAACCCAGGATGTTCTTGCCAATAAGCCCGTAATCCCGCGCTTGATCCAGGGCTATGCGGAGCCGCTCTATGGCCAATGGATATTCCGCGCGGATGTACACATAACCTTGATGCGCGCCTATGGCCTTGCCGGCGGTGATCATCCCTTCTATGACAGAGTGAGGGTCGCCTTCTATGGTGGACCGGTCCATATATGCGCCCGGATCCCCTTCATCGGCGTTGCAGATTACGTACTTGGCGTCTCCCTGGGCCTTGCGGGCGAGGTCCCATTTAAGCCATGTGGGAAAACCCGCGCCGCCCCGCCCCCGCAGCCCTGAGGCTTTCATTTCTTCAATGAGTTGTTCCGCGGTCCATTCAAAAAGAACTTTTTCCAGCCCCTTATACCCTTCCCGGGCTATGTATTCGTCTATGCTCTCCGGGTTGATGACGCCGCAGTTTCGAAGCACAACCCTGAACTGCTTCTGATAGAACTCGATATCTTCGATTGCGGCGGTTTTCTTTTTTGCTTCGTCCTGTTTGTAAAGGAGCCTGGGGACCTCCCGGCCCTTCAGTATCTGTTCGGCGATGATTTCCACGGCGTCTTCGGGCTTAACATCAACATAGAAGGATTCTTCCGGCAGCACTTTGACGATGGGTCCCCGTTCGCAGAATCCGAAACAGCCTGTTTTGACAATCTGGACCTGGTCTTTGACCCCCAGCCTTTCGGCTTCGGCAATAAGCTGGGTGTAAATCTCGTCTCCTTTGTTGGATTCACAGGCTGTACCGCCGCAGGTAAGTATATAGTGGTTATATGCCATGACCTGCCTCCGTCAGCCTACAATATCGGCGGCGGGCCGATCCAGAATGTGATTATCCAGGAGTTCCCTGCCTACAATATGCCTGTTGATGATATCTCTGGCAACGGCGGCGTCAACCCTGCCGTAGATCACCCGGGGCATACCGGGGACAATCACTTCAACCGTAGGCTCTGAATGACAGAGGCCCATACAGCCGGTCTGCCTGACCATCACGCTGTCCACAAGTTTTTCCGAGTCCAGCGCGTTGATAAAAGCGTCCAGCGTTGCTTTGGCGCCCGCGGCGATACCGCAGGTTCCCATACCCACGATAACCTGAATTTCTTTCCCTTCGGCGTCACGTTTACGAAGGTCGTTTTTTTTGGAATCCCTGAGCTTCCTCAAGTCTTCCAGGCTCATCTTGGCCATTTTCCTCTCCTCTTAATTTCAGTTTAGTTTTGATTTCAAACGGAAACATCGGAAACGCGGAAACAAAGTTTCCGAAGTTTCCGCTTATTCCTGCTCTTCGTTTTCTATCGAACGGAGATACTGATCCATCAGTATCAGAGAACCGGCGTCTTCAAGTCCCCCCAAAGCTTCCTCTAGTTCCGACTTGCAAACCTCATACTGAATATTCCTGCCCTCTCCCCCCGGGGAATCGCGTTCAAGGGACCGCCGCACCATGATCTCCCTGGGGCCGGCAAAAAGCAGAACGGTTCTGAACATACCCGGCACTTCCCCTACAGGCGGGGTGTCCACATTGGTCATATCGAACCAGGCGCTTACCGTGGTTCCCCGGTTTTTTTGGGACTGCAAATCCCAGCCGCCCCCTGATTGGAGGGCGGTTTGAATCAGGAATGGAATGCCAAGACCAACCTTGCGCTGAGGATGCTTGATCCCGTCGCTTACAAAAGGGTCCTTAGCCCGCTCGATTTCGTCCTGATCCATACCCTTGCCGTTATCTTTGACGGTAAACCTGAACTCCCTCTCCGTTTCCCGGACATCCAGTTCCACTATCTCCGCCCCGGATTCCGCCGCGTTCTGGGTTATATCGGTAACAAGATCGCAAAGGGTAAAATGCACAAGCCCTCCGGCGGCAGGCCGTCAGCCGTTTCTATATTTGGCGATGATCTCAGGAAGCTGGTCCTTGCTTACCTTGCCGTAGGTATCGGCTCCCACGGTAATGACCGGCGCAAGGCCGCAGCAGCCTACGCAGCGGACCGGATCGATAGAAAAGAGGCCGTCATCGGTAACTCCTCCCTCGGAAAGTCCAAGTATATTCCGGGCTTCCTCAATGAGGTCCTGGCCGCCTTTAAGATAGCAGGCGGTTCCCAGACATACGGAAATTTTGAATTTTCCCGGCTTCACGGTCTTAAAGAAGTGGTAAAATGTAATTACCCCGTAGATCCGCGCCAGCGGAATGCCCGTCATCCGCGCCAGCCTTTCCGCCGAGTGCCGGGAAATATACCCAAAAGTCTCCTGGGTCTTATGCAGGATCATAATTAGGCTGCCGGGTTTTACCTTCCATTCATCGATAAATGCGACAAGCTCTTTGGGAAAATCACAATTTCCCGCGCCCGCATCCTTTATTGGTTCTAATGCTGCCATGAACACCCCCATTAAATAAATCTTATCTGTAAATTGCGGAAGCCCCGCTTCCGATAGTTCTTTTTATAATGCTATTATACTCCCGTTGAAAAAATTAGGCAAGGCGCTTGCCTGCTTTAACTGCCTATAGGACGCTCTCAGTGCAGAGAATGGATATGCCGTGTTAAATGGAGAACTTCGACAGGGCCGAAGGCTCGAAGTGATAATCCAGACATTCTTTTTAGGGAAAAGCAGCCTTTTGGGGTTATATCTGGCAAACGTCGGTAGACCGGAACCGGTATAGGCCGAAATGCCGGCAGTTCAATGCCCAAACATCCAAACAAGGCGTTTTTCAGCCAGACGGATCGCCATGCCGGGGAAATCCCGGCTCCTATTGCCGTACCCGGCCAAAACGATTTAAGCAAGCTCTACGACGGCTTTGTATTTTTCCAGTCCGCGGACTGGGGAGCGGAGAGGCCTCGGCTAAGTTTAGCCGGGCAGGTCTCGGTCTCCTGGTTCCAGGAACCTTGGTTGATTTTCCAATGGATTAAAAAGTATTGCCCATTAAACATACTTGGGCCTATAATGCATTTATAGCATTTAATATATAGCAATCCCTAAGTTTATAAATATCAATAAACTTGGTAAATTTAGCTATTTGAAAGTGCTGGTTATTACTAGAACAGAATTCACCGAGGAAGTCTATAAATCTTATTATACACTCACTTTCAGGACGCAAAAATGGTATAATATTTTTGAGCAGGTCTATTTCAAGCAGCTCTTGTGCGGTTATAGAGTGTTCTCTTCCTGCTTGAGAAAACAAAAAACTAAGAATAACTTCTAGCACCCTAGACACAAGCGCTTGTCTAACTCCACTCATGCCGGCAATAAAAAATTCTTTTGTGGACTTGTTTACAAACGGCAAATTTTCATTTTCTACAAATTTATAGCCATTATCAAGTATGGAAACATAAACGTCTGTAAGCTGTGACAAAAACATATCGATTTTGTCTGTATCAATCTTTCCTTCCGGCATTGCCGCGGCAAAAGGCTTAAAATCATTAATTATTTGGACATATTCACTTGCCATTTCTTTCTCCGTGCAGTAAATTACTCATCGCGTAATAGAATTTATCGTAATAGTCATTGTTCCCAATGTTGGAAAATAGAAAGGTTCTTTTTGATAGACACTCTGATATAGGGTATTTGTTTTTGTTACCTCATTGGAAAGATTGCCGGCGAATGTATAAGTCCTTACCGTGTAATTTACTGTTGCTGTCCCCTGACTATTAATCATGGTAAGGGTTATTATGTTGCCGGCGGTTTGAACTACAACAAAAGTAACCCCATTTTGCGTAAAAGATACTAGGGTATCCCCAACAGCTCTTGAGGTTATAACTATCTCGCTATTCCCGGTCTTTGTGCTTAGGGGTGTATCACAACCCATAATCATGAAAAAACCTAGGGCAGCAAGTATACCCGCCAACCCGCGTTTTACCTTACCAAACATATCTTCCTCCAAACATAATTTTTTGTAGTTTAACCCTTTCTTAATCATACATCAACACCCCTGTCCGTTCTCAGTACCTATAGGACGCTCCCGCATTCTGGAATCAGAGCCGCCTGGAATTTTGGGAACCCTGCGGACCTGCGGTCCGCTTGGAGTTTTTTGAACCCTTATGTCAATGTGAACCCTTTAGTCGCAAAAAACTCCCCGCAATGGACCTCCGGGCTTTTCCCCTGCGGACAGTAGTCCGTGCGGACCGAAGCAAGCCGTAGGCTTGCTTAGCGGTCCGCTTGAAGTTTTTGCACTATTTGTGACTCGGAAACTTCGGAAACTTGTTTCCGCGTTTCCGTGTGAACCTCCTGGGCGGCAAAAACTCCGAAGCAAACCGCGTTAGCGGTTTGCACTTCTCCCCAGGGCCGCTGTTTTCTTAAAAGCGGCTTGTTGTTCCGGCTCAACGGGCTTGCGGCGATTTGGAATACGGCATCTTCATGCAGGCGCCGGCGGCGGGCTTAGACTCTGTTATAAAGATTCCCCGGCAGGTATACTGAAAAGTAACGTTATGCGTATCCTTATCAAGCCTCATCGCTTTTCTGAAACAGTGCGGGTTCCCGCGTCAAAGTCTCATACTATTAGGCGGCTGCTCTTGGCGGCTTTGGGAGAGGGGGTTTCGGAAATTAGGTATCCGCTGGATTCCTTGGACGCTCGTTCCTGCGTGGCTGTGTGCCGGGGTCTGGGGGCGGATATAACCGAACTGCGCGCGGAGGATCCTTTATGCCCGAATCCGGCGGATGAAGAGGGGAAACGTCTTGTGGCATGGACGGTCAGGGGTGTGGGAGGGGCGGGGCTGCGGGCGAATGGGGGGCCGCTGGATGTGGGGAACTCAGGGACTACGCTGTTTTTGGTTCTGGCTGCCGCTGCTTTGGGGAGGGAGGATGTGGTTTTTACCGGGGACGCTCAGATCGCCCGCCGGGGGGCGGGGCCTTTGCTTGAGGCGCTTCGGGGGCTGGGGATAACCGTGAGTTCCGGGCCTGGGGGCTGCGTTCCTATTACGGTGAGGGGTCCCTGGAGGGGGGGGCGGGTGAGTCTTCCCTGTCCCACGAGCCAGTACCTTTCGGCGCTGCTTCTGGCCGCTCCGCTGGCTCCGGCGGGGACGGTAACTGAAATCGATGTGCCGCTTCTCAACGAGAAGCCTTACATAGACCTGACTCTTTCGTACCTTAAAGCTCAGGGAATCCCTTGGGAGGGGGCGGCGGATTATTCGTATTTCCGTATTCCCGGGGGGGCGTCCTATAAACCGGTGAATGGGCCTGTTATTGGGGATTTCTCTTCCGCCGCTTTTCCGGGGTGCGCGGCCGCCATAGGCGGCTTCGCTATAGGCGGCTCGGCCATTCTCGGAGAGTCTACGGCTCTCGGAGAGTCTACGACTCTCTTGGGGCTTGATCCTCATGATTGCCAGGGGGACAAGGCGGTTTTCGATATGCTCGCCCATATGGGCTGCGATGTGGCCTGGGACCGGCTGGATGGGGAGTGGCGGCTCAGGGTTTCCTGCGGGGGGGGGCTTAGGGGGGGGAGGTTCGATTTGAACGACACGCCTGACTTGCTTCCGGTGGCGGCGGTATTGGGGGCTTACGCCGAGGGGGAGACCGCCTTGGTCAATGTGGCTCACGCGAGGATCAAGGAGACGGATCGTATTGCGGTGATGGCCGGGGAGCTTGGGAAGCTGGGGGCGGCGATCACGGAGAGGCCGGATGGGCTTGTCATTCGGGGGGGAGGTCTTAGGGGGGGGGCGGTGGATGGCCACGGGGATCACCGGGTGGTGATGGCTCTGGCGGTGGCGGCTTTGGGAGCTTCGGGGCCGGTGGAGATTGCGGGGGCGGAAAGCGCCGCGGTTACCTATCCGGGTTTTCCTGAGTTAATGGCGGCGCATATTATAGAAGAATAGCGCGCA
>JAITSE010000041.1 GCA_031288005.1 Treponema sp.
GCGGTCTCGCCGCTCTCCCATTGATAAGTGATGGTTCCGGTTCCCTCAAGCTGAGTGGTATCAACGCTCAGCTCCGCGCCAACTGTGGCTTCTTCGCTGATGCTGACCTTGCCCTCAAGAGCCGGGTCTCCGGCGGGGCTGCTGGTGATCTTCCGGCACCCCCCCCCCCCCATACCAGGAAGAGGGCCAATGCCGCAAGCGCGGCTTTTCCGCCAAAACTTTCTCTTTTCATACCAAGACTCCTGCAAGCGGCAGAGCCGCTTGCTTGGGAGTTTTTGCCCCGCTACGCAGGTCAAAAACTCCACGCATATTTTTACGGGTTTCTTACGAAGCCGTGCGTCCCTATAGGCCGCTTAGCAAGCATTATATCACATACATAGAAGCCCTGGCAATGATTTTTACAAGAAAGCGAAAGATTTTACAAAGTAGCAATTTGCGAAGCAAATTGCAGGGATCAGACCCCGTCCGGAGGACCGGCCCGGGAACCAGCCCTAAGGACCAGCCCGGGGTGGCAAGCCCCCCGCGTTTTTTGCTATTCTGTCTTGGCCGCCGCTGCGCGGTCCCGGAGGAAGATCGTGATTGTGATGAAGTTTGGAGGAAGCTCGGTGGCGGATGCGGAAAGGATACGCCGCATGGGTGAAATTGTCAGAAGCCGGCTCTCCGGCAGGCCGGTACTGGTCCTTTCGGCAATGGGCGACACCACAGATTACCTGCTGGAAGCCTCTGACCTGGCGCTGCGGGAACGCTCCGTGTCAATTCAACGGATTGAAAGCCTCCACCTCAAAACGATTGAGGCCCTGGGGCTGGCTCAGGCGGTTCAGGAATCAATACGCCCCCTTTTCGTGGAATTGCGGGACCTTCTCACGGGGATTTCCCTGATCCGGGAGCTTACAGCGCGGACGCGGGATTACCTTGTGTCCTTTGGAGAGCGGCTTTCTGTGCGAATAGCCGCGGCATACCTTGAGTCAGCCGGCATAAAGGCCCGGCCCGTGGACGCCTGGGACGCGGGCTTCCTGTCTGACGCGAATTACACTTTCGCGGAGCTGCTGCCTGAAACCTGGGAGCGTATCCCGAAGGCGCTGAAGCCTCTTGTGGACGGGGGAATACTGCCCGTTGTTACCGGCTTCATTGCAAAAGACCAGAGCGGCAGCATCACAACCCTGGGACGGGGAGGCTCAGACCTTTCCGCCACGGTTATCGCGGCGGCTTCCGGCGCGGAGGAAGTCCAGGTCTGGAAGGATGTGGACGGCATACTCACCGCTGATCCCCGGCTTGTGAAGGACGCCCGCCCTGTGGAGTCGGTTACCTACGAGGAAGCCGCGGAACTGGCCTATTTCGGCGCCCAGGTTCTGCACCCCCGGGCCATGCAGCCCTGCATGAAGACGGGAACGCCGGTTGTTGTGAAGAATTCTTTTAATCCCGGCGCGGCGGGGACCCGGATTGGGGCAAAACGGGACAGAAAGAGCGGCCCGGTTCAGGCGATCACTTCCAGACGGAATCTTACGCTCGTGGATATTGTGTCAACGCGAATGGTGGGCCAGTCCGGGTTTTTGGGAAAGGTCTTTAGCTGTTTTGCCGAACACGATATATCCGTGGATATGGTGGCAACCAGTGAAGTTTCAATTTCCCTGACCCTGGACGCGGTTCACGATTTAGCGGCCCTGAAAAGGGACCTGAGCAGGATTGCCAGCGTGGAGATCAAAACCGGCAAGGCCGTCGTTACAATCATCGGGGATGTATCGCGCTCTTCCCGGATTCTCCAGAGGGCCTTCGGGGTCTGCGCGGACCTGGGCGTAGCTGTCCAGATGGTCTCCCAGGGGGCCAGCAAGGTGAACATAAGCTTCATCGTAAACGACATTCAGGCGGGCGATGTTGTCAAAGGACTGCATAAAAATTACTTCGGGGATTCTTCCACTCAGGAAGACATGGACGGAAGCCCTAGCGGGAGCCCTAGCTAAAGCCCTAACGGGAGGATGTGAACATGAACATTGCTATTATCGGATACGGAAAGATGGGGAAACTTATTGAGCGGCATATCCTGGAAAGGGGCCACCGCGTGGCTGCGATTGTGGATCCCGGGGCGCCGGCAGAAAGCGGAAGTCCTTCGGGCGCGCAAATTTGCCGGAATGCCGGGGAAGCGCCCGGCCTTGAGAAGGCGGACGCGGCTATTGAGTTTACCCGGCCTGACACCGCGGCGGGAAACATTTTCGCCATGATAGAGCGGCGCATTCCTCTTGTTGTGGGGACTACGGGCTGGCTTGACAGGCTGGAAGAGATACGCCGCGCCGTGGAAGCTGCGGGGGCTTCCCTTTTGTGGTCGTCTAATTTTTCCCTTGGGGTGAACCTCTTTTACAGGATCGCCGCTTATGCCGCCCGCCTTGTTGACCCTTTTCCTGAGTACGATGCGGGAGGCTGGGAAGCCCACCACAATAAAAAGGCCGACAGTCCGTCCGGAACCGCCAAGACCCTTGTGGAAGGCGTGCTGGCCCAGATGAGCCGCAAGAGCGCGCCGGTATGGGAAACTCTGGACCGGCCCCCTAAGGCGGAGGAGCTTCACTATCCCAGCCTGCGGACGGGATCCATACCGGGAACGCACACTATGATCTTCGATTCCCCGGCTGACTCCATAGAGCTTATCCACAGGGCGCGGAACCGGGAGGGCTTCGCTTCCGGGGCGGTCCAGGCCGCTGAATGGCTTACGCAGTCCGGTTCCGGGGAAGCCCGGCAAGGAGTCTTTACTATGGATGATGTTTTGGCGGATTTGGGACTGTAGGTCTGAGACCGCAGGTCTCAGCTTACCGCGTCAACAGCCAGACTGAGACCCAGTGGCAGGCGGCGCCGGCCAGGACAAAGACGTGCCAGACTACATGGGCGCCTCTCATGCGGGGCCTGCTGTACCAGATTGTTCCCAAAGTATAGAAAACCCCGCCCGCGCCAAGAAAGATAAGGCTCATGGGGGGCAGAGACCTGCTCAGAGGGAGCCAGCCCGCCGCGATTGCCCAGCCCATGAGGATGTAGACGGCTAATTCCACTTTTTTGATAAACTTCAGGTTGGCTGCGTAGAGGACTATCCCGGCGGCGGCCAGAGTCCATTCAAAAATCAAGAAGGCCAGGCCAAAGCCGCCTTTTAGCCCAAGCAGGCAGAAGGGAGTGTAGGTCCCGGCGATAAGAAGGTAAATCGCGCAGTGATCCAGCTTCCTTAAAACTATTTTGGCCCCTTTATGCTGTATGGCGTGGTAGAGTGTGGAAATCAGGAACATGACCGTCATGGAAGCGGCGAATACCCCGCAGGCCGCTCTCGCCGGTCCGCCGCCTGCTCCGGGGTCCATAGTTATTGCCGTAAATCCGGACGCCGCCAGGAGCGCTCCGAGGCCGTGAAGTATGGAATTGGCTGTTTCTTCCACCGGGGTCTGAAAAGGAAGCGCCCGTGAAAGAAGGCTGTGTTTTTCGTATTGCCGTGCCATGGCCTATAGGACACGGCAAAAGCGCCTAGGTTGCGTGCAAGCGTGGGACCGGAGGTCCCACGCTTGCTTAGGAATTTTGAGATTCAAGCAGGCTTGCAACCCGCAAAGAAACCGGAGACCGGAGGTCTCATGGTTTCACGGGTTGCTTCGGAGTTTGTTCGGGCAGATCGAGTCTCAAAACTCCATGCACTGGTTCGCCGGTCCGTCAGGCGTACTGTTGACGCATCGTCAGGCGTACACCTGACGCGCCGTCTGATGGACTGCGCGCGGAAATTTAGTTTCCGAGTGTCGCCAGCATGACGGCTTTTATTGTATGCTTGCGGTTCTCCGCTTCGTCCCAGACGCGGCTCTGGGGGCCTTCGATTACATTCACGGCGACTTCTTCGCCCTTCACGGCCGGGAGGCAGTGGAGAAATATGCTGTCTTTGCGTCCGGTTTTGTCCATTAGGGCCTGATTGACCTGATAGGGTCTGAGGAGGGAAAGCCGCTCTTCCCGCATGGCTTCCTCGCCCATGGAAACCCAGACGTCCGTGTAAACGGCGTCAGCCCCTTCAACAAAGGCGGCGTCTGAGACGGCGCGGATTTCCGCTCCGGACGCCGCGGCCAGGGAAGCGCATTTCTCCAGCGTTCCCGCGTCAGGGGCAAGGCCGGGGGGCGTAATCACGGTAAAATGAATCCCCAGCTTGGCGCATATCACCATGAGGGAGCGGGACACATTGTTCCGTCCGTCGCCCACAAAGCAGAGCTTCTTGCCCCGGCCTGGGCCGAAACTTTCTTCCAGGGTCATTATGTCGGCAAGGGCCTGAGTGGGATGGAAAGCGTCGGTAAGGCCGTTGTAGACCGGAATGCCCGAATAACGGGCCAGGGTTTCCGCTGCGGCCTGGCTGAAGCCGCGGAACTGAATGGCGCTGAACATACGGCCCAGAACGCGGGCTGTGTCCTCAAGGGATTCCTTGGCCCCAAGCTGTATATCCTGGGTGGAGAGGAATACCGGATGCCCGCCTTCTTCCGCAAAGGCGGTTTCAAAGGCGCAGCGGGTTCTTGTGGAGCGTTTCTCGAAAATCATCGCGAGGGTTTTGCCCTTAAAACGCTCATGGACCTCGCCCCGCCGCTTTTCCGCTTTTACCTGACTGGAAAGCTCCAACAGGCGGCGGATTTCTTCTTCAGTATAGTCCAGCCAGGTCAAGAGGGATCGTCCCTTAAAAGATTCCAAAGTCATAAAGCCTCCGTACTAAATGAATTTCAGATTAGACTAGACAAATGAATTTTGTCCAGCGTCCGCTAAAAACACAAACCGCAAAAACTAGACGCCAAACAGCTTTACGGCAGCCGGGGTTTGAAACCGTCTAAGATTATAGTGTATACTGACTTCAGGCGGAATTGCGAAGTCTATGATACAAATATTGTTTTCCCTTAGATTTCAAGCTCAGTTGAGGCGCACAAGGCCGGTTTTATATAAAACAATAGAAAATTCCATAACGGAAGCTATCAAAGCGTCGAGAGGGATCCTTGGTTTTGAACGCCGGTATATCACCGCGTCTTTTGATGAAAAAAGCATAGGTTTTTGGCTCGATATACTCACCCTTGTGGAAACTATACGCAAAACAATGGAAGACGCGGCTTCAGAATTGTACGGCTATATCGCTGTTTTGAGCCGGGATCTCATGGACGATACGATACAGCAGTTTCGCCTTATTGCTTCGGCGGAAGGCGATATTTGGTGTGAGCCTAGGATACGGAAAGCGTTGTCTGTTTACGGGAGTTTCGATCCTCCCTTGGCGGAAGGAAAGGCGCATCCCGCCATTGCCGGATACGCCCGGCTAAAAAACATCAATATTTTCCCCGGGGGCAAGAAGAGCGGCAGTGAAAGTTATTTTATTTACCGGGAGAGGATACAGCGCACCCTGTGGCAGGAAGAGAAGTGCAACGCCCTCCTGTCGGGTCCCCGGTTTATAGGCAAGCGGGAAGGGCTGCGCCGGTACTGCTCCACATTTCTGGAAGAAGCCCCGCCGCTGATCATAACTTTTGGCGCTGGCGGCGCAGGGATAAGCTGCTTTGCGGATGCCCTTACCCAGCCGCTGAGTTCATTTATAGGCCCCAGATCAAGCAGCGAGGTTATGGAAGAGCTTGAAGCCCTTGGATCCTTGATAGCCAGGGACCGTTTTAGAAACCAGCATTCCGGGCAAATGCTTTTCAACGCGGAGAAGTTTCTTCGCCTGCTATGCGAAACCTATAGGGGCGCGGTGAAACAGGCGCGCTTAACTCCGGTTATCATTCTGGAAAATATACATGAAGCTGAGGCCGAGGCCGCTATGATTTTCGCCGGCTGGTACAGAGGCGCTTCGGGCAGACCGGCTTTTCTGGTGTATGGAACTTGTTCCGATACGTTCCGGACGGAACCGGCGGTGGATAATTTCAACGCAAGCATAGTGCCCGAGCCATGGACCAGTATTTTTCCCAAGGTATTGCAGTTTCCGCCCGGAGAATTCGAGCCGCCGCCGCCGCCGCTCTTGCCCGCCGACTTCTATGAAGTCGCCTACGCCGCGGCCCTTCTCAGGCAGTATTTTCCTAGTTCCCGGTTTACCGATCTTTTCATGGAAGCGGGCATAAATCCCCGGACTGCGGCAGTGATTATGGACTTCTTTGTTCACCGGGGGCTTATTGATTTCCGGGAAGATCCCCTGCCCAGAATCGCCGGTTTTATTCCCATGGTGGAGAAACTCCTGGGAGAACGGAAAAATTACATCCGCTCCATAGTTTTGGAGCGTATACTAATCTGGGTAGATGGGAAAAAGATAAATCCATGCTTCAATGTGCTGAAGATCCTTGCGGATTTGGGAGGCCGCGGCTCTGACGCCCTCATCCTGGATTCAATAATGGGGGATATTATAAACGGGACTTACAGGGAAATAGACGAAGTTATAAATACCGGAACCTTTGAAACCCTCACCGGGGAAAGTCGCGCAGCCCGGCTCAGGTATATTGCCGTTACGGGTAAAGCCTTGTATCACGGCACGGAAGAAGATATACGCGGCGCGTTTCTCGAAGCGCCTCCTGAATCCGAAACCTTCCCGCTCTATAAACTGCGGATCCTTATAGGCGCCACCGAATACCATCTGAGCATTCGGGACAGCCCTTCGGCTCAGGAATCCGCGAAAGAAGCTATGATAATGAGCCAATCCATAGAAAAAGGGAACGGTCTCGTCCAGATATACCGTCTGCTTTCCCTGGTGAACGTGTTCCAAGGCCGCCTGGGGGACGCTTTGGACTATTTCAACTTTGCCATTGAACACGCTCAGCGCATAGGCGTCCAGGACGAATTGGCGCTGGCGGCCTACTATGCCGCGGGGACCATGTTCCTTTTCGGTAATATATCCAGGGCCGGGGACCTTGCGCGTCAGGCCGAAGCCGCGGCGCTTGCGTCAGGCCGTGAAGACTGGGCGGACCGCGCCGCTTTCCTCTGGGGGCGGATCCTCTTTGAAACAGGCCGCTACCAGGAAGCGCTGAACATCTTTGAGCGTCTGGAAGACAGCTCCTCCAGAGCCTCAAACAAGGCCATGCTTTGTTCCGCTTGGATATTCAGAACCGGGGTATTCTTAAACCACCCCGCCGAAAGACTTCCCAGCATAATGAACAACGACTCCCGGCTTTTTGCCGTGGAAGCCGCATACCTGGCTGGCAATTACAAAGAAGCCATTCGCCTGGCTGATGCCCTGGCCGCGGCCCTGCCGGAAGAAAATTTCTTCTTTGTCGAACAACCCGACTGGAACAGCGGTTTTTCCCAGTGTGAGCTTCTTACATCTTCAATGAAAGATTTATTTTCCCGGCTTCTCACCGCCTACCGTGCGCTTGCCCTTTGCCGGGTGAAAATGCCGGGCGCCGCAAACAAAGCGGCGAAGAATGAAGCCAGGGACTGCCTCCGGCGTATCCTGCGGGAAGAAAACTTTCCGCAAATAGATCCAAATGACGCTTTCTATTATTACGCCTATTACTGCGTCCTTGGGGAAACCGGCGCGATGGAAGTGGATATGAATACCGCCGTAAGCCTTGCCTTCAAACGCCTTCAAAGCCGGGCCAGCCGCATTGACGATTTGGAGATGAAAAAGTCCTTTCTGTCCCTTAACTACTGGAATAACGATCTGGGCCAGGCGGCCAGGCGGCATAAACTTATCTAAGAGTCTGCTGCACGGACGCCGTCCGCAGGAGCGCCGCCCTGCCGGGCAATTTTCCAGGTTGACATAATGGACTTGGCGAACCGATGGTTCGACGACAACCTATTTTACTGAACCCGGAACCGTGAGACCTGCTGTCTCAGGTTCTTTTGGGTTCGGATTGTTGGAGAACCATCGGTTCGTAGAACCGCAGTTCTCTTTCAAGTCTCGCAAAATGCTCTACATTTTGCCGTTTTTAAGCGGAACTTGTTTGATAACTGAAGTTGCGGAAAGTGCGTTTCCGACGAACAAGCCCATTGAAATAATAAGATATAGGCTGTATTTTAAATTAATGGAGGCGCTAAATGCAGGATGTTTATGATTTTTTGAAAAAAGCGGGAACTTATTATCTCGCAACGGTAGACGGCGTGAAGCCGCGGGTCAGGCCCTTTGGCACAGTGAATATGTTTGAAAATAAATTATATTTTCAAACCGGCAAGAACAAGGACGTATCGAAGCAGATCAGGGCCAATCCGCATATCGAAATTTGCGCTATGTCCGGAGACCACCGCTGGATTCGGATAGAGGCGGATGCGGTTGAAGACGACCGGACAGCGGCGCGGCAGAATATGCTGGACGCATACCCGGAACTGAAAGCAAGATACGCAGCGGACGACGGCAATACGGAAGTTATGTACCTTAAAAACGCGAAGGCAACTATATCTTCTTTTTCCGCTGAGCCAAAGGTGATTACATTCTAGGAGCGGCATGAAGGCGCTCCGTGCGTCTTCATGTCTATTCCTCACAACTCCATACAGAGCTTCACAACCAATCATCCGATTTTTTCTTTAAGAAAATTTTATATCAGCTAATTTTATTTTTGTTGAGATCAGGTATTTGTTTTTGATGTTTTTCAATTTCCGTGCATATTATAAATTTATCTTTTCCTTTAGGATTAGGAATATAGGTATCTGTTTGATATATTTGTTTTTATATGAATAAAACCCTCCTCCGTGAGTCCTAAATTGTTTAGAATGTCCTGCCTGTTGCGTCGGAAGAAGGCGAGGGTATCTGAATAGTAAGTGAAGCCGGGGAAACCGCCGTCCGCTCCGTGTTTGGTGCAATCCGCAATGGTTACGGAGAGGCTTTTAAGGCCGTCGTTACTGCGGTAGTCTAAAGCGGTAATAACATGGTGACTGGTGTCGGTTTGCCATGCCGAATGTTCTTTGACATAGGTAATGAGACCCTGAATATTTTTGATGGTGACTGTACGCATTTGAAGCCTCCTAAAAAGTGAAAACAAGTTGGCATCTAGAAAGCGGTAAGTTTGGAATAATGCGGCCTTTATAGACCGCATGAAGACAAGCGATACACCTGAACCGAACGTTATGTGTCATTTGTCCTAAAATTGATTGGAAAATTTATTATATAAAAATTATATAATAAAAAACTGAAATAATGATTTTATATTTTCAATAAAAATATAATTACGAAATGCGCCTTCGGCGTAAAATGTACTTTATTGTTGGTATTAAACAGATCCATCACTATTTGCTAAAATGGTATAAAGAATTACTGGAAAAAGGATTGACAAAATAAAAAATTGTATTGTATGAATGATAAAGGAGAAATGGTAATGATTTTAGAATTATTGGAAGATGAATATTTTATCATTTAAATTTGATTCAAATTTTTCTGTAAAAAATATCTTTGATGGAGAATTTATATCTATAACAAAGACAAAAGATGAAATTTCTGTTGTTGCGGTTTTAAGTTTATCAGATGAATATAAAAAAATTGAAAAGGTTGGAAAATATTAAAATAAATGGAATACTTGATTTTGGTTTAATTAGGGATATTGAGTAAAATAAGCACCATATTGGCTGAAGAAAGAATAGGTATATTTGCCATTTCAACATATAATACAGATTATATAATGGTTAAAAAAATTATGAAATAAAAATGGTGGGGGTACGACTAAACAGCACCTAATAGGTCTGTTTACGCTTCGCCGCCATTAGGCGGATCGGGGTTCCGTTCCGCTAGGTCGGTTACGCCTCCCACGCTCTACTCCACCCACGTTTTTGCAAGCCCTGGAAACCGTAGGTTTCCAGGGCTTGCAAAAACGTCATATACTGCCGGAACGTTATGCGAAATCGGGCAAATTTTTTAAAAATTTAAAAAAACGCTTGAAATATTTGGAAAAATCCTATAAAATACTATACATGGAAGTAATAAATATACCTCAGAAGTATCAAAATGATGTTGAACTGGCTGTAAATTATCTCAAAAGTGAAGGTTGTTCGGCTATTTATTTATTTGGTTCAATAGTTACAGGAAAGACACATGATGAGTCAGATATAGACATTGGTGTAAAGGGACTATCGCCAAAGAAATTTATTAGAACATATTCAATACTAAATAATAAGTTGCTAAATAGAATTGATCTTGTTGATTTTGATATAAATAATTCATTTTTTGAACTTTTGAATTCATTGGGGGAGGTAAAAAAAATTGGATGAAAATATAAAACAGAAAATATTATTTGAAATCTCTCAAATTGATGAGGCAATAAATAGCACTAAACCGCTTCGTGATCTGTGTAAAATTAAAGAACCTGATATAATTGAAAAATCGGCAGTAGCATTATTGTTGCAATCATTTTATAACGGTATAGAGAATATTCTTATAATAATTGTAAAATATTTCGATGCAAAATTGCCAAATGGCAGTAAATGGCATAAAGAATTATTGGAAAAGGCATTTGAAGAATCAAAAGAGCATGAGCAAATATTTCGAAATGAGATAAAGATAATTTTAAATGACTACATGAGCATGAGACATTTTATAAGGCATACGTATGGATTCAGACTTGATTGGGACCAAATGCAAGAACTAACAAATGAAATAGATAACATTTGGGTCATGGTAAAAGAAGATTTAAATAAATTCGTAGATAATAATTCGCAAGTGCCCGACTTCGCATAACAGGCCTGTATATGCTGCGGGCGCAGTAGCGCCCTTGGCCTCCGTTCGCCTAGGTCGTTCCGCTACGCTCCATTCCCACGCCGTTGCTCCGGCACATTTTTTTGCGCCCTGAAACTGCTACGCAGTTTCTTTATCGGGCGCAAAAAAACGTCGTAAACAGCCGGAACGTTAAAAACTAGAATTTCGGCCTAATATATCTTTAATTTTGAAGAAAATATTGATTTCATGTATTTACGCTCTATAATTAATAATATGAGGCTGTTTCAAAACTCAATTCAAACGAGCTTTTTTACCTGTCTTTTCCCGGTCCTGTTTCTGGCCGGATGTTTTAATCCCATTACTGTAGAGCCTCCAGAAGGGGCCTTCAATGAAAAACCGGCGCGGACCGCTCCTTTCACCGTGGAGATTAACATTGGCGATGACAGCCTGAACGCCAGGTTTCAGCATGACTCGGCCCGGACTGTTTTGAGCGGAGCCGGGGATTCCATGAGCCTCATTAACAATTACGCCAATTTCGCGCAGCTTGCGGCCCTTGATGAAAACGGCAGGATTTCCTACATGGGAGAAAGTTTCAAGGCCAAGGATGCTGAAGGCGCGGTTTTCGATATACCTGGAGCTCTGGCAAAACAGAGCAAAATCTATCTTCTCTTGATGGGCCGCTGGGAAGAAGGCGCCGCGAATCCGACCCTTCTGGCCGCGGGGTGCAGCACGAGTCTGTCAGATGATGAAAATAAAGTGCTGCTTTATATGTGGCCCATAGTTGTAAAGGCGGAGATCAACTCCAGCCTCGGCCTGCCCGCTTCCAACTCTAATTCTAATGTCCCGGTAAAGTATAACAGGGAGAGCGGCGCGGCGGAATTGTGGCCCGCGGATTGCGAAATAAAGTGGACGATAACGGATGGAACCAAAACGTCCGGGGACCCTCTTGCGCCGCTGATTGCCGCGCAGGAAATACTCGCCGCGGTGAAGGAGGGGAGGGCTGTTCCTGAAACCCCGTCTGGGGGTATATGGGACGGGGAATACTCTTCTGAAAAGAAGCCGCTGAAGGTGGAGAAGGAGTTGATTAAGAGCCGTGGGAAGAATACGGCTGACGGCGCGGAGTGGGATGATGAAAAGGTCCTTTCAACCGGGGAAGTCGCCGGGAACGTGATAAGCTTGGATTTAAGCGGCTATACCGCGGGCCTTGAGGCTCAGTTCAACGAGGGATATGTGTACTTCAATTTTGAGTATGTGCCTTTTAACCTGAACGATCCAGCGGCGTGGCTGGAATGGGAAGGGAATTCTGAGTTTAAGCTTGACGGCCTTGGCCTGCCTGTTTGGATAATCCGCAATGGGCTGAACGATGAGGCCGGCGATGAGAACACGGAATTTGACAGGCCGGCTGCGGGCGTATCCAACGGGAACGGCGCGGCGGCTTTTAAGGTAAAACACCGGTACTGGGCGGCCAACCCTTCGGGAAGCCTTTGGGGTGAACCAGAAGCTCCCTATGATATGCTCAAGTTCGGCGGCAATTACTTCTTTACTGATTTTCCAGAGTATGAGGGAACAGCGGATACTTCGATAACTGTAAATGAGAGAGATTCTCTGCTTGCAGGATATGATCTTAAAGTGAGTTGTGTGTGGGATGATTATGAGCGGAGACCCTTGAGACCGGAGGAGGGCGGCGGCCTTCTTGAATGGGAGATTGACTGGAGCAAATCCGGCCTGCTAACTCTCGCAACGGGGGAGATTAGTCCTGACGACCCTAACTGCGTAGCGCCTGAGAACCTAACAATCATCCGGGACTCATCCGGCGTACAGAAATTGAAACTCTTAACCTTCTTCAATGGATCAGTAAACGGTTCTACTCACAGATATGTGATTGCCCTGAGGGGAAGGCTGGAAAAAGGCTTTAAGGCGCATACCGCCGATATTATAGATATAGAAACATTTAAGGGCGGCGGCGCTTATATAAAAACTGGTGAGAGAAGTTTTGAAGATGGCCAAGATTACTCAGGCAGTATAATAAGCTATTGGGGTAACTCCCATGGTGTAGATTTCATTTTCTGAGCGTTTTGAAATACAATGAAACCGGCTCACAAATACTATAATGGACTTGGCGAACATTTGGTTCGACGATAACCTATTTTACTGAACCCTATCGGGTTCGGGTTATCGAACAAGTCTCGCAAAATACTACGTATTTTGCCGATTTTTATAAGGAATTTGTTCGACAACTGAAGTTATCGAACAACTCTAATATTTTTTATGACATGGTTTAGCAGTCAGCACGTGGTATTCCAGGCGCTTTTGGCCGGCCTCTTCACCTGGGGCCTCACAGCCCTGGGCGCGGGGCTGGCTTTCTTTTTTAAGGATATTAACCGTAAGGTTCTGGACGGTATGCTGGGCTTTGCCGGAGGCGTTATGATTGCGGCCAGCTTTTGGTCCCTGCTGGCCCCGGCCATAGCAATGGCGGAAGCCGACGGGGTCTTTCCCCTGATACCAGCGCTTACCGGTTTTCTTTCAGGCGGCCTATTTCTCAGGGCCGCCGACCTGCTCCTTCCCCATTTGCATACCGGACATAAGCGCGAAGATGCCGAAGGAATACGGACTTCATGGCGGCGCTCAATTCTTTTGGTTCTGGCCGTTACCCTCCACAATATCCCGGAGGGCCTCGCCGTGGGCGTGGGTTTCGGCGCCGCGGCCGCCGGGTCTCCCGGAGGAACCGGGCTTGCGGGCGCTCTTGTCCTGGCCCTGGGCATAGGTCTTCAAAACTTTCCGGAAGGCGCCGCGGTTTCTATCCCCCTGCGGCGGGAAGGTCTGTCCAGGTTCAGGAGCTTTTGGTACGGCCAGCTTTCAGGCGCGGTGGAGCCGGCGGCCGGTGTGCTGGGCGCGGCCCTGGCCTTTTTCATGCGGCCCGTCCTGCCATACGCCCTGGCCTTTGCCGCGGGCGCGATGATTTTCGTGGCCGCCGAAGAACTCATCCCTGAAGCCTACCGGGAAGGAAACGATCATATTGCCACTGCCGGCCTTATGCTGGGTTTTGCGATTATGATGGCTATGGACCTGGGTTTGGGATAAAACAGCTTTCTGAAACTTGCGGCCCCAGGACGGCCCCGCCCGGCCGCCCGTATTGACTTGATCTTCCCCGGCCTTGTAAGATTTGAAACAAGAGGGCGCCGATGACTGAAATTCATAACGATATGCTTGAAGATGAGGATTTTGACACAATCCTATCATCAGATATAGATTTTTCAGGGACCCTTCAATTTGAAAAACCCTTTCTTGTGCGGGGGAAGATTTTCGGGACAATTGACGCCCGGAGCCTCCTAGTTGTGGATTCCTCCGCGGTGGTAGAGGCCAGCATCAGCGCATCCAAAGTGATAATCCGCGGGACCGTAAAGGGAAACATAAACGCCATGGAGAAAGTGGAAATAACCGGTACGGGAAAGCTGACCGGAGACATCACGGCGCCGCTGATTAATATGGAGACCGGCTGTTCTTTTAACGGACGCTGCACCATGGAAGAAAGGGATTTGCCGTCTGAAAAATGAGAGAGCTTTGCGGAAAAATAGGCGCGGCCCTGTTTCTGCTTCAGGCCGCATTTGTTCACGCCCAGGTAAAGCCTGACGCGCTTGCCGAATATAGAAACGGCAATTACAATGCGGCGATTTCCATCTGCCTGGACGAGCTTTCGGCCAATCAGGAAAATCTTGAATCCCATGTGGTTATTTGCTGGAGCCTTATCCAGCTTGGCCGCTACGAAGAAGCCAGCAGCTATGCCCTCTCAGGACGGGCCCTCAGCCGTTATGATATCAGACTCATCGAGATTCTTGGGGAAGTAAACTATTACCTTGGCCGCAACGCCGAAGCCCTTCAATGTTTTCAGGAATACATTAACCTTGCCCCAGAAGGCAGCCGCATTGATTCGGTCTATTACTTCATGGGAGAGATTTATATACGCCTTGCGCGTTTCCACCATGCGGATATAGCCCTGTCAACCGCGGTTCATTATATGCCGGGGAACGCCGCATGGTGGGTCCGCCTGGCCTACGCCCGGGAAAACGCCGGGGATTTGCAGGAAGCGGTGCTGGCCTATGAGCAGGCTCTGTTCCTTAACTCCCAGCTTGCCGACGCCCGCCGGGGCCTTGAGCGGGCCAAGCAGTCCCTGGCAAACCGCTGAAATCAATGCCGTCCATATCGGTTGTAACTCTGGGCTGTAAACTCAATCAGCTTGAAAGCGAAGCCATCGCGGCATCCTTCCGCAAGAAAGGTTTCAGCCTGCTTCCCTGGCCCGCGGCCGCGGATATTCTTGTGGTAAATACCTGCACGGTTACATCCAAAGCGGAACAGAAGGCCCGTCGCATCATCCGCAAGGCCCTCATGGATAATCCGGCTTCCTTCCTAATCATAACCGGCTGTTACGCCCAGCTTGACGGCCCCGCCCTGGCCGCGCTTGAAGATGAGTTCATCGGGAAGCGCTCCTCCCCGTCAGGACGCCGGGTATTTGTTGTTCCGGGCGGCATGAAGCCGGCGCTGCTGGATTTGCCCGGGCGGATGCAAGGACGGACGCCTGAAACAGCGCTGATTGAGGCCGGCCTTGAAAAACAGGGCGGGGAAGCGGGGGAGTGGGATCCTTTTGCTTTCAACCCCGGGGATTTCTCCTTTCATTCCCGTTCTTTTTTGAAAGTCCAGGACGGCTGCGATCACGCCTGCTCCTATTGCCGGGTAAAACTAGCCCGGGGGAAGAGCGTAAGCCTTGACGCTGTATCCGCGCTGGCCCGGCTCAGGGAACTTGAGGAGAGGAGATACGTCGAAGCTGTGATCACCGGGGTCAATATCAGCCAGTACAGGGATTCCCGCGGTGAAGCCTGTGATCTGGGCCGGCTCCTTGACTTCCTGCTCCGGGGAACTTCCCGCATCGCCCTCAGACTCTCTTCTTTAGACCCAGGAAGCGTAAATCCTGAATTGCTCGCGGTTCTGGGCAGCCCGCGCATACGGCCCCATTTCCACCTTTCGCTCCAGTCAGGAAGCGGGGAAATCCTTAAAAGTATGCGCCGGCGCTACGGCCCGGAGGACGCGGCCAGGGCAGTACAAGCTCTCCGCTCCTGCCGGGATGACCCCTTTATAGCCTGCGATATCATCGCGGGTTTTCCAGGGGAAAGCGGGGAGAAATTCCTTCAAAGCTATGAGCTGTGCCGGCGCCTCGATTTTGCGTGGATTCACGCCTTTCCCTATTCAAGGCGGCCCGGAACAGAAGCCGCCGGATTAAAAGATCAGGTAAGCGAAAGGGATGCCGCGGTCCGGGTGGAAGCCCTCTTGAAGCTTGCAAAGCAGGGCCGGAAACGCTATGCCGGGCGGCAGTTTGGGAAGGCCGTGGACGCCGTTATGGAAACCCAGGACCGCGGGAAAGGCCCATATATCCCCGCGGTATCGGAAAATTATCTCAGGCTGGCTGTTCCCGTCCCTCAAGACGGCTTTTTTCCAGGGAAGCTCCTGCGTTGCCGTATACGCCCTCTTCCTGGAGACGGCATGGATCGCTTTGACGCTATGGGGGAGGAACTTACGGCCTCTCAAAGCGCATCATCGCGACGGGAGCGAACCTTAGATTCCGCGGACATAAACCTGACCAGCGCCGCCCTTGACTAATCTCCATATTTTAAGGTATGGTAGAAAAACATCTCAAAAGACCGGGTCTTTTAATTCCGGATCAGTTTGGTGCTGCGGGCCGCTAGCTCAGTAGGTAGAGCAACGCCCTTTTAAGGCGTGGGTCACACGTTCGAATCGTGTGCGGCTCAGTTTTAATTCATTGTGCCGTAAGCAATTACGGTACAATCTGTTTCTTCAAAATCGAACCTTCGCGGCAATGTGCGTTTATCGTGCGGTTACTTTTTCGACTTTGGAGGATGCAATGCCACGGGTCCCGAAGCCTTTCATTACGCCCAGGCGCAATGATGCCAAAACGTATCAGATTTCTCTTAACCCCTCCAGCGGTTTGCCCGAAAGGGTCTGCCAGGACTGGAAGCGCCGGAGCTTCCAGGACTTTCCCCCGGAACTTGCTCAGTACTGTTACCCGAAAACCAAGTCAGCGACTGAGGCAGGGGCCTTTGCCCTGATCGAGTACCTGAAAAAGACAGGTGAGCCGGTCCGCATATCCACCCAGAAAATCACCGTCGGAGCCTGGCTGGAAAAGTTCATCCAGCTTGATGGGAACCCGCGGGCTGCCAGGGACCTTGCCAAGAACCGCCCCGGGGGGGGGGGGGGGGGGGGGGGGGGGGGGGGGGGGGGGGGGGGGGGGGGGGGGGGGGGGGGGGGGGGGGGGGGGGGGGGGGGGGGGGGGGGGG
>JAITSE010000009.1 GCA_031288005.1 Treponema sp.
TATACGGGAAACTTCCTCAAGGCCGAGCGGGGAAAGATCGGTTCGGTATACGAAAAACACGCCGGTTTCTGTCTGGAAACCCAGCACTACCCCGACGCTCCCAACAAGCCCTCTTTCCCCTCCGCCGTTTTCGGTCCCGGCAGGAATTACCATGAAGAGGCGGTTTTCGCCTTCAACTGGTAGTCTCTCCCCGGATCGGGGAATCCGGTATCCGCCTTACGGGGAATCAGCCGCCTTGACAGGGCAAAAAACCGAATTGTATTATTTTACAAATGCGGGTAGTTATCCTTGTTCTGTTGGCGGCTTTGTTTTGTTCCTGCGAGGAAAGCAAATATTATATACATGTCGCAAACAACACCGCGGATCCGGATCGGGAGGAACCTGGGCAAACGGTTCGTTATGCTCTGGCGAAGGATTCGGAAACCATCCACGCTATTGCCCCAGGCGAGGAGGCTGTCCACGAAGTGGCTTTCGGCGTTCCCCACGGGATTGGGTTTTACGAAGAAGGGAAGCCCAGGAACATCGGGGTCCGGTATACCGGCGATGACAGCTACGAATTTTATACCATGAGGGGGATACCCTTCTCGGTGATCAATACCCTTAACTTCGACGCCGAACTGAGCTGCGATGGATATTTGAGCGAGGAACCATTGCCGGTACCCAAACAGGGGAATTCCGTTCCGGGTAAGGCGAAGGGAAGAAAGATCTATACCCAGACCCCCAATTTTAAGGCGGTTTTTAAAGATGGAGATGCCCAGGAGCATGCCGCCCTGGTTACCTTTACCGTACAATACGATGACGATGACCAGGCGGAAGGGGTTACGGCCGAGATTCGTTGACAGAAAAGGCTGTTCTGTCAGATTGGAACGGGCCGCTTTTCCGGGAGCCGGTTCAAAACCAGGCGGGTTTTGAAATCGAATCAACAACCTCGCCCTAAATGGCGGAGTATCAAACCCTTCGCCACGAATCGAATTATCATCCAAAACAACCGATTAAACAGCCTTGTAAAAGTCCTTGTTCGGTAGTAGAGTATCAAAATATAGAGGGTTTTTTGCCTTGTTTTGAAGGCTATGAAAGGGGAATCTGAATGGTAGAGCAGAACCAGTTGGTTACTTTCCAGTTAGGCGAAGAGTTGTATGGAATCAATATAATGGATGTTAAGGAGATTGTCCGGGTACAGGATATTCGGGCGATTCCCAACGCCCCTACCTATGTTGAGGGGATTTTCAATTTACGCAGTGAAATAATCCCCATTATAAACCTGCATAAGCGGTTTCACCTAAAAAAAATACTGAATTCCGAAGAAGACGAACTTTTGTCCGGTTTCATCATCATAGATATAGACGGGATGAAGCTGGGGGTCATTATTGACCGGGTTTCCCGGGTGGTGACCATAGAAAAAGAGGATATCCAGCCTCCGCCTCAAATGCTGAGCGGTATCGGGGCCGAGTATATCCAGGGCGTGGTACGCCAGGAGCATGGTTACCTTATCATTCTGGATATCCGGGATCTCTTTAACCCCAAAGAACTGCAAAAGATAGCCGAACTCAGACGGTAAATTCGCCTGAGCCTCCGGTTTTTAGCCGGGGAAACGTAATAGCGCCAGACTTTCCTGAGGTAATACATGAAGATTGAAGTCTATTCTCCGACTATCCGGCGGAAGGAGATGGATGCGGTTCTCACCGCCATGGTGGAGGATAAGATAGGACCGGGCGAGCAGGCCCGTCTCCTGGTCCAGATTGCGAAAGATCGCCTCCGGTTTGATTATTGTCTTGCCCTTAGGAGCCCGGCGATAGCCCTGTTCCTTGCCCTTAAGGCCCTGAACCTGGAAGACGGCCAGGGGGTGTTAATTTCCGCCCTGTCTCCCCGGTACTACCGCCGGGTTATCGAGGATCTGCGGCTCCGGCCGGTTTATTGCGATGTAACGGGCGATACCCCCCTGGTGAGCCGGAAAACCGTCGAAGACGCCATGGCCGGAAAGGATCCCCAAACCGCGATTCGGTGTATTGTCCTGCACCATACCCTGGGTTTTGTGCCGGACACGGCCTCTATCGCGGAATTGGGCATCCCCCTGATTGACGATCGTTCCCAGAGTTACGGCGCCGGTCTGTTGGAAGAAGCCGGGCAATCCGCCGATTCCCCGGAAAACAAGCCCCAGGAAGGTCCCGCCCGGACGCCTCGGGAAACCGGGCCCGGAGGGGTTTCCGGGGTGTTTACCATTCTGGGCCTTGAGGAGCGGGATATGCTCACTTCCGGAGGAGGGGCGCTGCTCTACGCGATGAACCGCCGGGACGGATCGGTGCTGCGGAACTACGGGGATCTTCCCCCGGAATACGGTCTGCCCGATATGAACGCCGCCATGGCGGTGATCCAGTTCAGGGAAGCGGCCAGGAATATAGAAAAACGCCGGGAAATCGCCGCCGTCTATACCCAGGCGGCTATGCGGACAAGGCATAAAAGATTTGTTCAACATGGGGATTGGGGCTACAACAACTACGCTTTTTCCCTGATCCTTGAAACAGGCATGAAGGATGTTAAGGCATACGCCGGGCGGAAGGAAATCGCGGTGGAAAGCGCCTTTGGAGATACCCTGGTGGGTTCCGGCGAGGTTCCTCCTGAGCTTTGTCCCGAAGCATATTCTCTTTCTTTAAGGACGGCGCTTTTTCCCCTGTATCCCAGGCTGGGCGTAGGGGAGACCGAAAAGGTCGCTAAACTTATTATGACCTTGCCGTAAGGGGGAGTCTCCAAAATGGCTGAGGCAAAACGGGCCTTGCTGTTTGTCAATTTTCACAAAGCGGAAGCCCTAACGCTGGCGGAGGAAATAAAAAGTGAAACCAGTCGTTGGGGGGTAAAACCGGCGCTTTATTCCTCTGAGGATACTTCGGTTTTTTCTCCGGCAGCCGCTTACGATATTGCCGTGAGCCTGGGGGGGGATGGTACGGTACTTTATGCCGCCAGGGTTGTATCCCCCTGCAATATTCCTATCCTGCCTATCAATATAGGAACGCTGGGCTTTATCGCGGCGGTACGCCCTGAAGAATGGGCCGCCGTTTTCCTGACATGGCTTGATGGGACCGTCTGTATTTCCCGGCGGCTCATGCTGGATGTGACAGTGGAGCGTCAGGATAAGGCCGTAGTCCGGGCCGTCTGTCTGAATGACGCGGTTGTTTCTTCCTCCGGGATAGCCAAGATAGTCCGCCTTACGGTTTCGGCGAAGACCGGTGAACGGGTGTCAGGGGACGGCGAATTTTTGCGTTTGGGGCATTACCGCTCTGACGGTCTCATTGTCTCTACGCCTACGGGATCCACTGCTTATTCTGTGGCGGCCGGAGGTCCCATTCTGGACCCCGAGATTGAGGCGTTTATCATTAACCCTATCTGCCCCTTTACTTTGTCAAACCGCCCTATTGTGGTCCCCGAAGGGGACACGGTGATTGTAGAGGTAGAGGCGGAGCAGAGGAGCGAACTGCTCCTTACATTGGACGGCCAGACAAGTGAACTTTTGGAACCCGGCGACCGTATTTTAATACGCAGCGCGCCTTTCAGGACCAGGCTAATCGCATCCGGGCGGCGGGCCTTTTACACAGCTTTAAGGACGAAGCTGAACTGGTCCGGCGCGCCGGGGGAATTATCTTCAGGTTTTGGAAGCAAGTTCCGGGGAGATGATCATGCTTGAGGAACTCACGGTTCGTAATTTTGCTCTGATAGACAGCATTTCCCTTTCTTTTGATGGGGGACTTAACATTCTGACCGGCGAGACCGGCGCTGGAAAGTCCATCATTGTGGGTTCTTTGAGCTTTCTGCTTGGGGCAAAAACGGGTACGGAGCTGATCCGCACTGGGGCGGATGAGGCCGCCGTCTCCGCAGTGGTTTCCCTAGGGCAGGGGAGCGCCGAAGCGGAAACCTGGCTTGCCGTTCGGGATATTCCGCTTGAAGACGGTAGGATCATAGTCAGGCGCAGCATCAAGAATACAGGCAGAGGTGGAATATACCTTCAGAATGTGCCGGTTACCAGGGCGGATCTTGAGGAATTTATGGCTCTTCTGTTTGACCTCCACGGCCAGCACGCCCATGAGTCCCTGATGAAGAAGGATAATCACCGGCGCTACCTTGACCGTTTCGCCGGGATTGAAGGGGAGGCGGCGGAATTTAACCGTATGTTTCTGGAACTAGCGGAGAAAAAGAAGGCCTTTGAGGCTTCGCTTAGTTCAGAGCGGGACAGGGAGACGCGCCTTGAAATTCTGGCCTACGCCGTGGAAGAGATCGCGGGGGCTGCTCCCAAGAGCGGAGAAAGCCGGGAACTGGAAGCCGAAGCCGCCAGGCTCGGTTCCTTTGAAAGACTTGCGGCCCAGGTGAACGCCGCGTCCGCCTTCCTCTTTGATGATGAGACGTCCGTGTTGAGTCTGACCCGTCGGGCCAGAACCGCAATGGAAAGCGCCGCCGCCATAGACGAGGCGGGGCTTGCGCCTATGATGCGGCGCATGGAGGAGATCTACTACGAAGCGGAGGACCTGGCCGGGGAATTGCGAGCCTACCGGGACGGCCTCAGCTTTGACCCGGATCGCTTTGAGGAGGTGGAGGAGCGGCTGGCCCTGCTCTACAGGCTGAAGAAAAAGTACGCTCAGGGCGCGCCCGAAGCCGCTTCTGGGGAAGACGCTATTCTGGCCTACCGGGAGGCTGCGGAAACGGAAATCGAAGCCCTTTCAGGAGCGGAGAAAAACCGGGACGGTCTTAAAGCGGAAATCGGCGCTCTGGAAAAAGAAATTGCCCTCCGGGCCGCTTCGTTGAGCGCGAAGCGGGCCGCCGCTGCGGACAGGCTGGGGAAGGGGATCAGCGTCATCATAGCCAGCCTAGGTATGCCCAACGCAAGATTTTCAGCGGTCTTAAATCCAAAGGGACGGAACAGGGAATCAGGCGCTTTTATCATAGGACCTTGGGGCGCGGACGACGTGGAGTTTCTTATATCCGCCAATGCCGGGGAGCCGTTGAAGGAACTGGCTAAAATAGCTTCCGGCGGGGAGCTTTCCAGGGTGATGCTGGCCGTCAAAACCATCCTTGCCGGAGTGGACGGTCATGGAGCGGGCGAAGCTGCCGTCAAGGGCTGTGATGCATCCCCGGAAACGCTCATCTTCGATGAGATAGACACGGGAATAGGCGGCGAAGTCGCCCTGGCGGTCGGGGATTATCTTGCGCGGATAGGCGCCGTGAAGCAGATATTTTGCGTTACTCACCTTGCGGGCATAGCTGTGAGGGCTGGCAGTCATCTGAAAGTCGAAAAACACAGCGCCGGAGGAAGGACAACGACCTCCGTTACTATTTTGCGCGGGGACGCCCGCCGCGGGGAAATAGCCCGGATGCTGGCAGGAGATTCCGGCGCTGAAGCGGCTCTCGCTCACGCGGATGCCCTTCTTTCAAAGTACAGGAGTTAGGTAATGGCCAAGGCTTCAGACAGGGAACGTCAACTTTATCTTGAGAAGACTGCGCCTTACCGTGAGGCAATAGAGTCCATCCTAAAAAGCGAAAACGAAAAACTCGAGGCTATTGATCTGGACCCGGACGGAGCGGCTTTCAAACGCATTGCCCTGGCGGAGGATATGCTTGATCTGGTTTCGCACTGCATAGTTATGAACGGGGTTTCTTTGGTCATGCTGAAAACAAAAAACGAGGACGCCCTGAATGAAGCCAGAAAATACATCTACAAGAGCGTTATATACCTGGAACAGGTTGTTGGAACCCTTGTGGACGCGGCTTTTTCCGAATACAAAGACAAAGCGGCTGTGATAGAGTCTATGGATCCCATTCAGCGTTACGATTTGGTCCGAAAGGCCGGCCTAGCCATACAACTTTTGAAAGAGGCTTACGGGGATAATTCCAAGTGGCGCTGGTCATTTGTGGAACTTGAGGGCCGTTACGCGGCGGCGACGAAAAATATTCTGGACATGAAAAACATTGTGGTTTACATGGATCCGCGTTCCGCTTTTTACGCGCCCGCTATGGGGCATTTGAGGATTTTGACGCGCCTTCTTTCCCATGCCGCGGACCGCTACCGGGAGAGGTACGAGCTTTCCACGAGCAACGCCGATGACTTTCGTTTGGCAATAGAGTTCCTGAGGGTCCTCAGACGGTTCTATATTATTCTGGACAACAAGGACGAGGCCGAAGATATGAAAAAAAAGATAGACAGCTGGTCCGCGAAACTGGAATCGGATCTGAAAAAGCGGGGCGAGGCTTCACGAAATGCGGCGAAAAAGCATCCCTAGGGGATAAATAAAACAGCGAATTTAATGAAAAAAACATCCCTTTTGGCCTTCAGGACCGTTCTGCCCTATCTTCGCCGTTATAGGCGGCAGTACCTGGGCGGGCTGCTGTGCCTTTTTATCATAGACGCCGCACAGATGCTTGTTCCCCAGTTCCTGCGCCGGGCCATAGACATCATCTCTTTGGGGGATTTTGAGTGGCGCCAGGCAGGGCTGCCCGCCCTTGCCATGATAGGGGCCATGACGGTCATCTGCGCGGGCCGCTTCTTGTGGCGCTACTTTATCCACGGTTCTTCCCGGCGCATAGAGGCGGAGATGCGGAGCCGGCTTTTTGAGCATCTCCTCACCCTTTCTTTCGATTTTTATCAAAAAAACAAAATAGGCGATCTTATGGCAAGGGCCGTCAACGACCTATCCCAGATACGTATGGCCATAGGCTGGGGTTTCGTCGCTCTTATAGACGGAACGGTAATGACCGCGGCAATCCTGGCGATTATCTTTGCCCAGGATGCCGGGACAGCCCTACTTGCTGTCCTTCCCCTGCCGCCGGTTACCCTGCTGATACTCATTTTTGGCCGCCTTGCGGGAAATCGTTTCCGCCGGGCCAATGAAATCTACTCCGCCATGAGCGATACGGTTCAGGAAACCTTTGCGGGGATCCGGGTGGTAAAGTCTTTTGTCAAGGAATGGTGGTTTATCCGGAAATTTGCCGCGGTTAATGACGATTATCAGGCGGCAAACATGGCCCTGGTTAAACTTTACGGGGTCTTTTTCCCCCTGATTTCTTTTCTCGCGGGCCTCACGTCTCTGATAGTGCTTCTTGCCGGAGGGGCGCGGGTGATTGAGGGAGCCATGAGTCCCGGGGAGCTTGCGGCTCTGTTTTCATATTTCCAGATGCTTATTTGGCCCCTCATGGGCGCGGGCTTCATGGTGAATATGATCCAGAGGGGCGCCGCGAGCCTTGGGCGGGTAAACGAGGTGATGGAATACCGGCCTTCAATTTTATCCTCCCCGGCCCCGGCGCGGCCCCGGGAAGACTCTGACCTTCCCCTGGTGGAAATCCGGAACTTAAGTTTTAGGTATCCCGGAGGCGGAGACGCCCTTGACGGCGTGAGTCTGCTTGTAAAGCGGGGGACCATTCTGGGCTTGCTGGGTCCCACGGGTTCGGGAAAATCAACATTGATAAAAACGCTGCCCCGCATGATTGATCCGCCGGCTGGAACCGTCCTTGTCAAGGGTGTCCCTGTGGAGGACTGGGATCTCCGGGAACTGCGCGCCCTTTTTGGGGTGTGTCCCCAAGACAGCTATCTTTTTTCAGACTCCATTAAACGCAACATTCTCTACGGTCTTGATCCCTCATGCCCGCCGGCTGACGGTGCAGGTCCAGGAGACGAGGAGCTTTTCCAGAAGGCTGCGGGGATTTCCGCGATAGACCGGGACCTGGCTTCCTTTGCGGAGGGCTGGGATACTCTGATAGGCGAGCGGGGTCTGACCCTTTCAGGCGGGCAGAAACAGAGGACCGCTATTGCCCGGGCCGTGATAGGCGATCCTGAAATCCTTATCCTGGACGATTCTCTTTCCGCCGTGGACGCGGGGACGGAAAAACTTGTGCTTGACGCCCTTCTTGAGGAGCGCCGGGGCAAAACAGCGCTGATTATCTCCCACAGGGTGCCGGCTTTGAGAAACGCTGACTTTATTGCGGTCCTGGACAGAGGCCGGATCGTCGAATACGGAAGCCCCGGGGAACTGGCCGCCCAGGATGGTTTATACGCCAGGACCGCCGCGCTACAGAGGCTTGAACAGAGGGACCTGACGGAAGAGGCCGGTAATGGCTGAGTATTTTGAAACCGAAGAAATTGTAAAAAGCTACGACGGGCGCATAGTCCGGCGCATCCTCTCATATCTCGCTCCATACAAACTCCTTGCGGTCGTCATGCTCGCGGCCCTCGCGCTTTCCACCCTGGGGGAACTTCTTGTCCCGGTGATAGAGCAGAGGGCGATAGACGGGACGATCCTGGCGCGGAGTCTGGCGCTGAAAGTCCCGGACGCCGTTTCCCGCGGCGGGCTTTCCGGGGAAACCCGGACGGCCCTGGACAGGCTGCTGGCGCTGAAACGGGGTCTTTTTATCCAGGGAATGTTCTTCGTGTCCCAGGGGCCTGATACGAAATTTTCAAGCCGGGCGGAGATGGAGCTTCTTGAGGCGGGCCTGCTTTCAGACGAAAAGTGGTACGCCTTTAAATGCGAAAGCAGGGACCCCGCGGAAGCCGTCATGGAGGCGCGCCCTGAAATTTTTCTCCGCGGCTCTGAGGCCGCGGCCGTCAGAACCGCGGATCTCTACGCGCTTTCTCCAGGGGAAATCTTGAGCCTTAGGGGACGGGACCTGAAGCGGCTTGGGGGCGCATCCATTCTGCTCCTCCTCATTCTGCTCCTTGCATTCTTCTGCACTGCGGCGCAAAACTGGATCACCACTCTCATCGGCCAGCGGGTAATGAATGATATGCGCCTTGATCTTTTTAAGAAAACCGCGGCCCAGTCAACCGCTTTCCTTTCCCGCCACCCGGTGGGCCGCATCGTAACCCGCCTTACGGGGGATGTGGAGGCGGTCAACGAATTCTTCACTTCCGTCCTTGTGGCTTTTCTCAAGGACTTTTCGGTGATGGCCGGCGTACTTGTTACCCTCTTCATCCTTTCACCCGCCTTGGCCCTGGTTGTTTTCTGCACCCTGCCGCCGGTTCTGGCGATTACCGCGGTGAGCCGCCGCAAAGCCAGGGACGCCTTCAGAAATCAGAGGGCCGCTTCGTCCCGGGTGAATTCTTATCTGTCGGAGCGTCTCTCCGGACTTCAGACGGTCCAGCTTTTCCGGCGTGAAGAGCGGAGTCTTGATGAATTCGGCGTCAGAAACAAAGAACTGCTGGACGCCGGCATCAAAGAGATCTACGTCTTCGCCACATTCCGGCCCATGGTCGAGTGGTTTTCCACCTTTACGACCGCGGTCATCATCGCGGCGGGGGCCAACATGGTCCTGGACCTTTCCCTTTCCCTGGGAGCGCTCATCGCCTTTATCAACCTTATGGGGATGTTTTACGGGCCCGTAACGGACATAGCGGAAAAATATACCCTTCTTCAGTCGGCTATGGCCGGGGGCGAACGAATTTTTAAGCTCTTGGACACGAATGAGCGAATTCCCGACGAGGGAAAACGCCGGATTCAGGGCGCGGTGAGGGGGCGCATCGAATTTGAGAACGTTCATTTCTCCTACCGGAAGGGTGAAGAGGTTCTTAAGGGCTTGTCTTTTGCCGTAAACCCCGGAGAGATGGCCGCAATTGTGGGCTGTACCGGCGCGGGAAAGACCACGATCACCAGCGTTCTTGCCCGGCTCTGGGACATAGACGCGGGGAGCATCCTTCTTGACGGCGTTCCAATTCAGGACATTCCCCTGGAAGACCTGCGCCGCTCCGTGCTGCCGGTGCTGCAAGAAGTGTTTCTGTTTTCAGGCACCGTGGCCGAGAACATCAGCCTGGGCCTTCCCATGCAGGAAGAGCGGATTGAGGAGGCGGCCCGGGCCGTACACGCCCATGAGTTTATCTCGCGCCTTCCCCAAGGCTACGGGACAATCCTATCCGAAGGGGCGTCTAATATTTCATCCGGCCAGCGGCAACTCATCAGTTTTGCCAGGGTGCTTGCCCACAACCCCGCGGTGGTAATCCTGGACGAAGCCACGAGCTCCGTGGACACCGGGACGGAGCGGCTTATACAACTGGGCCTGCGGCGGGTTCTCTCAGGCCGTACGTCCCTGGTCATCGCGCACAGGCTTTCCACAATCCGCCGCGCCGAGCGCATTCTGGTCCTTTCAGGCGGACGTCTGGTTGAAGAGGGCCGGCATGAAGAACTTATACGCCTTGGCGGGATTTACGCGGAGCTTTACAAACTTCAGTGCAATTTCGCGGGTGAAATTGCTTAGCGGTTCCCGGGGCTAAAGTCCATAATTAAAGAAGAAGCCGGGCCTTAAGCAACCGCGCAGCGCTTGCAGCCCGGTGCTTTGCAATCAGGCAATCTTGAGACCGGAGGTCTCAAGATTGCTTAGGGGTTTTCAAGCGGCCCCCAAGGGCCGCTCTAGTCCAACCCGCAAAACTCCCCGGATTTATCCCGTGGAACCAGCCGTCCTGAAATCAATGCGGGGAGTTTTTTGACCTCTCAAAAAAAGTTCACATTCGCGAAGGAAGTCAAAAAACTCCAAGAGA